>NZ_JBDPMF010000003.1:0-527160 GCF_039871645.1 Mycobacterium sp. B14F4 | reverse complement strand
TCCGCGGATGGTGATGATGCCGCGGTGGTGTAGTCGGTGGTGGTAGGGACACAGCAGCACCAGGTTGTCGAGCTCGGTGGCTCCGCCGTCTTCCCAGTGCCGGATGTGGTGGGCGTGCAGGCCTCGGGTGGCCCCGCAGCCGGGCACCGCGCAGGTGGGGTGTCGGTGCTCGAGGGCGCGGCGCAGCCGGCGGTTGATCTGCCGGGTGGTGCGCCCGGCGCCGATGGGCTGCCCGTCGCGGTGAAACCACACTTCGTAGGTGGCGTCACAGGTCAGGTAGTGGCGTTCGGCCTCGGTGAGCAGCGGCCCCAGGTGCAGCGCCGCGGCGCGGGCCTCGACGTCGAGATGGCACACCACGGTGGTGTGCTGGTTGTGCGGGCGGCGCGCCGCCTCGGCATCCCACCCCGCCTCGACCAGCCGCATGAACGCCGCACCGAGGTTCGGAAACGGCGGCGCCTGCCCGGAGGGGTGCTCGCCGGTGTCGTGGTCGGCCTTGTACTCGGCGACCGCGGCATCCAGATGCGACTGCAACGCCGCGTCGAACTTCGCCGCGTCCAGACGGGGCAGGGTGATCTTCCAGGTGGTGGAGTCCGCGTCGCTGTGCTTGGTGATCCTGCGCTGCGGTTCCGACCGTGGTGGCTCGGGGTCGGGTCGGGGTTGCAGGCTGATCGCTTTGCGCAGCTGGCTGACCGTGGCCACCGCGGCCAACTGTGCGGCGTGCGCATCCGAGCCGTCGGCGGCGCGCCCGGCGATGACCCCGACCTGATCGAGGGACAGCCGGCCCTCGCGCAGACCCTGCGTGCAGCGCGGGAACGCGTCCCGGCGGTGCGCGACGGTGGCGATCGTCTTGGCGTTGGCCGATGAGGAGCCCAGCCGCCAGGCCACCAACGCCGCCACCGACCGCGCCCCGGTGATGCCGCACAACCCGTCGCGGTCGATCTCGGCGACGATCTCCACGATGCGCCCATCGATCGCGTTGCGCTGACCGGACAACTCCGACAACTCCTCGAACAACCCCTCAAGGCGATCGACCGGGCGTGGCGCCGCCACGTCAGGCGATGCGATCGAGGACATGAACCCATCAAAGCAACCGGGTCTGACATCTAGCGGGGGAGCGGTTCGGGGGCCGACCGACCAGACAGACCAACGTATTACGTCACCGTGACCACGGTGCGCGCTCGGCCGCCGACAGCAGCGCCTCGACGATCCGCGGCTCCTGCACAACAAAGCGCGACGTCGGCGCCGGCACGGAAATCGCTACGACATGCCCGCCGACCGTCCGTCCCGCTACGCCCGCCGCCGAGATACCGACGGTGTGCTCGTCGCGGTCGAACACCACCTCGGTCGAACCCCGCAGCAGCGCCGTTGCGGCCTTGCCGTTCGCCGTCGTCGACAGCGGGAACCGGATGCCGACCGCTGACACCGCACGCAGCCGATGCGCCGACTCGACCTGGTCGATGAACAACATCTCGCCGCCGCGAAGCACCGACAGGTCGACCGTCTCCTCGGTGACCCTCGCAAGCTCTTCGAGTGTCGGCCGAAACAGCGCGGCCAGGCCCGCGACATCGGCGCTGCCCAGCCCCAGCACTCGGTCGCCGAGCGAGAACCGGCCGTGTTCGTCGACGCCGGCGAAACCGACCTCGACCAGCCCGACCAGCAGCCGGCGCACCGTCGACTTCGCCAATCCGAGCCGCACGCCCAGGTCCACCAGCCGTAGTTGACCGGGCGCCGCCGCGATCTCGTCGAGCGCCGCCGCTGCCCGGCGCAGCACCTGGATGCCGTCCTCGCGCCCGGATTCAGTTCGCCGATTTTCGTCCGGATGCGCCACGCCCTCACTATATTGATCCGCATCCCGAACCACAGTGATTCGGTATACGAATCAAGGGGGATTCGTGACGCTGCGTCCAGCTGGTCGAACCTTCATCCGCGGCGACGACGAATACGAGGTCGCGCGACGCGCGACCGTATGGAACGCCCGCACACCGGAGCGCTATCCCGACGTCGTCGTGCAGGCCCGTGACGCCGACGACGTCGTCGCCGCCATCCGCTTCGCGAGCGAGCACGACCTTGTGGTCGGCGTCCGCTCGGGCGGCCACAGCTGGGCCGGGAACCACGTCCGCGACGGCGGCATGCTGCTCGATGTCAGCCGGCTCGACGACTGCACCGTCGACGTCGATCGCATGGTCGCCATCGTCGGTCCCGGCAAGGGTGGCAGCTTGCTGGCCGCCGACCTGGACGCGCAGGGCCTGTTCTTCCCCGCGGGCCACTGCAAGGGCGTCTGCATCGGCGGCTACCTGCTGCAGGGCGGGTATGGCTGGAACAGCCGCGTGCTCGGGCCGGCCTGCGAGAGCGTCATCGGCCTGGACGTCGTCACCGCCGACGGCGATCGGATCCACTGCAGTCCGGACGCCCACACCGACTTGTATTGGGCTGCAAGAGGATCCGGCCCCGGATTCTTCGGCGTGGTCACCGCGTTCCATCTCAGGCTCTACCCGCGGCCCGCCGTGTGCGGCAGCAGTCTGTACGTGTACCCGATCGACCTCGCCGACGAGATCTACACCTGGGCCAGGGCCATCAGCGCCGACGTCGATCGCCGTGTCGAGTTGCAGATCGTCGCCTCGAGCAGTGTGCCGGGCGCCGGCCTCGATCAGCCCGGCATCGTGATGGCCTCACCCGTCTTCGCCGACTCCGAGGAGGAGGCCACACAAGCGCTCACGCTGCTGGACACCTGCCCAGTCCGCGACCGCGCGATCGTCGCCGTGCCTTATGCGCCGGCCGACCTCGCCGCCTGGTACGAGGGCGTGATGAGCAACTATCCGAGCGGCTACCGCTACGCCACCGACAACATGTGGACCTCCGCCTCCGCCGACGACCTTCGGCCGGGTATCGGCCGCATCCTCGAGACGCTGCCGCCGCATCCGTCACACTTCCTCTGGCTCAACTGGGGGCCGTCACCGCAGCGCCAGGACATGGCCTACAGCCTCGAGGACGACATCTACCTCGCTCTCTACACGGTCTGGCGCGATCTCGCCGACGACGACCGCTACGCCGACTGGGCGCGATCCAACATGGCGGCGATGGCGCACCTGGCCACCGGGATACAACTCGCCGACGAGAACCTCGGCCAGCGGCCCGCGAGGTTCGCCACCGATGAGGCCATGGCCCGCCTCGACCGCGTGCGCGCGCAGTACGACCCCGCCGGCCGGTTCCACAGCTGGATGGGCAGGGCGTGACACCGTGGGCTACCTCGGCTACCGCGCAGACGATTTCGACGCTCCGTTCGCCGACTTCTTCACGCCCCAGATGGCGCCCCTGCCAACACATGTCGTAGAGGCGCTCGAACACGGGCCGCAGGCCGAGCCCGCGCTCCCGGCGTTCGACGACACCACCGCCCTGCTCGACGACGGATACCAGCAGACCGAGAACGGTTACGGCACACTGCGCGACGGCGGTATCCAGGTTTCCGTGCGCACCGACATGCCCGGTGTCACACCGCAGATGTGGGTGTGGTGGTTCGGCTGGCACGGCAGCGACTCGCGGCGCTACAAGCTGTGGCATCCGCGGGCGCACGTATCCGCACGATGGAGCGATGGCGGCGGTGACGGCACCTACGTCGGCCGCACCTCGCTGGTGCACGAGTACCTCGGATCAACGTTCACCCGGCCCGCCATCCAGTTCGTCGAGCCGTCGGTGCTGGGATTGGACGGCAGCGCCGACGGCGTCGCGATCTGTGCCCGGCTCGGCTCGGCCGACATCCCGGTCGACGTCGGTTGGCTGGTTCATTCCGTCCGGCCGGCACCTGACGGCGCCGAGATGCGGTCGCGGTTCTGGATGGGCGGCCGACATGTGTCACTTAGGGCCGGTAACACGTTGGCGGACAGGATACTTCGACCCGTTGCGGCCAGGCAGCTGCCCGACGCCAGGGACCTGATGGTGCACTGCGCACAGGAGATGAACCACCTGGCCGGCTTTCTGCCCGCACTCTTCGCCCGATTCGCCGAACATTGAACGATGCGGTGTGGTAGCCAGGGCCATGTCGAAAAGGCTGTACATGAGCGCCATTGCGGCGGGTGCGGCCTTGGTCGTGGCCCCAGTCGCGCATGCAGATCGAGTCGAACCGCCACCGCTGTACGGGTACTACGACTTGTTCATCGACTTCTCGAAGCAGACGTTCAACGGTATGCCGACACCGATGAATCCGATCACCGTGTCCGTCCCGTTCACCACGCACTGTGACGTCAACGGCTGCGTGGCGCGCATGGACAACACGGACGACCATGCCCGCAATCCAGGCGCTCCCTTGGCCTACGAGTACAAGTGGAACAAGGACCGATGGGAGACCAGCGGTGAGTATCCCTACTTCTGCGATCGCAACGACCCCGGCAGCGCGTTGCTGGCCACCCGCTCGGACTACTGGATCCCGAACCCGGACGGCAGCTTCTACGGCGAGCGGACCCTCGTCATGAATGGTGCGGGATGCCCAGGGGAAGGACCGGGCACCCATTGGCTGCCGATCTCGTTGACGCCCATCGATCCACCTCCACCGCCGCCCGGACGGTAGCGGTCGTTTAGCACCACACAGACCGGGGCATCAGAGCGGGGATGTTGAACTTCGGTTTCCGCCGCGGGATGCCCACCGTCGAACTGCGCGCCGACGTCGATCCGGCCGCGGTGTGGGGCGTCCTGGTCGACCTCGACGCCTGGCCGCAGTGGGGCCCGACGGTGCAGGGCGCCGAAATGTCCGAGCCCGGCCCGCTCCGCGTCGGCTCGCACGGGAAAGTCGTCACCCCGCTGGGCATCTCGCTGCCCTTCACGATCACCGAGTTGGAGATCGGTCGCTGTTGGGGGTGGGAGGTCGCCGGCGTCGGCGCGACCCGGCACGAGGTCTGGCCCGAGGACGGCGGCTGCCGCATCGTCTTCGGCGTGCCGTGGTGGGCGACCGCCTACCTGCCGGTCTGCGCGATCGCCCTACCGCGCATCGCCCGCATAGCCGCCGAGCGACAGAGTCGGTGAGCCCCACTCGGCTCACTGACGCCGCGCGACGACACGATTCCGGTGGTCCGGGCCGTCGCATGTGGCCGTGCTCCCACTGGCATCCGTCAGATCAGAGCCCGACGGCGGCTACCCCATACGCCGCCTGAGCGGGGGTGAACCCTTCGAACTCGAGCTGCTCGATCAGTCCACTACGTGAGAAGCTCGTGTAGTCGAGGTAGTCCTCTGCTTTCTTGGCTGCCTGCTCATTCCAGTCAACGGCGACGTGGTCGACGGCAAATGTCGCGTCTTCGGTTGAGAAGCCTTCGAATTCCAGCTGCTCGATAAGCCCTCGACGGGAGAAGGCGGTGTAGTCGAGGTAGTCCTCTGCTTTGCGCACGGCGTTCTGTTGACTGACCGTATTGAGGGGCTGTTGACTTACCGGGCTGAGGGGTGCAGCCGGTTCAATAGCGTTTGCTTGGGCTCCAGCCCCTACAACACCGCTGATCGCCAAGAGCACGCTGGCCCCCGCCACCGCGATGTGTGCTACGCCGTATCGATGCTTTGCTGTACGCATGCTATTCCCCTTCCGTAATCACAAAAGCTGCGCAACTAGACTTTGCGCTGCCTTCGATGCGGATAGCAGGGGAGAAGGTCATTCGGTCGAGGGACACAGGGGTATGAACCCAGAGGCCTTCAGTCGATAGCCGTTTGCCGAGCAGGGCTCAGCCGCAGACCGCGCCGCCCGCCGCCGAGCCCACCAGCTTGGTGTACTTGGCCAGTACGCCGGTGGTGTAGCGCGGCGGCAGCGGGGTGAAACCCGTTTGACGCCCTTCGAACTCCGCCGGGTCCACCATCACGTCGAGCGTGCCCTTGGCCACGTCCAGCCGGATGCGGTCGCCGTCCTGCAGGAACGCGATGGGTCCGGCGTCGACGGCCTCCGGCGCGATGTGGCCCACGCACAGGCCCGTCGTGCCGCCGGAGAACCTGCCGTCGGTCATCAGCAGCACGTCCTTGCCGAGGCCGGCGCCCTTGATCGCGCCGGTGATCGCGAGCATCTCGCGCATCCCCGGGCCGCCCTTGGGGCCTTCGTACCGGATCACCACGACGTCGCCGGCCTGGATGGTGCCGTCCTCGAGCGCATCCAGCGCGGCGCGCTCACGCTCGAAAACCCTTGCGGTGCCCTCGAACACGTCCGAATCGAAGCCGGCCGACTTCACCACCGCGCCCTCGGGGGCCAGCGAACCGTGCAGGATCGTGATGCCGCCGGTCGGGTGGATCGGATTGCTCAGCGCGCGCAGCACCTTCCCGTCGGGATCCGGCGGTGCGATGTGGGCGAGGTTCTCGGCCATGGTCTGGCCGGTGACGGTCAGGCAGTCACCGTGCAGCAGACCGGCATCCAGCAGCGCCTTCATCACGACGGGCACACCGCCGATGCGGTCGACGTCCGTCATCACGTGACTGCCGAACGGCTTCACGTCGGCCAGGTGCGGCACCTTCGCGCCGACGCGGGTGAAGTCCTCCAGGGTCAGCTTGACGTTGGCCTCGTGGGCGATGGCCAGCAGGTGCAGCACCGCGTTGGTGGACCCGCCGAACGCCATCACCACCGCGATCGCGTTCTCGAACGCCTCCTTGGTCAGGATGTCGCGCGCGGTGATACCCCGTCGGAGCAGGTCGACGACGGCGTGCCCGGAGCGGCGCGCGAACCCGTCCCGGCGCCGGTCGGTCGCCGGGGGAGCGGCCGAGCCGGGCAGCGACATGCCCAGCGCCTCGGCCGCCGAGGCCATCGTGTTGGCGGTGTACATGCCGCCGCATGCGCCCTCGCCGGGACAGATCGCGCGCTCGATGGCGTCGACGTCCTCGCGCGGCATCAGCCCCCGCGCGCACGCGCCGACCGCTTCGAACGCGTCGATGATCGTCACCTCGCGCTCGGTGCCGTCCGACATCTTGGCGATGCCCGGCAGGATCGAGCCCGCATACAGGAAGACGCTCGCCAGATCGAGGCGCGCCGCGGCCATCAGCATGCCGGGCAGCGACTTGTCGCAGCCGGCGAGCAGCACCGAGCCGTCGAGGCGCTCGGCCTGCATGACCGTCTCCACGCTGTCGGCGATCACCTCGCGCGAGACCAGCGAGAAGTGCATGCCCTCGTGGCCCATCGAGATGCCGTCGGACACAGAGATCGTGCCGAACTCCAGCGGGAACCCGCCTGCGGAGTGCACACCGTCCTTGACGGCCTTGGCCAGCCGGTCCAGCGACAGGTTGCACGGCGTGATCTCGTTCCACGACGAGCCGACGCCGATCTGCGGCTTGGCGAAGTCGTCGTCGTCCATGCCCACCGCACGCAGCATCCCGCGGGCGGCGGCCTTCTCCAGGCCGTCGGTGACATCGCGGCTTCGGGGCTTGATGTCGGGCTCCGCCCGACGGGAGGCTTCGATGTCGGGAGACTGTGAGGGCATCCGTCAAGTATGCCTTTGGCGTTTCACCCGGCCAAACCGTTATCAATACCCCTCTGGGGTATGCGGTAAGCTTGGGTCATGACGTCGTTCCTCGCCCGCATCGTCGCGGTGCTGGCCGCCCTCGCCGCCGCGCTGGTCCTAGGTTCGTGCAGCAGTTCGCAGTCCGCGTCCGACGACCAATCCGGCCAGCATTCCGACCAGCCTGTGATCAGCGGTGCGCCTGCCGGTTTCAACGCCGACGACGTCGCCTTCGCCAACAACATGATTCCCCACCACGAGCAGGCAGTCGAGCTGTCGGATCTGGTGCCGGAGCGCACGACCGACCCCGAGGTCAAGGCGATCGCCGAGCAGATCTCCGCCGCCCAGGAACCCGAGATCCGGACCATGAAGGTCCTCCTCGTGCAGTGGAACGAGAACCCCGACGCCGGCAGTGGGCACGAAGGACACCACTCGACGATGCAAGGCATGGTCGACGAGGCGACGATGACCAGGCTCGAGTCGCTGAGGGGCGAGGAGTTCGACACCCTGTGGCTGGAGTCGATGATCAGCCACCACCAAGGGGCGATCGAGATGGCGCGGGCCGAGATCGCCAACGGCGACAACGTCGACGCCAAGCGCCTGGCGCAGACCATCGTCGACACGCAGCAGGCTGAGATCGGCAAGATGAAGCAGATGCTGGGAGGCGCATGAGCATGACTGAAACCACTGCAGCGCATGGTTATTCGTCGCAGAAGGACAACTACGCCAAGCGTCTGCGCCGAATCGAGGGCCAGGTGCGCGGCATCGCCAAGATGATCGAGGACGACAAGTACTGCATTGACGTCCTCACCCAGATCAGCGCGATCAACAGCGCGCTGCAGTCGGTGGCGTTGAGCCTGCTCGACGAGCATCTCGGCCACTGCGTCATCCAGGCCGTCGCCGAGGGCGGCGAACAGGCCGACGAGAAGCTGGCCGAGGCGTCGGCGGCGATCGCCCGGCTGGTGCGCTCCTAGCCGAGCGCGTCTTCGACGCGCTGCACCTTCGCGGTCAACTGGCCGGTATAGCCCGGGCGGATGTCGGCCTTGAGCACGAGGCTGACGCGCGGCGACACCGCGGCCACCGCGTCGACCGCCCGCTTGACCACGGCCATCACCTCCTCCCATTCACCCTCGATGTTGGTGAACATCGCATTAGTCTCGTTGGGCAACCCGGACGCCCGGACCACCCGGATCGCCTCGGCCACTGCCGCACCCACGCTGTCGTCGCCGCCCATCGGGCTCACACTGAAAGCAACAATCACATGACCAGTGTTCGGTTGCTTCCTGCCACCGTCGAGTACCTGCTGACACTGCAGTCCGACCCGGCGGCGTTCGGCCTGCTCATCGGCAGCAAGGTGCCGGCGGGCTGGCCCGAGTTCCCGGAGGCGATCGGGTTCAGCATCAAGCGGTTGCGCGACCATCCCGACGAGGCCGACTGGTGGATGCACTTCTTCCTCGCCGAGGACCGGTTGGTCGGCTCGGGCGGATTCGTCGGCCCGCCGCGGGACGGCGTGGTCGAGATCGGCTACGAGCTCGCCCAGGAGTTCCGCGGCTGCGGGCTGGGCATCGCGGCGGCCCGCGCGCTCATCGAGAAAGCCCGCGCCACCGGCACTGTCACCACGGTGATCGCGAACACGCTGGCCGACGACAACCCGTCGACCGGGGTGCTGCGCCGGCTCGGCTTCACGCGGACGCTCGAGCTCGTCGACCCGGAGGACGGCCCGATCTGGCGCTGGGAGCTGGCGGTCACCGCTCGCTGAACCCGGTCGGGCGCAATCGGCTCAGCGAGACAGAAGTAACGCCAAACGCCGCGAACCGATGAATACAGCAGGTCAGCGCAGTGGTGCAGGCGTATGACCAGCGCGTGGAAGCGACCGGATAGCAGTGTCGGCTCGCGGCGCTATGCCACACTGGGTGAAGTACTGCGACTGGGAGGTCTTGTATGCGGAGGCGACTGCTCACCGCGATTGTGGCGGCTGGATTCCTCGGCGGGATGGTGCTGAGCAGCCCGTCCGCCCTGGCTCAGCCACCCGCTCCACCGCCGCCGGCACCCGTCGATCCGGCCGTGGCGCCGGCGCCGCCGCCTCCGCCGGCCGACCCGTTCGGGTTCCCGGCGCCTGCGCCCGGTCCCGCCGGTCCGGTGACCCCGCCCCCCGCCGAAGCAGCCGCGCCGCCGCCGCCGGCGAACCCGTTCTTCGGGCCGCCGGACCCGATGGCTCAGCAGCTGCCGATCCCCGAGGGCACGCCGGCCGGTCAGAACCCGACCCCGTACGTCGGTTCGCCGGTGTTCGCGCCGCCGTCGTTCAACCCGACCAACGGTTCGATCGTCGGCGCGGCCAAGCCGATCTACATCAACTTCCAGCGGCCGATCGCCAACCGCGCGATGGCCGAGCAGGCCATCCACATCTCGTCGAACCCGCCGGTGCCCGGCCGGTTCTACTGGACCAGCGACACCCAGGTGCGCTGGCGGCCGCAGGACTTCTGGCCGTCGGGCACCGTCGTCAACATCGACGCGTCGGGCACCAAGTCCAGCTTCACCGTTCCCGAGCAGCTCGTCGCGACCATCGACAACAAGACGTTGCAGATGGAGATCCATCGCAACGGCGAGCTGGAGAAGACCTTCCCGGTGTCGTTGGGCAAAAAGGGCTACGACACCAAGAACGGCACCTATTACGTGCTCGAGAAGTTCGCCGACATCGTGATGGACTCGTCGACCTACGGGGTTCCCGTCAACTCGGCCGAGGGGTACAAGCTCAAGGTGCAGGATGCCGTGCGCATCGACAACAGCGGCGTCTTCGTGCACAGCGCGCCGTGGTCCGTCGGCTCGCAGGGTGAGGAGAACGTCAGCCACGGCTGCATCAACCTCAGCCCGGCGAACGCGCAATGGTTCTACGACAACTTCGGCAGCGGTGACGCGGTGGTGATCAAGAACTCCAACGGCATCTACAACCAGCCCGACGGTGCGTCCGACTGGCAGATGTTCTGACGTTATCGCGCCGGCCCAACGTGTGACGGCTAGTTCCAAATGCGGACCCGCCGCTCCGGCTCCAGGTACAGCGCGTCGTCGGCGCCGACGCCGAACGCCTCGTAGAACGCGTCCATGTTGCGGATGACGCCGTTGCACCGGAACTCCGGCGGTGAATGCGGATCGATGGCCAGTCGCCGGATCGCCTCGGCCTCGCGCGATTTCGTGCGCCACACCTGCGCCCAGCCATAAAAAACCCTCTGCATACCCGTCATTCCGTCAATGACCGGGCCGTCGCCACCGCCCAGCGACAATCGGTAGGCCAGCAGCGCGATCGACAGCCCGCCGAGATCGCCGATGTTCTCACCGACGGTGAACGCGCCGTTGACATGATGGCCGTTACTCAGCGCGCGGGGCACATACTCGTCGTACTGCTCGATCAGTCTCTTTGTGCGGGCGCCGAACTCGGTGCGGTCCTCGTCGGTCCACCAGTCCACCAGGTTGCCGTCGCCGTCGTACTTGGCGCCCTGGTCGTCGAAGCCGTGCCCGATCTCGTGACCGATCACCGCACCGATGCCGCCGTAGTTCGCGGCGTCGTCGGCTTCGGCGTCGAAGAACGGCGGCTGCAGAATCGCTGCCGGGAAGACGATCTCGTTCATTCCCGGGTTGTAATAGGCGTTGACGGTCTGCGGCGTCATGAACCATTCGTCGCGGTCGACGGGCCCGCCGAGCTTGGCCATCTCGCGGTCGTATTCGACGCCGTAGCCGCGGCGGTAGTTGCCGTACAGGTCGTCCCGTTCGATCACCAGCGCCGAATAGTCGCGCCACCTGGCCGGATAGCCGATCTTCGGCGTGAACTTGTCGAGCTTGGCCAGCGCCTTCTCCCGGGTGGCCGGCGTCATCCAGTCCAGCGAGTCGATGCTGACGCGGTAGGCCTCGCGGATGTTGGCCACCAGTTCGTCCATTCGCTCCTTGGCGTGCGGCGGGAAGTGCCGCTCGACGTAGAGCTTGCCGACGGCGTCGCCCATCAGGCTCTCCACCACCGACACCGCGCGCTTCCACCGGTCGCGGATCTGCTCGGTGCCCGAGAGCCTGCGACCGTAGAACGAGAAGTCCTCGGCGATCAAGTCGTCGGTGAGCAGGAACGCGCGGGCATGGATCAGCCGCCACCGCAGCCAGCGCTTCCAGTCCTCGAGGTCCTCGCCGGACCAGGCCGCCGCGAACGCGGCCAGGTAATCGGGTTGACGGACAACGACTTCGGCAGGCCGCCTCTGGTCGCCGAAGACAGTGGTCCCCAGGGCGCCGACCCAGCCGGTCCAGTCGAAGCCGGGCGCCTCGTCGGGCAGTTGGGCGAAGGCGCGCAGGTTGTAGGACAGGTCGGCGTCGCGGCGTTTGACGACGTCCCAGTGCGCGGCGGCCAGCTTGGTCTCCAGCGCGACGATCCGCGCCGCGGTCTCGGCGTGGTCACCGCCGTACACGAGCGCGAACATCGCCGCGATGTGCTGCGGGTAGGCCGCCAGGATCTCGGCATGCTGCTCGTCGCGGTAGTACGACTCGTCGGGCAGGCCGAGCCCGGACTGGGTGAAGTGCAGCAGGTACCGGGTGGAGTCCTTGGAATCGGTGTCGACGTAGACGCCCGTGCCGCCGCCCACGCCGGTGCGCTGCAGCGCGCCGAGCACCGCGGCCAGCTCCTCGGGGGTCTCGGCGGCGTCGACGAAGGCCAACTCGTCGAGCAGCGGCGCCACCCCGCGCTCGGCCACCGTCGTCTCGTCCATGAAGCTGGCGTAGAGGTCACCGATGCGCTGCTCGTCGGTGCCCGGCGCGGCGCCCGCCGCCGCGGCCTCGGTGATCAGGTCGCGGACCTGCTCCTCGGCGCGGTCGTAGAGCGAGCGGAACGCGCCGTCGGTGGCGCGGTCGCCGGGCATCTCGTACTCGGCCAGCCAGCGGCCGTTGACGTGGCCGAACAGGTCGTCCTGCGGACGTGCGTCGGCGTCGACGTGGGTCAGGTCGATTCCGGATCGAATAGCTTCTACCGTCACGCCACCAGGGTGCCAGACCGTCACGGGAGCAGCCCGGTAGCCTCACGCGCATGCCCGACGACGAGCCAACGCCGGCCCACGACGAGGACGGCCCCGTCGTCACCCGCTACGGCGTCGCGTCCGCGGTACTCGGGGTGATCGCCGTGGTGGCGGTGGCCCTGGCCGCGCTGATCTGGGTGCAGCACCGCGACGACACCGATGAGCTCCACTACCGCACCCGCATCATGCAGGCCGCCGCCGAGTGGACCGGCGTGCTGATCAACATGACCAAGGACACCGTCGAAACCGACATGGCGAGGTTGCACGAGGGCACCGTCGGCCAACTCAACGCCGACTTCGAGGCCTCCGTCGAGCCCTACCGCAAGCTGGTGCAGACGCTGCAGTCACGCGCCACCGGCCAGATCGACTCGGTGGCCGTCGAGACCATTCATCACGCCCAGCCCGGACCCAACGGTGCGCCGGCACCGCAACCCGAGCTGACCGAGTTCGCGTCGCGCACCGACACCGTCATGGTGGTCGCGACGTCGGTCAGTGAGAACGTCGGCGGCGAGAAACCGCAGACGGTCCGCTGGAATCTGCGGCTCGACGTCACCGACATCGAGGGCAAGCTCCTGATTTCGCGGCTGGAGCCGATCCGATGAGGAACGCCTGGCGCGTGGCGGCTTTCGACATCGCGGCTCCCCTCGCCGCCATCGCGGCGCTCGTCTACATCGGTCTCGCACTGTCCTGGCCGCTGTGGTGGGTGTCGGTGTGCTCGGTGCTGTGCCTGCTGATCGTCGAGGGCGTCGTGGTCAACGTGGCCCTGGCACGCCGGGACAAGGTCACCGTGGGCACCGACGACGACGGGCCAGGACTGCGGCTGGGCGTGGTGGCGGTCGCGACCACGGCCGTGGTCGCGGCGGTTGCGGTGGGATACCTCAACTGGACTGTCCCAGAACGGAATCTGCGCAACGACACCACCGAGGTGGTGGGCATCGCCAGCAGCGTGGCCGAGGCCTCCGCGACATTCACTCCGCAGAGCCCGACCGCGTCGATCGACCGCGCCGCGGCGATGATGGCCCCGGACCGCGCCGAGGTGTTCAAGAACGAATTCACCGCTGTCGCAGAGCAATTGACGAGCCGTAACGTGTCCGCTCAGGCGAGCACGGTGTCGGCGGGCGTCGAGGCGATCGGCCCCGGCGCGGCCAGCGTCGCAGTGATCCTGCGGGGCACGCAGAATGCCCCGGGCCGGCCCCCGGACACCGCGGTGCTGGCGTTGCGGGTGGCATTGTCCAAGCAGGACGGACGCTGGCTGGTCGACGACGTGTCGCCGGTCCACTCGCGCTAGCGCAGCAGCCGGGCGTGGTCGATCTTGATGCAGCGGTCCATGACCACCTGCAGGCCGGCCGCCTCGCCGTCGCGGGCGATCTGCTCGTCCCACAGGCCGAGTTGCAGCCACAACACCTTGGCGCCCACGGCGATGGTGTCGGCCAGCACCGCGGGCAGATGCTCGCGGCGGCGGAACACGTCGACGAGGTCGGGCACCACCGGAAGGTCGGCCAGCGACGGATACGCCGGGGTGCCGTCGATCTCACCGACCGTCGGATTGACCAGATACAGCTCGTAGTCGGCGGCGACCTTCAGATAGGTCCAGATATCGTGGCTGGCCCGCATCGGATCGGGGGATGCGCCGACGATCGCCACGGTGCGCGTCTCGCGCAGGATCTGCTCGAGGTCCATGACTGTGGCTATACCCGCTTGCCGCCGGGTCAGCCGTTCTGCCCGATACGCCCCGTGCGCATCCGGGCGAACCGCTCGGACAGCCGCTGCATCCGGACCATCAGCGACGCCGACGGGCTGGCGGTACCGGACAGGAACGTCGCGAACTCGCTGCCGGGCACGCCGATGCGCGACGCGAACTCCTGCTGGCCGAGACCGGACCGCTCCAGTAACGCCCGGATGATGCGGGCCACCTCCTCGCGCTCGTTGGCCTCGAGATGCTCGCGGGTGCGGGTCAGCACCTCGGCCAGCGCCTTGGACACGCCGTACGGGCGGGCGGTCTCCAGCACCTCCTCGACCTGGCGGGCCGTGCGGCCGAACGGGTCGCGCTTGATCGCCACCACGATGCGCTGCCACACGGCGAGGTCGTCGGTTTCCAGCGCCGCGCGGATCGCCGCGGTGGGCCAGAACTCGACCGGCCGCTCGTCGACGGCGGGCCGGGGCGCGGGCGGGCGCTGATCGCGGGAGACGACCTCTCGGCGGCGGGTGTCCCGGGCCTCGGGAGTCACCGTCACCTCGCCTCCTCGAGCATCGCTACGGCCACCGACAGGCATCGCTCCCTGACCTTGGCCCAATCAGCCTCCGCCTCGGGGCCCGACATGCGGGTGTCGTGCTCGTCGGACGGCTGGGGGTCGGCCAGTCGGCGCACCAACTGAGTGGCCACCCATTGCTTCCTTGACTGCTGACCACAGTAATACCGGTCCATCGCGGTCAGTACCTCTGCGGCGGTACGAGTCTCCATGGACTCGACCAGATCGGCAAACTCTGCGTAGTCCTTGGTGCTGTTTCTGCACATGATGAGGTAGCTCTTCAGCCGCAGGGTCTCCGCGCCGGTGGGGATCTGCAGCCGGTCGCCGGTCGGCAGCTGGACGTTGGTGGTCTCCATCGGGCTGCGCCGCTCCATCGGGGGACGCTCGTAGTCCGACGCGGTCTCCAACGCGTCGAGCGCGACCGACAGTCGGCCCCGCCACATTGTCACCGGATGCACGGGCAACGTGGCGGTGGCCAGCGCCTTGCCGGTGCCGTTGCCGTTGCTCGTGCCGTTGCGGTGCGTGCCGTTGAGCCGCTCGGCGCTGCGTAGCTTCGTGGGAGTTGCGGCCGTCCCGCAACCGCCGAGCGCCAGGGGATCGGTGACGGTAACGGCATGTGGCACAAGGTGCTTGAGTTTGGCTGCCGACTTGACGACCATGCGCATCTCCGAGCCGGTGGCGCCGAGGGAGGACAGGTCGTCGGGAATGATGACCAGGTCGGGCATGTCGACCTTGGGCAGCGGCTTCTCGAAGTCCACCGAGGGCAGGATGCGGGCCAGGCGGCGCGGCAGCCACCAGTTCCACTCGTCGAACATCGCCATCAGTGCGGGCACCAGCACCAGGCGCACCACCGTCGCGTCGACCGCGATCGCCACGGCGCACGCGACGCCGAGTTGCGCGACGAGCGGCATGCCCGCGAACGCGAACCCGATGAACACCGCGATCATGATCAGCGCGGCGCTGGTGATGGTCCTGGCGCTGGTGCTGACGCCGTAGGCGACCGCGTCGCGGGTGTTGCCCGTCTGCAGGAAGCGTTCCCGGATGCGGGTCAGCAGAAAGATCTCGTAGTCCATCGACAGCCCGAACGTCATCGCCAGCACCAGCGGCGGGATGGTGCTGTCCAGCGACGGCAGCGGTTCGAAGCCGAGGTCGGAGAGCCAGCCCCACTGGAACACCACGACCAGGCTGCCGTAGGCGGCCGCCACCGAGAGCACGGTCATCAGGACGCCCTTGAGGGCGAGGAACACCGACCGGATCGCGACGAGCAGCATCAAGAAGGCGATCAGCGCGACGAACACGAACACCAACGGCTGGGTCTTCGACACCCGGTCGTCGAAGTCCTTGATCAGCGCGGTCGGCCCGCCGACGTCGATCTGGGCGCCCTCGAGTCCGGGCACCTTCGGCACCTCGGCCCGCATCCAGTCGACGGTCTCGCGGGCGCCCATCTCCTCGGGATCGACCGACAACACCGCCGACAGCAGCGCGTGGCGGTAGTCCTCCCCGAACACCGGCGGGCTGACCGACACCACGTTCGGCCCCTGCGCCATGCGTTGTCGCACCGTGTCGAGCAGCGGCTCCTTCGACGGCGCCGACGCGGCGTTGCCCTCGGGGAACGTGACGAGCACGCGCACCGGCCCCAGCGCACCCGCGCCGAGCGCCTCGGCCGCGGCGTTGACGCCGCCACGGATCTCGTGCGTCGGCTCGAACTGGCGCTGCATGCTGTTGCCGAGCACCATCGAGAACGCCGGCGCGGCGAGCGTGAGCAGCAATGCCGAAGCGGCGAGCGCCGACAGCCACGGCCGTCGCATCACCCAGCCGGTCCACCGCGTCCAGAATCTCGACTGGGTGGTTTCGGGGCGCTTGGACCAGTGCAGGTACGACGAGCGTTTGGCCGCCGAGCGCCCGAACGTCGCCAGAACCGCCGGGGTCAGCGTGGTGGAGGTCAGCACCGCGAGCGACACGGCGAGGATCGCGCCGGTGGCCATCGACACCAGCACCGGCGTCTGGATGAGATAGATGCCGGTGACCGACGCGATCACCGTCACCCCGGACAGCACCACCGCGAGCCCGGACGTCCCCATCGCCGCATCGGCGGCCTGCTCCGGATCGCGGCCGGCGCGCAGTTCCTCCCGGAAGCGCATGAGGATGAACAGCGAGTAGTCGATCGCCAGCGCGATACCGAACATCGACACCGTCGAGGCCACGAACACCGACATCGTCGCGACCATCGACAGCAGGTAGACCAAGCCCATCGTCACGGCGACGGTGCAGATGCCGAGCACCAGCGGCACGGCGGCCGCAGCCAGTGAACCGAAGACCGCCAGCAGCACGATCAGGACGATCGGCAGGTTCCACTGTTCGGCCTGACCGATGTCGGTCTTGATCGCCTCGGAGGCGGCGGCGCCCAGTGCGCCCTGCCCGATGACGTAGAGCTTGACCCGGCCGTCGGCGATCTCACCCGGGTTCTCGCCGTCGATACCGACCTTCTTGCGCAGCTGCTTTGCCACGTCGGTGGCGCCGGTGTTGTTGAAGTCCAGCTGCAGCGTGACGACGTAGGGCCGGTCCGGCTGGGGCGGCGGCTGTTGCGGGTTGGGGCTGATCTTGACGCTCGGCACCTCGGCCGCGAGTTGCTCGAGGTGGGCCACGGCGACGTTCATGTCCTCGAAGGAGGCGTCGGCGCGGGGGGCGGCGACCAGAGCCAGGGGGGAGGCGCCCTGGTCGGGGAAGTGCTGTTCGAGTTCGTGCTGCACCCGCAACGACTGCGAGCCGTCGACCTCGAAGCCGCCACCGGTGAGATGACCGGATTGGTGCAACGCGAGATAGATCGACGGCACAAGGAGCAGCAACCACGCCGCGAATACCGCCCAGCGGAATCTGCGCAGGGTGCCACTCAAGCGCATCATGAACTGCTGGATGGTGAACTCCCCGCTTTCTCCCCGGCGTTGCGTAGCCGAAGCGTACAACAGCGTGGGGTAGGGTGCCGTCCCTCGCGGGATATGCCAGCAACGCCTCAAGCTGCTCTGATCCGGTTCTCGCGAATCGGTTCGGCGGCGTTACTCGGAGCTGTTTCGGCACTGCCTCCCACCTGTGGATTTGCTTGCTGGATTGGCCAGCACAACGGACCGGATGGCAGGATGTGCAGCGGCCGATTCGGCCGGTTTGATGGTCGGGGACCATTTGCCGTCGATCGTATGAGCGTTTGCGACAGTTTCCAATCCGTTCGCAAACCGTTAGGAGTTGTCCATGAAAACGACCACAGGGGCGCTTCGCCGCGGCCTGTTCGCCGTATTCGCTGCCTCCGCGGTGGGCGGCGCGGTGGTGGCCGCACTCGCAGTGCCGTCGCTGCCGATGACGCCGTCGGCGACCGCCGCGCCGGATCCGTGCGCCGCCAGCCAGGTCGCCAAGACCATCGGTTCGGTCGCGAACTCCACCGGTCTGTACCTCGAGCAGCACCCCCAGACCAACCAGGCGCTGACGACGATCTCGCAGCAGCAGGGCGGTCCGCAGTCGTTGGTCGCGCTCAAGACCTACTTCGACGCCAACCCCGAGGTGGCCAAGGAGATGCAGCAGCTGCAGCAGCCGCTGACGAGCCTGTCCGGGCGCTGCAAACTGCCCCTGACGCTGCCCCAGCTGATGGGGCTGATGCAGGCCGCGCAGCAGGGCGGCGGGCTGCCGACGGGTTTGCCAGGCGGGTCATCGTCGGCGCAGACGGCGGGGTTGCCGGGTGCGGGCACCGCAGCGCATTCACCTGCGACGTCGCCGGTCTCGCAGGGCGGCGGGCCGCTTCCAGGGTCGGCCGTCGCGGGGCTGCCCTGATCGGGCACGACGCGCAGGGGTCCGCGGCGACCCGCTGAGCTGCGGTTTGAGGCCTTTCCGCGATTCGTTGAGCGCAAGGCAAGAAAGTCGGCCGACATTCTGCTTAGCTTTTCAGCGTTGGTCTCGGTCGCTGACCGCCCAGGTTGCGGCCACTCCACTTCCGATGAAGGAGCCTGTCCATGTTGCTCTCGGCCCGTACCGCGCGACGTGCGGTTGCTGGCGCGGTTGGCACCGGTGCGATTGCTGGTGCGATGTTCTTTGGTGCAATGCCTTCGGCGATGGCTCAGCCCGCGCCGCCGAACTGCACCGCGGCCGATCTCGCTGGTGTGGCATCCGGTGTCTCGGCGGCGACGTCGGCCTACCTGTTCAGCCATCCGGACGTGAACTGGTTCTTCACCAGCCTCGAGGGTGTGCCCCGCGACGAGGTCCAGGACGACGTCCGGGCCTACCTGGATCAGAATCCCCAGGTGAAGGCTGATCTGACCGGAATTCGCCAGCCGCTGGTCGACCTGAAGAATCGCTGCGGCGACACCAACGGCGACGGACTCGCCGACCCCATTTCGTAGCACGTGCCAGCTGGTCCGCCCGCGCAGCACGAGGGCGCGGGCCGCACCGTGCTGATGGTCGACGACGACCCGGACGTCAGGACTTCGGTGGCGCGCGGACTGCGCCATTCGGGGTTCGACGTTCGGGTCTCCGCTACCGGCAAAGAGGCGCTGCGGCTGCTGTCCAACGAATCGCACGATGCGTTGGTCCTCGACGTTCAGATGCCGGAACTCGACGGCGTCGCGGTCGTCACGGCGTTGCGCGCGCTGGGCAACGACATCCCGATCTGCGTGCTGTCCGCGCGCGACACCGTCAACGACCGGATCGCCGGCCTGGAAGCCGGTGCCGACGACTATCTGACCAAACCCTTCGACCTGGGTGAGCTGGTCGCGCGGCTGCACGCGCTGCTGCGCCGCTCCACCCATTCCGACGAGCAGTCCGACACCATGACGGTCGGGCCGTTGACCATCGACACCGCCCGCCGGCTGGTGTTCGTCGACGGTGAGCGCGTCGATCTGACCAAGCGGGAGTTCGACCTGCTGGCGGTGCTCGTCGAGAACGCCGGTGTGGTGTTGAGCCGCCAGCGCCTGCTGGAAATGGTCTGGGGCTACGACTTCGACGTCGAGACCAACGTGGCCGACGTCTTCATCTCGTATCTGCGGCGCAAGCTCGAACGCGACGGTCTGCCGCGTGTCATCCACACGGTGCGGGGGATCGGGTACGTGCTGCGAGAGGACGCGTGAGGCGCAGCGCGCCTCGGTTCCTGCGGTCGGCGTCGCTGCGCACCCGGGTGGCCGTCGCATCGGCGGCCGCGGCAGCCGCCGTCGTCGCCGGCTTCCTCATCCTCACCTCGGTGGTGCTCGCGAACAACGATGCGGCGCAACTGGATCGGCGGCTGGACTCGATCATCGACGCCAGCATGTACCCCGAGCAACTGCAGGACCCGCGTCGTGGGGTGCTGACCACCGGCCGGTCCCGGTCCACTGGACAGGTGGTGTTCCAGAGGGGTTTTCAGCTGCCGCCTCTGCCGCCGGGCACCCACACCGTCGAGGTCAACGGAGTGGAGTACCGGGTGCGCACCATCCCCGTCGAGCAGGAGGGCGACGTGCTGATGTCGATCGGCATCCGCGCCGACGGTATCCTGCTGAGCCCCACGCGGATCCCGCTGTACACCGGCGTCGGCGCCGTCACCGTGCTGGTCGCGGCCGGGCTGGGCTGGCTACTCGCCGGCCCGGCGATCAGGCCGCTGCGCAGGCTCACCGAACACACCAAACGGCTGGGCAAGGGCAGCGAGCAGATGCCGGAGGTGCGCGGGGTGCGCGAAGCCGAGGACCTGTCCGAGGCGATGTCGGGGATGATCAGCCGGCTGGCCGCCGCGCAGCAGGCAACCACCAACTCGCTCCAGGCCGCGCAGGACTTCGCCGCCAACGCCGCCCACGAACTGCGCACCCCGCTGACCGCGATGCGCGCCGACCTGGACACGTTGCGCATTCACGACCTGCCCGCCGAGGAACGCGACGAGGTGGTGGCCGACCTGTCGCGTGCCCAGCGCCGGGTCGAGGCAATCATCACCGCGCTCGGGCAGCTCGCGTCCGGCGAATTGGCGCAGGTCGAGGACCGCGAGGTCATCGACGTCACCGAACTGCTCGACCGGGTGGCCCGGGAGAACTCGCGGCCCGGCGGCCCGGTGGAGGTCGTGGTCGAGGCCGACGACCATCTCGGCACCATCTGGGGCTGGCCGAGCGGGCTCCGGCTGGCCGTCGACAACCTGGTGCGCAACGCGATCACGCACGGCAGGGCCACGCGCATCGTGCTCGCGGCTCACCGCCTCGACGGGACCATGACGATCGTCGTCGACGACAACGGTTGCGGGTTGCCCGTCGAGGAGCACACGGCGGTGCTGGGCCGGTTCTCGCGCGGCAGCACCGCGGCCCCGGGCGGCTCGGGGCTGGGGCTGGCCTTGGTGGCGCAGCAGGCGGCGCTGCACGGTGGCCGCATCGAACTGTCGAACGGGCCGCTCGGCGGCCTGCGCGCGACGCTGACCGTGTCAACCGCGCGTCATCACCCGGACCGCCCCGCGCCAGCCGAGTAGCAGAAGGGCCGTCGAAATGGACGCCACCACAATGAAACTCGGTGCGGTGCCGGCCGAGGTGAGCTTGCGCAGCAGCATGCCGACCACCACCGTTGCGAGCCAAACCGCCACTCCGGTCGGCCACAGCGCATAGGGCCGGCGCCACGCCATCGACACCAACCAGCCCACCAGGGCGCCGGTCACGAACGGCCACGCCGTCTCCGCGATGCCCGCCAAGTTCAGGCCTTCGGCGTGGCTGCGCCGGCCGACGGTTGCGAACACGATCACACAGACGACGTCGGTGACCAACGCGGCGGCCACCGGCCTGTTACCGATCGGCATAGGTCATCACGTCCAATTCCAGTGGCATGACGGCGCTTTCGTCACGGGCCGGGAAGCCGCGTTGGCGGGGTACGGGGTTTCCGTTGAAGAGGGAGTCGAGGTCGTCGATGTCGGCGATGCGGGCCTCGAGGCGGAAATCGTCGAATACGAACGGCAGTCCGTCGGAGCGCAACGGATCGGCTGAGCTCATCACATGGAAGTGCAGGTGCGGAGCGCCGGAATTGCCTGTGTTGCCGACGTTTCCGATCACCTGACCCGCGGTCAGTCGGTCACCGGGCTTTACTTTCACCGTGCCGGTCCTGATATGGGCGTAGAGCGCGTAGTTGCCGTCGCCGAGGCTCTGCACGACGTGGTTGCCGGGGTACTGGTCCAGAGGCAGCCCGGACGGATTGGTGCCGGGGACCTGTTCGGCCAAGCCGTCGCGAACCGAGACCACCTGGCCGTCGGCCACGGCGTGGATGTCGGCCCCGAAGTAGGCGAAGCTCTCGAGCTCGGCCGGGTCACCGGTGAGGAATCGACCGGCGGGATCGAGTTGGACGTAGTCGATCGCGAATCGCTCTGCGGCCCAGAGTTGGCCGTTGATGGGGTTGAGGGCGGTGCGGTGCGCGCTGGTGTCACAGCAGCCGTCAGCGTCGACCCAGCCCGGCCCCCTCAGCGGCGGATCGATGACCACCGGTTTGCGACTCTGCACGGTCACGGGTGCGACGTCGATGGTCTGCGTGGCGGGAAACAGCGGTGGCTGCGGTGCCGAGTTGGACAGCGAGATGGCGTGCGTCAGACGCGTCGGCGCCGGTGCGTCCTTGTCGATCGCGACGTCGAGCCAGATCGCCGCACTTTGCCCCGGGCCGATTGTCGTTGTGGGAGCGGTGTTTCCGAGTATGCGCATCCATGGCGTCAGCTGGTCGCCTGCGAGGTTGAGCATCGCGACGTCGCGGTCCAGCACCGTCACCGACGTCAGCGTCACCTCCTGGGCCAACACGTTGGTCAGCCGGATCTCGTACGCCAGATGGGTTTTGCCGTCGGTGGCAGGCACGGGGACGGGTTCGGCCACCGCCTCGCCGATCAGCGGCGTCGCGACCGACGGTGCGGGCCCACGGGTGGGTCCGGCGGCCGTCGACTCGGCCGGCGACGCCGGCGGTGACTGGTCGGCCGCCGGTGCGCACGCCGTCAGCAGCACGGCGGCGCCCAGCACCGTCAGCGCCGTTCTCACGCGACTTCGCCCGGGGTGGCGTCGGGGTCGATCTCGGTTTCGGTGCGGAACATGAAGAAGAACACCGCCCAACCGATGGCCGCGATGAAGATCCAGCTGATCAGCCGGTAGATGAGCATCGCGGAGATGGCCGATGCCAACGTCATACCGCTCGACACCAGGCCGGGCACCAGGACCGCCTCCACGACCAGCAGACCACCCGGCATCAGCGGGATCGATCCGACCGCCCGCGCCGCGACGTAGGCCACGATCACCCCGAGTAGCGACGGCTTGCCGCCGGCGGCGTAGCAGGCGCACAGCAGCGTGCCGACACCGGTGACGAGCGTGAACATCGACCAGACGAACGCCACCCCGAGCTGCCGCTGGCTGAGCTTCACCGATTCGAGTTGCTCCAGCGTCTCGCGCCACTTGCCCAACCCGTTGTGGGCCGGCTTGGCGCGCAGGTAGTTCACCCACGACAGCACCCGGACGCCGACCCCGTCGAGCAGATCCGGCCGCGACGCGACCGTCTGCGCGAGCAGGATCAGCATGATGAACCCGCCCAGCGTGAAGATCAGCGAGAACGGATTGTGCCTGGCGCCGAGGAAGAACGCGCTGCCCAGCCCGAGCAGGGTCAGGCTGATGACCTGCAGCGCCCCCGACATGACCAGCTGCCAGGACGCGATGACCGGCGTGGCGCCCCAGAGGCGCTGCTGGCGGTAGATGAAGGTGGCCGACAGCACCGGTCCGCCGGGCAGCGTGGTGCTCAGCGAGTTGCCGGCGTAGAAGGCGGCCTGCGAACGCCACTGCCGCACCGGAACCCCGGCCGAGCGCAGCAGCTTGCGCTGGATGTCGCCGAAGAAGTGCATCGACGCGAGCGCGGCGCCGACCGCGGCCAGCGCCCACCACCAGTCGGCGGTGTAGAGGCTGTGCCACGCCTTGGCCAGTTGGTCCCACACCAGACCGAGTTCGACGGTGAGCACCACGACCGCGACGGCGAGGATCGTCCACCGCAGCCACCAGTGCTTCCCGCGCGCGGGCCGCCCCTGGCTGCGGGCTCCGCTCGCAGGCGCGTCGTGGGCCACGTCATAGAGAGTAAGGCGTGGCGTGGCGGAGTCCGCGAGATCCGTCCGCTGCGCGCGCAGGCCGTTACGCTATCGGGATGCCCGCCGGCTCATTCACCGATGACGAGGCGGTCACGCCACTGGTTCGCAAGGCCGCGGCCTGGTCCTGGCGGTTGCTGATGATCTTCGCCGCCGTCTTCGTGCTGCTGTGGACGGTCAAGCGACTGGAGATCATCGTCGTGCCGGTGGCACTGGCCACGATCCTGGCCGCGCTGCTGCTGCCTGCGGTCGACTTCCTCGACCGGCGCGGCGCACCGCGGGGTGGCGCGGTGGCGCTGATGCTGCTCAGCGGCTTCGCGGTGGTGGGCGGGATTCTCGCATTCGTCGTCAGCCAGTTCGTCGAGGGCATACCGGGCCTGGTCAACGAGGTCAGCCGCAGCATCGACGGCGTGCGGAACTGGTTGATCGACGGCCCGCTGAATTTGAGCAGAGCGCAGGTCGACAACGCGGGCAACGCGGCGATCGAAGCCCTGCAGAGCAATCAGGAGAGGGTTACCTCCGGCGCGCTGTCGACGGCAGGCACGGTGACGGAGATCGTGACCGGCGCCGTGTTGGTGTTGTTCACGCTGATCTTCCTGCTGCAGGGCGGGCGCAACATCTATGAGTTCCTCACCCGGATCTTTCCGGTGAGCGTGCGCGAGCGGGTCCGCGAGGCGGGTAAGGCGGGCTTCCGCTCGTTGATCGGCTACATCCGCGCGACGTTCCTGGTGGCCCTCGTCGACGCCGTCGGCATCGGCACCGGCCTGGCCATCATGGGGATCCCGCTGGCGCTCCCGCTGGCCTCGCTGGTGTTCCTGGGCGCCTTCATCCCGCTGGTCGGCGCGGTGGTGGCCGGTGCGCTCGCGGTCGTGGTCGCGCTGCTCGCCAAGGGCTTCATCTACGCGCTGATCACGCTCGGCCTGGTCATCGCGGTTCAGCAATTGGAGGGCCACGTGCTGCAGCCGCTGGTGATGGGCCGAGCGGTGTCGATCCACCCGCTGGCCATCGTCTTGGCCATTGCCGGCGGCGGTGTGCTGGCAGGCATCGTCGGAGCGCTTCTCGCCGTGCCCGCACTGGCGTTCCTCAACAGCTCGATCCGGGTGCTGACGGCCAGAGACCCCGAGGCCGAACAGGCCGCGCTGGAGTCCGAGGAGGGGCCGCTGGTCAGGGCCGAGTCGGACGACGTCGGCGAGAGCTAGCGGACGTCCGCCGAGAGTAACGCCGTGGCGTTACGTTCGCCGACGGGCGGGCTGGCCGCGGGCCTAGATCCGGCCCTCGCGACGCAGCAGATCCTGCGCGCTGACCCCACCGCCGCGGCGCTTGCGCTCCTCGTCCTCGCGCGTGTTGAGCTTCTCGGTCGCGGCCTCGGCGTCCGGCGTGGTCCCCAGCTTGCGCGGCGTCGGGATGGCCGTGGTCGCATCCGGATCTGCCGTGCCTTCCGGCGGGGTGCCCTGTTGCCGCGGTGTCGGAATCGCGGTCGTCGGCTCGCTGTCCGGAGCGGGCCGTGCCGGACGCGGACCCCGTGCCCGGCCTTCCGGCGGGGTCCCCACCGGCATCGCCCTGGTCGCGTCGCCCGACGGGCGTCCCTGCGGCGCCGGAGGCGGCGGCGCACCGCTGCCACGCAGTTCGCCGAGCCACGACTCGATCTCGCGTTCCTCCCGCGGGCGTGCCGGCGGGGCGGGCGGCCGGGCGGCGTGCCGCGTTGCGGCGGCGGCGTTGGTGACCGCGTTGCGGACGGCGTTCTTCGCGCTCGACAACCGCGTGGTCTGCGGTTCGTCGGAGGGCGCAGCGGGCGGCTGCGCGGTCGGGATGCGCGTCGTCCCCGCGACGGACGGACCACTGGCACGCGGCGGCACGGCCACCCGCGTCGCACCGGGCCGAGACGAGCCCTCGACCGCCGGATGCGTCGGATCGTGCGGCGGCCGGGGCCTCTCAGACGGGCGAGGCGGCACCGGTGCGCCCGCACCGACCAGCGCGCGTTCGTCCTCGACGGAGTCCCGAACCGCGGGCCGCTTGCGCTCGTCGGGCAGCTCGGTCTCGCCCAGGCCGAGCCGTTCCTGGATCCGCTTCATCCAGCGCGGCGCCCACCAGCAGTCGTCGCCGAGCAACTTCATGATCGCCGGGACCAGGAACATTCGGACGATGGTCGCATCCAGCAACAGCGCGATCAGCAGGCCGAACGCCAGGTACTTCATCATCACCAGGTCGGAGAAGACGAATGCGCCCGCGACGACGGCGAGGACCAGCGCGGCGCCGGTGATCAGCCGTCCCGTGGTCGCGGTGCCGATCCGGATCGCCTCGGCGGTGGACAGGCCGCGTTCGCGCGCCTCCACCATGCGGGACACCAGGAACACCTCGTAGTCCGTCGACAGACCCCAGATCACCGCGATGATCAAGCCGATCATCGGCGCCATCAGCGGCTGTGGCGTGTAGTTCATCAGGCCGGCGCCGTGCCCCTCGACGAACATCCACGTGAGCACGCCCATCGTCGACCCGAGCGTGAGCGCGCTCATCACCGCGGCCTTGATGGGCAACACCACCGAGCCGAACGCCAGGAACATCAGGATCGTCGTGGTGATGATCAGGATGGTGACCATCAGCGGCAGCTTGTCGAACAGGCTGTGAATCGAGTCCTGCTCCAGAGCCGGTGTGCCACCGACAGAGATAGTCAGGCCGCGCGGCGGGGTGATCGCCCGCAGTTCGGCGACCTTCTTCGCGGCGTCGTTGCGGTCGACGAGGCCGTTCTGGATGACGCGGACCGACGGGTCGCTCGACTCGCCGCCGCGCGGTTGCCACATCTTCGACGGGTCACCGTCCGGCTCGATGAAGCCGGGGATGGCCAGGGCCTCGCTGCGGATCTCCGCGATCTGCTGATCGGTCACCGGCTGGCCGTCGGTGTTCTGGATGACCAGCGTCAGCGGTTCCGTGCGGAACCCGGGGAAGCTCCTGTCGAAGTCCTCCTGCGCGACCCGGACAGAGTTGTCGGGCGGCAGGTACTTCTCGCTGATGCCGCCGAGCGCGAGTTGGCCCAGCGGGATGATCAGCAGAATCATCGCGATCGCGATGGGTGCGGCGAAGGCGACCGGACGCTTCATCACGACGTTGACCAGCTTGCCCCAGAAGCCCTTCTCGACCTCGGCGCGCGTCTTGGTCTTCTGTGTCTTCTCCGCGAGCCAGTTCAGCCACCACACGATCGGCTTGTGGGCGATCGGGACGAACCGCGCGAGCGTCACGCCGGCGACGACCACGGCGACGAAGATCACGATGCCGAGCAGAACCCAGTACAGCGCGGTTCCGATGACGTCGGCATCCTTCAGCGCGCTCACGCCGTACGCGAGTCCGCCCAGCAGCGTGATGTAACCGAGGATCAACCCGATGAGCGCGAACTGAGCGCCCTGCTCGCCGGTCTCCTTGATGCGCTTGCGCGCGATGTGGCCCAGCGCGATACCGACGGGTGGAAGCAGCAGGCCCGCGGGGATCGAGGCGAGCGCCAATGTGTTGGTGCGCGGGTTGCCGGTGACGGGCGTTGGCGAATTCGGCTGCGTGAACTTCAGCAGCCAACGCACTCCGAGCGCATCCACCCTCGGGCCGAGAATGCCCAGCGCAGCGGGCAGAACGGTGATCGACAGGATCGCCGCGAGCATCACCGACGCGATGATCGCGTAGGTGATCGACTTCAGGAAGCCCTGCGGGAACAGCAGCAGCGGCACCGACGACGCCACGAGGATGACCGCGGAGAACATGATGGTGCGGCCCGACGTCATGACGGCGCGGCGCACGGCGGCCTGGGTGTCGTAGCCCTCGGCCATCTCCTCGCGGAACCGGCTCACCATGAACAGGCCGTAGTCGACCGCGATGCCGAGGCCCATCAGCGTGACGACGGGCTGCGCGAAGAAGTGCACCGGCATGAACTCGGCGAAGAGCCGCATGATGCCCAGCGCGCCCGCGATGGTCAGGCCGCCGATGACGCCCGGGAGGGCCGCCGCGATCACACCGCCGAACACGAAGAACAGCACCACGCACACCAGCGGGATGGCGGCCACCTCGGCTCGCTGCTGGTCCTCGCCGATGGTGCCGGTGAGCTCGCTCGCGAGCGGGTTGAGGCCGGCGAGCTGGATGTTGCCGTCGTTGATGGCCCGCAGGTCGGGTTCGACGGCCTGGTAGTTCTTCAGGATCGAGTCGTCGTCGTCGCCCTTGAGCGGGATGCTGACGAACGTCTTCGAGAGATCCTCGGTCTTCATCTGCTGGACCGTCGCGAGGGTGGTGGTGGGTGCCTTCAGCCACCCCACCCAGGCCTCGATCTGGTCCGGATTGTCGGCCACCAGCTTGTCGAGCTCGTCGGTGGTCTTCTTCATCCAGTCCGGATCGTCGACCTTCTTACCGTCAGGCGGCGTCAGGATCGCGACGACGTGGCTGGTCCGGTCTCGTCCGTAGGCCTTGTCGGCCGCAATCGAGGCGGCCACCGACTGGCTGCCCTCGTCGTAGAAGCCACTCTGGGTGACGTGCTCCCCGAGGCTGATCCCGTACACGCCGCCACCAAGGCACAGCGCCACCATGATTCCGATAACCGCGTATCGGAACTGGTACACCGTTCGACCCCACCAGGCGAACACGTAAGCTCCTTACGTCCACAAAATTTCTAGGCGACTTTCGCGCATTTCAGTTGTTGACGCGCGAGGTCAGTAGCGAGGACAGCGGCCGGAATGGCTGCAGCCATGCCCCCTGCTCGGGCAGCGAATCAAGTCCGATCCGCGGTAGCGGCTCCCGGAAAACACCAGGAATGTCCTCCAGGTCGACGAACTCCAAGGTATCCGACGCTAGCGCCCAGCTCGCATGTTCGCGAAATCCGAGCACCTGGACCGGAATGCCGTCGCGGGCGATTTCCTCCAGCGGCAGTTTGAACGCCTGACCATCGGCGGAGGCGACCAGCACGCCGGCCAGTCCCTCGCTGCGCCGCAGCGCGATGTGGTTCAGCATGTCGCTGTCCACGTCGCTGTCCTCGTCGATCTTCGGCTTCGCGAACACCGCGAAACCCACGTTACGCAACGCCTCCACCCATGGCCGGACCACGTCGGCGCTACCGGGGGCGATGTTGGTGAACACGGTGGCCTCCGGCTCCAGCGAGACAGGCCCGGCCGCGGCCCCGATCTGGGTGGACAACTCGGCGGTGCGCGACAACAGCCACCGGCCCAGGGCGTCGAACCGCGGGCGGTGCGCGGCGGTCGGCCGGCCACCGAGGAGCGAGCCGAGGCCCATGTCGAGGTTGGGGGCGTCCCAGACCAGCAGCACGCGGGCCGTCGCGTCGGCGGCCGCCGGCGGCGGGGGCGTCACGTCCCCGACGTGCTGGATGTCTTCAGTGAGGCTCATGGCTTCTCCCAGAGCAGTTCAGTGACGGCACTGCCCGCATGCTGCGCCTTGTTCTCGTACTTCGTGACGGGCCGTTGCACCGAGATGGGCAGCCCATGGGTGGAGGTGACGCGGCGCAACCGCGGTTCGGCGTCCCCGACCTCGGCGATGTGCTCGGCGTACCCGGCGTGGTCGGTCGCCGCGTGCAGGATCCCGCCCGGGCGCAGCCGGTCGGCGATCAGCGCGACGGTGGCCGGCTGCAGCAGCCGGCGCTTGTGGTGACGGGCCTTGGGCCACGGGTCGGGGAAGAAGACCCGCACCCCGGTCAGGGAGTCGGGGCCGAACATGTGCTCGAGCACGTCGACGCCGTCGCCGCGGACCAGGCGGATGTTCGTCACGCCCGCGCGGTCGATGCCGGACAGCAGCTGAGCCAGCCCGCGCCGGTACACCTCCACGGCGACGACGTCGATGTCCGGCTCGGCCTGGGCCATGGCCAGCGTCGAGGTGCCCGTGCCGCAGCCGATCTCCAGCACCACCGGCGCGGTGCGGCCGAACCACGCCTCGGTGTCCAGCCGGGGAGCGGGGCCGTCGGTATCGCGTGCGTGCATGCCGATCTCCGGCCACAGTCGGTCCCATGTCGCCTGCTGAGCGTGGGACAGCGTGGTGCGCCGGGTGCGGAAGCTGGTCACCCGCGGCAGCCGGTGCTGGCTCTCGGCGAGGACGTCGGGGCCCGCAGCCGACACGTCGGCGACGTCGGACCCGGGCAGATGCATCCGTCCATGGTCGCTCATCGACCGATGAGTACCCGCATCGTGTTACATATTGATACCCAACAGTTGCCTACCACTGGTACTGGCCGGATCTGTCCCCAGACCGCGACCCGACGGCTCGCACCAGGCGCGGGAAGCTGCCACCATCGTCTGGTGGTCCGATGCGGCGCCGTGGTCCCGACCGGGCAGGCCTTGTGAATTTCGCCGACGTGCTCACGGATTTCGTCGACGACGCGTGCGATCGACGAGTGACGCCGGTTGTCCGGCGCGTCACCGCTCCGATCCGCGTCGCGGTGCGGGGTCGCGACGGCGTCGGTCGCGGCACGGTGGCCGCCGCGCTGGCCGGCGCGGGCGTGGCGGTGACGACGGATCCCGCGGCGGCCGACGTCGGCGTGGTGGTGATCGCCGAGGTGCTCAAACCCGAGGACCGCGCACTGCTCGACGGGTTTTCGGGCCCGGCCGTCGTCGTGCTCAACAAGGCCGACACCACCGGATCCGGGACCGGCGGACCCGTGGTGGTGGCGCACCGCCGCGCCGCCGGTTACCGCGCGGTGACCGGGGTCCCCACCGTTCCGATGATCGCGCTGCTCGCCGACGTCGCCCTCGACGACGAGCTGATCGGGGCGCTGCGGACCCTGCGGAATGCGCCGGCCGACCTGTCGTCGGCCGACGCCTTCGTCGCGGGCCCGCACCCGGTGAGCGCACCGGTGCGGCAACGCCTCATCGCCACGTTGGACCGGTTCGGCATCGCGCATGCGGTGCTGGCCCTCGACGGCGGAGTCGCGGCCGGTGCGCTGTCGGGTCACATGCGCCGGCTCAGTGGGCTCGATCGGGTCGTCGAGCAGGTGGACGCCGCGGCCGCACCGCTGCACTATCGCCGGATACGGACGGCAGTCATCGAATTACGGGCGCTGGCCACGCAATCCGGCGACGACCGGCTGACCGCCTTCCTGCGCACCGACACCACCGTGTTGGCGGTCATGACCGCCGCCGTGCACGTCGTGGAAGCCGCCGGGGTGCGCGTCGACAGGGGTGACGATGCGGCGGCTCACCTCCGGCGCGCGGTGCACTGGCGGCGGTACGGCCGCGGGCCCGTCGGTCCGCTGCACCGGGCCTGTGCGGCCGACATCACGCGTGGCTCGCTGCGGCTGCTGGAGCGGGACCGGTGAGCGCCGCGGACGTGGCGGCAGTCGATGCCATGGTCGCCACGATCGGTCCCGAACTCAGCCCGCCCGCCGTGCGCACCCGGGACGTCGTGCTGGTGACCGGACCCTGGCTGGCGGGCACCACGAGTGTGCTCACCGCACTGCGGGAACGCATACCCGAGTGCGTCTTCGTCGAGGAGTTGAGCCGGGCCGACGCCCCCGCCGCGGTGGTGTTCGTGGTGTCGGCAGCGTCCGCGCTGAGCGAATCCGACTGTGCGCTGGTCGATCTGGCCGCAGGCAACACCGACCTGGTGATCGGCGTGGTGTCGAAGATCGACGCGCACCGCAACTGGCGCGAGGTGCTGGCCGCCGACCGCACGCGGCTGGCGGCGCGGTCACCGCGGTACGCGCACGTGGCGTGGGTGGGTGCGGCCGCGGCGCCCGACCTCGGCGAGCCACGCGTCGACGAACTCGTCGGCGCACTGCGGCAGCGGATGGCCGAACCCGACTTGCACAAACGAAACCGGCTGCGCGCGTGGGAGTCTCACCTGCGGACGGTGATGGACCGCTACCGCAGCGAGGGTGAGGGCGTCGATCGGCAGGCGCGGGTGGCGACGCTGCACAGGACCCGCGAGAACATTGTCCGCGGCCGTCGTACCGCCAGATCGGAGCGGACCATCGCGCTGCGCAGCCAGATCCAGCAGGCGCGTGTGCAGCTCGGCTACTTCGCACGCAATCGGTGCAGCTCCGTGCGCGCCGAACTAGCCGAGGACGCCTCCGAGCTGGCGCGCGGGCGGTTGCGGGGATTCGAGCCGCGGGTGCGCGAGCGGATCGCTGCCGTGGCGCTGGAGGTGGATGACGGCATCACCGAGCAACTCGGCGATGCGGCCGGCCAGCTCGGTCTGCCCGCCGCGCCGGTCCCCGCACCGCCGCCGCCGCCCGAGATCGCGCCACCGCCGCTGCAGTCGCGGCGGCTCCAGACCCAGCTGACGACGATCCTCGGGGCGGGATTCGGGCTCGGGGTGGCGCTCCTGGTGACGCGGCTGTTCGCCGGGCAGGCTTCGGGCCCCTCGGTCGGCGGGCTGGTCGCCGGCGGGCTGGTCGGGCTGGTGCTCACCGTGTGGGTGGTGGGCATCCGCGGGTTGCTGCACGACCGGGCGGTGCTGGACCGGTGGGTCACCGAGGTGACCACCACCCTGAAGTCGGCACTCGAGGAACGGGTCGCGACCCGCGTGCTGGCCGCCGAGACCGCCTTGACCTCGGCGGCCGCCGCTCGCGACGAGCGGGAGAGCGCCACGGCCGAGGACCGCGTAGCCGACATCGACGCCGAACTGCGCGCGCATGCCACCCAGACCGCGCGGGCCGCGGTCACGCGGGACCGGCGGCTGCCGTCGCTGCAGCGCGCACTCGAGGTCGTGCGCAGCGAACTGGCCGCCCCGGAGGTCTGCATCGAAGACGCATCGGTACCCCGATAACCCCCGGAAGCGGGTTTTCTGAATCGTTCCTGTGAGTGATCGGACATAGTCCCGATTCACCGCGGGTATCTCACCCGCGTTAACCTCTGTACAGGGAGACCGCGGCGCCGCCTGATTCCTGTTTGGCCGGTGCACACGGATTCTTCGAGTCCTGGCAGACAGATACACAGGAGATTTTGATGACCGCAGCGACCATCCCAGGTCTGGACACCGCACCGACGAAGCATGAAGGTCTGCTCGCTTGGGTCCGGGAGGTCGCCGAGCTGACGCAACCGGATCGCGTGGTGTTCGCCGACGGCTCCGACGAGGAGAACGCGCGCCTGTGCGAGCAACTGGTCGACGCGGGCACCTTCCGGCAGCTTGACGACGAGAAGAAGCCCAACTCCTACCTGGCGCTGTCGGACCCGTCGGACGTGGCGCGCGTCGAGTCGCGCACCTTCATCTGCACCGAGAACGAGATCGACGCCGGCCCCACCAACAACTGGATGGACCCGGCCGAGATGCGCGGCATCATGACCGACCTGTACCGCGGCTGTATGCGTGGCCGCACCATGTACGTGGTGCCGTTCTGCATGGGCCCGCTCGGCGCCGAGGACCCCAAGCTCGGTGTCGAGATCACCGACTCGGAATACGTCGTGGTGTCGATGCGCACGATGACGCGCATGGGCAAGGCCGCGCTGGACAAGATGGGCACCGACGGCTTCTTCGTCAAGGCGCTGCACTCGATCGGCGCGCCGCTGGAGCCCGGCCAGAAGGACGTGCCCTGGCCGTGCAACGACACCAAGTACATCACCCACTTCCCCGAGACCCGCGAGATCTGGAGCTACGGCTCCGGCTACGGCGGCAACGCGCTGCTGGGCAAGAAGTGCTACTCGCTGCGCATCGCTTCGGCGATGGCCCGCGACGAGGGCTGGCTCGCCGAGCACATGCTGATCCTCAAGCTGATCTCGCCGGAGAACAAGGCGTACTTCGTCGCCGCGGCGTTCCCCTCGGCCTGCGGCAAGACCAACCTCGCGATGCTGCAGCCGACCATCCCCGGTTGGCGGGCCGAGACGATCGGCGACGACATCGCGTGGATGCGGTTCGGCAAGGACGGCCGCCTGTACGCGGTCAACCCGGAGTTCGGCTTCTTCGGCGTCGCGCCGGGCACCAACTGGAAGTCCAACCCGAACGCGATGAAGACCATCGAGGCCGGCAATACCGTCTTCACCAACGTCGCGCTGACCGACGACAACGACGTGTGGTGGGAGGGCCTCGAAGGCGAGCCCGATCACCTCATCGATTGGAAGGGCAACGACTGGATCTTGCGCGAGACCGAAAGCAAGGCCGCGCATCCGAACTCGCGCTACTGCACCCCGATGTCGCAGTGCCCGACGCTGGCCCCCGAGTGGGACGACCCGCAGGGCGTGCCGATCTCGGCGATCCTGTTCGGCGCGCGCCGCAAGACCACGGTGCCGCTGGTGACCGAGGCCCGCGACTGGCAGCACGGCGTCTTCATCGGCGCGACCATGGGCTCGGAGCAGACCGCGGCCGCCGAGGGCAAGGTCGGCACCGTGCGCCGCGACCCGATGGCGATGTTGCCGTTCCTGGGCTACAACGTCGGCGACTACTTCGCGCACTGGATCAAGCTGGGCAAGGAGTCCGACGAGTCGAAGATGCCGAAGATCTTCTTCGTCAACTGGTTCCGCCGCGGTGACGACGGCCGCTTCCTGTGGCCGGGCTTCGGCGAGAACAGCCGCGTGATGAAGTGGATCATCGACCGCATCGAGCACCGGGCCGGCGGACGCACCACCCCGATCGGCACCGTGCCGACCGCCGAGGACTTGGATCTCGATGGTCTTGACGTTGATGCCGCCGACGTGGACGCCGCGCTGGCGGTCAACGTGGAGGAGTGGCGCCAGGAGATTCCGCAGATCGAGGAGTGGTTCGAGTTCGTCGGCGAGAAGCTGCCGACCGGCATCAAGGACGAGTTCGACGCCCTGAAGCACCGCCTGGCCGAAGCCGAGTAGCTCGCGAGCAGACGCAAAAGCCTCCGAATCGCGCACCTTTCGGGGGTTTTCGCGTCTGTTCGTGAAGTGACACCCACCCACTTGACACCTGTCAATTCGCGGCGTCGTAAAGTCAGCACATGCAGATCCGCGAACATGCCGAGGCCACCCCCGACAAGCCCGCCGTCATCATGCATCCGTCAGGCGTCGTGGTGACCTTCGGTGAGTTGGAAGCGCGCGCGAACCGGCTGGCCCATCACTTCCGGCAGGCCGGGCTCGCGGAGGGCGACACCGTCGCGATCCTGATGGAGAACAACGAGCACTTTCACACGGTGATGTGGGCGGCCAGGCGCAGCGGGCTCTACTACGTGCCGATCAACACGCACCTCACGGCCGCCGAGGCGGCGTACATCCTCGACAACAGCAACGCCAAGGGCATCATCGGGTCGGCCGCCCTGCACAGGACGCTCGAGGGCCTGGCAGCCGAGCTGCCGCGCGGCCTGCCCGAGCTGCTGCTCATCGCCGACGCCGATCTCGACGGGTGGCAGCGGTACCCCGAATGCGTTGCGGACCAACCCGAAACACCGATCGCCGACGAGATCGAGGGCGATCTGCTGCAGTACTCGTCGGGCACCACCGGCCGGCCCAAGGGCATCAAGCGTGAGTTGCCGCACCTGCCGCCCGCCGAAGCGCCGGGCCTGATGACGATGCTGGTCGCGGTGTGGATGCAGCCCGACTCGGTCTATCTGAGCCCCGCCCCGCTGTACCACACGGCCCCGTCGGTCTGGTCGATGACGGTGCAGTCCGCGGGCTACACCACCGTGGTGCTGGAGAAGTTCGACCCCGAGGGCGCACTCGACGCGATCCAGCGTTACGGCGTGACGCACGGGCAGTTCGTGCCCGCGATGTTCACGCGGATGCTCAAACTCCCGGAGTCCGTGCGCAACTCGTACGACGTGTCCAGCCTCAAGCGGGTCATCCACGCCGCTGCGCCGTGCCCGGTCGAGATCAAGAAGCAGATGATCGACTGGTGGGGGCCGATCGTCGACGAGTACTACGCCTCCTCTGAGGCGCACGGTTCGACACTGATCAGCGCGGAAGACTGGCTGGCGCACCCCGGTTCGGTCGGCAAGCCGATGATGGGCGCCGTGCACATCGTCGACGAGGACGGCAACGAGCTGCCACCCGGTGAGGCGGGCGAGATCTACTTCGAGGGCGGTAACACCTTCGAGTACCTCAACGACCCCGAGAAGACGGCGAAGTCACGCAATACGCACGGCTGGATGACCGTCGGCGACATCGGCTATCTCGACGAGGAGGGCTACCTCTACCTGACCGATCGTCGCCATCACATGATCATCTCGGGTGGTGTGAACATCTATCCGCAGGAAGCCGAGAACATGTTGGTCACGCACCCGAAGGTGTTGGACGCGGCGGTGTTCGGCGTTCCGGACGACGAAATGGGCCAGAGCGTCAAGGGTGTGGTGCAGACCGTTGACCCGGCCGACGCCACCGGTGAGTTCGGCGACGAGCTGCTGGCGTGGCTGCGTGACCGGCTCGCGCACTACAAGTGCCCGCGGTCGCTCTCGTTCGAGGCTCAGCTGCCGCGCACCGACACCGGCAAGCTGTACAAGCAGGAGCTCATCAAGAAGTACTCGTGATCGGCATGAACTCAGTCGAGCTGGCCGCGGGCATCACCGTCGCGATCGAAACACCATCCGACGATGCGAGTTTCACGCTGTCCGAACGCGACGGTGATGACCGGCGCGTCGTCACGGTGCCTTCGGTGGCCGACGCGGTCGACGAGCTTCGGGAGCGCTGTGACCGGTGGCCGCTCGCCGCGGCGATCTGTGACGACGTGTTGCGCGCCGTCGACCCCGACGCACCGGCGTTCGCCGGTCTGATCACCGAGTCGCTGGCGTACTCGACGCTGCAGTCCGGTCCGGAGTTCGCGCGCTGGCTCGCGGGACGCGGCCCGGCGGAGGTTCCTGCGCTCGTCGAACCCGTACTGGTTGACCGCATCGACGACTCGTTGCTGGTGCGGTTCAACCGCCCCCAGCGCCACAACGCGTTCTCCACCGACGCCCGCGCGGCCCTGCTCGACGCGCTGGAGGTCGCCCGCCTGGACCCGTCGGTCACCGAGGTGGTGCTGTCCGGCACCGGTCCGTCGTTCTGCAGCGGCGGTGACCTCGCGGAGTTCGGCTCGTTCGTCGACCCGGCCAGCGCGCATCTCGCACGCACCCGCCACAGCCCGGCACTGGTCCTCGCCGAACTGGCCGGGCGCCTCGGCGATCGTTGCCGCGCCGAGGTGCACGGCCGGGTGCTGGGCAGCGGATTGGAGATGGCGGCGTTCTGCGGGCATGTCCGATCGACCGCCGACGCCGTGTTCGGCCTGCCGGAACTCAGTCTCGGCCTGCTGCCCGGCGCCGGCGGCACCGTCAGCATCACCCGCCGTATCGGCCGGTGGCGCACGGCTTTTCTGGTGCTGTCGGGACGCACCATCGACGCACCGACCGCCCAGCGGTGGGGCCTGATCGACGACATCGCTAGTCCGAGCGGCGCAACGTGACCCGGTAGGTGTACTGCTCGGGCAGAAAGTGGCTGACCGACAACTCGACGGGCCGGCCACCGGCATCGGAGTACAGCCGGTCCACCCGCAGCATCGGATGGCCGAGCCCGCAACCGACCGCGTCGGCCACGTCGGCGGCGGCGGGCGCGACGGTGATCGACTGTGCCGCTTCGGCGATCGGCTCGGTCAGCAGCGGCTCGAGCAGGCCGATGACCGTCTGCGTGCCCACCGAACCGTCGCCGAGGTTCGGCAACACCAGGGCCGCCGCCCACGGCACCAGGTGCACCGTCGTCGACACGAACGGCACGCCTGGATCCGTACCGTGCAGCCGGCGGAACACCACCGTGTAGACGATGTCGTCGTCGAGGCGCAGCCTGCTGGCCGCGTCGACGTCGACCCGCCTGCGCAGCCCGCTGAGCACCTCCATCGTGGTGTCGTCGGACAGGCTCATCAGATCCTCGATCGAGCCGAGCTGGCGCAGGTACCGCCGGCCCGGGTCGCTGGCGTACGTGCCGCGGCCCGGCACCCGGTACACCACCCCCTCGGCGACCAGATCCTGAAACGCCCGTCGCACCGTCTGCCGCGACAACCCGTGCATCGCAACGAGTTCCGACTCCGTCGGCAACCGCACCCCGTCGCCGTACCGCCCCGCCGCGATCTCGTCGCGCAATTGCTCGCGCAGGGCCTGATACGCCGGAGGGGCCTTCACTACAGACCGCCCCGGGCCACCAGTTGCGAGGCGATCACGTTGCGCTGGATCTCGTTGGTGCCCTCGCCGACGATCATCAGCGGGGCGTCGCGGAAGTAGCGCTCGACGTCGAACTCCGTTGAGTAGCCGTACCCGCCGTGGATGCGCACCGCGTTCAACGCGATCTCCATCGCGACCTCGGAGGCGAACAGTTTGGCCATCCCCGCCTCCATGTCGCAGCGTTCACCGCTGTCGTAGCGTTCGGCGGCATACCGGGTCAGCTGGCGCGCCGCCGTCAGCTTGGTTGCCATGTCGGCCAGGTAGTTGCCGATGGACTGGTGCTTCCAGATCGGCTGGCCGAAGCTCTCGCGGTCCTGCGCGTAGCGCAGCGCATCCTCCAGCGCGGCGGTCGCGACGCCGAGTGCGCGCGACGCCACCTGGATCCGACCCGTCTCGAGGCCCTTCATCATCTGGGAGAACCCCTTGCCCGGCTCGCCGCCGAGGATCGCCGAGGCGGGCACGCGGCAGTCCTCGAAGACCAGCTCGCACGATTCAACGCCCTTGTACCCCAGCTTGGGCAGATCCCGCGACACCGACAACCCGGTCGTGCCCTGCTCGACGAGCACCACCGAGATGCCGCGGTGCCTCGGCGTGGCAGTCGGATCGGTCTTGCACAACAGCGCGATGAGCGCGGAGCGGCGCGCATTGGAGATCCAGGTCTTCGAGCCGTTGATCGCGAGTCCGCCGCCCTCGGACGGCACCGCCGTCGTCGCCATGTTCTGCAGGTCCGAGCCGCCGCCCGGCTCGGTCAGCGCCATCGTCGCGCGCACCTCGCCGGTGGCCATCGGCGGCAGGTAGCGGCGCTTCTGCTCCTCGGTGCCGAACAGCGTGAGCAGCTTGGCGACGACGGTGTGCCCGCCCATCGCCCCGGCCAGGCTCATCCAGCCGCGCGACAGCTCCTGGGTCACCTCGACGTAGCACGGCATCGACACCGGCGACCCGCCGTAGGACTCCGGAATCGCCAGGCCGTAGATCCCGATCTGCTTCATCTGCTCGATCCACGCCTCGGGGTAGGTGTTGGCGTGCTCGACCTCGCGAACCCGGGGTTTGACGTCACGGTCGATGAACGCGCGCACGGTCTCGACCAGCATGGCCTCTTCGTCAGTCATTATCCGGCCATATTGACACTTTGTACGGCCAAATGCCAGCATGGCAGCCGTGAGCGGACCGTACTTCGACGACCTAGAGGTCGGTCAGGTCTTCGACACCGCACCCGCGATGACGTTGACCGCGGGCGCGGCGGCCGTGCACCAGTCGATCATCGGCGACCGCCTGCACCTGGCCCTGGACGCCGGTCTCGCGACGGCCGTCACCGGTGCGACGGGCCCGTTGGCGCATCCGGCGCTGGTGTGCGATGTGGCGATCGGCCAGACGACGCTGGTGACTCAGCGGGTGAAGGCCAACCTGTTCTACCGCGGCCTGACCTTCCACCGGTTCCCGGTGATCGGCGACACCCTGTTCACCAGGACGGAAGTGGTTGGTCTGAAGCAGAATTCGGCCAAGCCCGGCCGCGCGGCGACGGGTCTCGCGGCACTGCGCATGACCACCGTGGACGACGTGGGCCGGCTGGTCCTCGACTTCTACCGGTGCGCGATGCTGCCGCTGAGTGACGGTGCCACCGATACCGGCCACCGCGACGACCTGTCGACGGTCGGCGCCGCTTCCCCACCCACACCGGATCCGACCGCGGCCTGGGACGCCGATGCCTACCGCGCCAGGGTCAGGGGCGCGCGGTTCGATCCGACGCTGACGGGCACGGTGCTGCACAGCAGCGCCGACGTGGTGAGCAGTGCACCCGAGTTGGCCCGGTTGTCGCTGAACATCGCCGCCACGCACCATGATTCGCGGGTCGGCGGGCAACGGCTGGTGTACGGCGGGCACACCATCGGCCTGGCGCTGGCCCAGGCCTGTCGCCTGCTCCCCGACCTGGTGACGGTGCTGGGCTGGGCATCGTGCGACCACACCGGGCCGGTGTACGAAGGCGACACCCTCTACAGCGAACTGCACGTGGAGGCCGCGACCCCGTTGTCCGGCGGCCGTGGCGGTGTGCTGAGCCTGCGCTCGATCGTGTCCGCGGCGGGGGAGCCGGAACGGCCGGTGCTGGACTGGCGGTACACCGCGCTGCAGTACTGAGCACAATGGAGTCGTGACGTCGTTGGTCGTCCCGAGCGCTGTGCTCTCCCGGGCACGGCGGGTCGCCGACGCCTTCGAGGTCTTCACCGGCGTCAACGTCGAGGCCGACGAGCTGATCGGCGGGCGGGCCGCGCTCCTCGACATGGCACCGCGGGGACGGATATCGGCGGGCGGTGCGACGCGGCTCATGCCGTGCCGCGACGGGTGGTGCGCGCTGACGCTCTCCCGCGCCGACGACGTCGACGCGGTGCCCGCACTGCTCGGCGTGGACCGGGTCGACGACGTGTGGACCGCGGTGCAGGCCTGGGTCGCCGACAGCGATGCCGCCGATGTGACCGAGCGCGCACGGCTACTCGGCCTGCCCGTGGCTGCGCTCGCCGAGACACCGGCGGAGCCGCCGCGCGTCTACCCGTTCGGCGCCGCGACGACGACCCGCGGACCCGCGGACCTGTTGGTCGCCGACCTGTCGGCCATGTGGGCCGGACCGTTGTGTGGACGGCTGCTGGCACGCGCAGGCGCGACCGTCGTGAAGGTCGAGAGCACGACGCGGCCCGACGGCGCCCGCAGCGGACCGCGGGCCGTCTTCGACTGGCTCAACACCGGCAAGCTCTCCTACGCGGCCGATTTCGCCGACCCGGTGAGCGTGCGCGCTCTGCTCGAGGTCGCCGACGTGGTGATCGAGTCGTCGCGGCCCGCCGCGTTGACGCGCCGCAACCTCGGGGGGACGGACGTGGCGCCCCGCGACGGTCGCGTGTGGCTGCGCATCACCGGCCACGGCACCGACGGCGAGCGCGCGAACTGGGTCGCCTTCGGCGACGACGCGGCGGTGTCCGGCGGACTGGTCTGCGGAACCGCCGACGACCCGACGTTCTGCGGCGACGCGATCGCGGACCCGCTGACCGGCCTGGAAGCCGCGCTCGCGGTGGCGCAGTCGCTTCGCAGCGGCGGCGGTGAGCTCATCGAGATGTCCATGGCGGCCGTCGCCGCGACCTACGCCGAGCAGCCGGTGAGCGGTGATACGGCCTGCACGGCAACGCCGGACACATCGGCGCCCGCCGCGGAACTCGGCGCCGACAACGAGGCCGTCGACGACCTGATCGCCCGGCGGCGGTTCGCGGCGTGCTGATCCAGCGGGCGACGCTGCTCGACGGGGCGGCGGTCGACATCCGCGTCGGTGAACGGATCGTGACCGTGGCCGACCGGCTCGCCCCCCTGGCCGGCGAACAGGTCTACGACGCCGCGGGCAAGACCGTGATCCCCGGCATCCACGACCACCATGTCCACCTGCGCGCGGCCGCCGCCGCACTGACGTCGACCCGCGTCGGCCCCGCCGAGGTGCACGACCGCGCGGAACTGGCCCGCGCGCTGGCCACCGCGCAGGTCGGTGACGACGGGTGGATCCGGGCGGTCGGCTACCACGAGGCCGTTGCGGGACCCCTCGACCGTGCCGTGCTCGACGAGGTGTCGCCGCCGGCTCCGGTTCGCGTGCAGCACCGCAGCGGCGTGCTGTGGACGCTGAACTCCCTCGGCCTTGCCCGTGTCGGCCTGGCCGACCACGCCGACGGACGGCTCCGCAGCGCCGACCGGTCCTGGTCGGATGCGCTGCAGCGCACCGAGATCAAGCTCGAGCAGGTCAGCCGACGGCTTTGTGCGCACGGTGTCACCGGTATCACCGACGCCACGCCCGACTTGGACGGCGCCGACATCGTCAAACTGATGGAGGCGCACCGGCACGGGGAACTGCGGCAGCGGGTGCACTGCCTTGCGCCCGGTAAGCGCATCCTGCACGACACCGAACTCGACCTCGACGATCTCACCGCGTGGGTCGCCGAGCGGCACGCCGACGATGCGCCCGTGGCCGTCCACTGCGTGACCGCCGCCCAGCTCGTCATCGCCCTGGCGGCGCTGCAGAGCACCGGCGCCCACCCGCACGACCGCATCGAACACGCCGCGGTCGTGCCCGACGACAGCGTGGCGGAGCTGGCATCGACCGGGGTCACGGTGGTCACCCAGCCGAACTTCGTCGCCGAGCGCGGCGACCAGTACCTGCACGACGTGCCCGCACCCGAACAGCGCGAGTTGTGGCGGGTGGCTTCGCTTCTGCGTGCCGGGGTGCCCGTCGCTCTGTCCACCGACATGCCGTTCGGCGACGACGACCCGTGGCGGGCGATGCGCGCGGCCGTGCACCGCAGGACTCGCAGCGGCGCGCTGCTGGGCGCCGAGGAGCGCATCTCGCCACCGGTCGCGCTGGGCATGTTCTTCGGGACGGCCGGACAGCCGACGCGTCAGCGCACCGTCGCGCCCGGTCAGCCCGGCGACCTGGCGGTGCTCGCCGCACCGCCCACCGAGGTGCTGGAGGGGCTGGACTGCGGTCTGGTCGCCGCCACGGTCATCGCCGGCGACGTGGTGTACGAGCGGGGCTGAGTCAGGCGGCCGCCGGCGCCAGCGTGCGGCGCAGCATCGCGCACTGGCTGTCGAAGAAGGATCGCGAGACCTCGGCTTTCGGCACGATGCCGTCGAACCCGTGGAAGGCCCCCTCGACCACCTCGACTTCGCACGGCACGCCCGCGGCGCGCAGGCGCTCGGCGTAGGCGAGGTCCTCGTCGTGGAACAGGTCCAGCGTGCCGACGCCGATCCATGCCGGCGGCAGCCCGTCCAGGTCCGTCCGCCGGGCAGGCACCGCGACGTCGCGGTCGGCGTCGCCGAGATAGGCCGACCAACCGAACTTGTTGCTGGACTGGTTCCACAGCCGGTGGCCGGGATGGTCCAGGCTGGCACGGTCGACGGTGCGGTCGTCGAGCATCGGATACACCAACAACTGGGCCGCAGGCGTCACCTCGCCGCGGTCGCGGGCCAGCAGAGCGAGCGTCGCCGCCAGGCCACCGCCCGCGCTGGCGCCGCCGATCGCGACCCGGCCGGGGTCCACCGACGGCAGCGCCGTCAGCCAGGTCAGCGCCGAGTAGCAGTCCTCCAGCGGCGCCGGATAGGCGTGCTCGGGTGCCAACCGGTAGTCGACGGAGGCCACGGTGACGCCGAGCTCCCTGGCGAACCGGCGGCACAGTTCGTCGTCCTGGCCGGGATGGCCGATGACGTAACCGCCGCCGTGGATCCACAGCAGCGCGGGACCGTTTCCCGGGCTGCTCGACGGCCGGAACAGTCGCACGCCGACGCCCGACGACAGGGTGAGCGCCTCGACGTCCTTGGGTACCCGCCGCCACATCTGGCGGGTCACCAGGCGGATCATCGGAAGCGTCACGGGCGTGACGACCTGCTTGGGGATGTAGCGCGCGATGCGGCGCAGGTCGGGGTGGAAGTCGCTGGGCGGCATCGGACCAGTATTACTTGAGCAGCGGGTCGCGGGGCAGGCCGAGGATCCGCTCGGCGATCGTGTTGCGGGTGATCTCCGAGGTGCCGCCCGCGATGGTCATCGCCCGGTTGCCGAGATAGGCCTGCGTCAGCGTCGGAGTCTGCCCGACGACGGCCGCCGACCCCGCCAGTTCCATGGCCAACTCGGTCATCCGCTGACCGCTTTCGGCCACCAGCAGCTTGGTCACGTTGCCCTCGGGCCCCGGCTCGGAACCTGCGATCGCGCGAGTCACCCGCCGCAGGTTCAGCAGCCGCAGCGTGTGTGTCTCCGCGATCACCTCGCCGGCCCGCCGGACGTAGTACGCCCGCGACTCGGCCGGTGCGTTGTCGAGCAGCTTGATGAGGTCCTCGGCGCCGAACCCGGTGGTGCCTCCGGAACCGCCGCCGATCGAGATGCGTTCGTTGCCGAGCGTCGCGCGGGCTACCAGCCAGCCCTTGTTCACGTCGCCGACGACATCGGCGTCGGGCACGAACACATCGTCGAAGAAGACCTCGTTGAAGTGGGCGTGCCCGGTGAGGCCGCGCAGCGGATTCACCGTCACCCCTTCGGCGTTCATGTCGATCGCCATCATCGTCACGCCCGCGTGCTTGGGCGCGTCGGGGTCCGTGCGGACGGTGGCCAGGCCCCACTGGCACATGTGCGCCAGGCTGGTCCACACCTTCTGGCCGGTCACCCGCCAGCCGCCGTCGACCTTCTTGGCCGACGTGCGCACCGCGGCCGCATCGGAGCCCGCGCCGGGTTCGGAGAACAGCTGGCACCACATCACCTTGCCGCGCAGCACCGGTTCCACCCAGCGTTCGCGCTGGTCGTCGGTGCCGGCCTGGGCGATCGTGAGCGTCACCCAGCCGGTGATGCCCATGTCAGGCCGCTCCACACCGCCGAACTCCTCCTCGATGACGAGCTGTTCGAGCACGTCGGCGGCCCGGCCCCACGGCTTGGGCCAGTGCGGGACGAGATAGCCGGAGTCGACGAGGAAGTCGCGCTGGTCCTCGGACGGCAGCGAGCGCAATGTGGCGACGGCCTCGCGGGCGTGCTCGCGGAACTGCTCGGCCTCGGGCGGCAGCGTGAACGACGCGCCGTGCGCCTGGCCGCTGCGCTGCGCCTCGACGACGTCGAGCAGGGGGTCGGCACCCTCGCCCATCAGCGCGGCGAGGGTGCGGGCGCGCCGCAGGTACAGGTGGGCATCGTGCTCCCAGGTGAAGCCGATGCCACCGTGCAGCTGAATATTGTTCTGCACGTTGAAGATCTGGGTGCGGATCGCATGCGACGCGGCCACCGCGGCGGCGAACCACGCGCTGTCCAGATCGTCGGCGCGCGCCGCGTCCCACGTCGCCGCCGTGGTCGCCTCCGCGTTGACCAGCATGTTGGCCGCGTGGTGCTTGACCGCCTGGAAGGTGCCGATGGTGCGGCCGAACTGCTCGCGCACCTTGGCGTAGTCGACGGCCATCTCCAGAGCCGCCCAGCTGACGCCCACCGCCTCGGCCGACGCGAGAATGCGAAACACCGTGCGCGCCTTGCGCGCGGCGCCGCGCAGCAGGTGATCGTCGGCCACCGCCACGCCGCGCAATGCGACGGATCCGATGCTGCGCGTGGTGTCCATCGACTCCAGCGCCGTGACGGTGACCCCGTCCGCTGAGTTCTCTTGGCTGGCGTCGACCACCGCGACGTCGTCCCCCGCCACGATGACCAGCAGGTCCGCGTCCGGGGCGCCCAGCACGGCGGGGCACTCACCGGTCAGCGTCCCGTCCGAACCGACGGTCACGCTGCCCGAGACGGCGAGCGCGCCGACGATGCTCCCGTCGGCGAGACCGGGAAGGCTTTGTGCGCGAACCGAATCCGAAGCGCACCGGTCGATCACCACCGCTGCGGCGACGCTGGGCAGGAACGGACCGGGGCACAGTTCGTGGCCCTGTGCCTCGAGCACCACCGCGAGTTCGGCGAGGCCGAACCCCGATCCGCCGTGTTCCTCGGCGATGGCCAGACCGGTCCAGCCCAGCTCGGCCGCGGCGGTCCAGATCTGTTGCGGATGACACGGCCCGCCGTCCAGGGTGGCGCGGGCTGCCGCCCGGCTGTTGACCCTGCTGAGCTGGCCGAACGCGGAATCGGCCAGGTCGATGTGCTCTTCGGTGATGGCAAGGGCTGACTTACTCACGGTGGAAGTCCTCATTCGCTCGGCTTACAGTTGGCGCTCGTCCTGTCACGCTAGCCCCAATGCGCAGGTCACGGTACGGCGGGAGGCCGTCACATCCGGACCGCGAAAAAGTCACAAGTAGACACTTCGCCGAATGTTGTCCTTGCGGCACGGACCTCGGGGGTACGCTCGCGCCATGTCCCAACGACCGGAGCCCCGGTATCCCGGACCGACCTCTTGGACGCGTGCGCGGTGGTTGTTGAACGCCGGTCCGTCGGACTACATCATGGCGATGGGTGTGGCCTCGGCGTCGCTGCCGGTGATCGGGAAACACCTTAGGCCGCTTGGCGCTGCGACCGCGATGGGCGTCTGGGGCTACCGTCATCTGCCCGAGGTCCTCAACGCGACGGCGAAGTCGTGGTTCAGCCCGGGCAACGCCGAACTGAAGCGATCCGAACGCAACAGCACGAACGCCGTGACCGAGGCCGCGCTGCGCGGCGTCGTCAATGCCAAGGACCTCGCGATCGACTGGCCGGCGCCTGAACCGCTGCCACCGTTGTGGAACATGCGCCAGCACCGGCGCAGCGTCTACCGGACGTCGGTGCAGTACGGCCCGCGGCCCTCCCAACTGCTCGACGTGTGGCGGCCCAAGGAACTGCCGTCGGAGCCCGCGCCCGTGCTGATCTTCGTGCCCGGCGGCGCGTGGGTGCACGGCAGCCGCCTGCTGCAGGGCTACGCCCTGATGTCGCACCTCGCACAGAAGGGCTGGGTGTGCCTGTCCATTGGCTACCGCGTGGCCCCGCACCACCCGTGGCCCGCCCACCTCACCGACGTCAAGACCGCGATCGCCTGGGCCCGCGCCAACGTCGACAAGTTCGGCGGCGACCGTCATTTCGTCACGATCGCGGGCACCTCGGCCGGCGGGCACCTGTCGGCGCTGGCCGGCCTGACCCCCAACGACCCGGAGCTGCAGGCCGAATTGCCGGAAGGCTCCGATACGTCTGTCGACGCGGTCATCCCCATCTACGGCCGGTACTGCTGGGAGGACCGCTCCACCGTCGAGCGGGTGCGGTTCGTCGACTTCCTCGAACGCGTGGTGGTCAAGCGCAGGCTCGCCGAGCACCCCGACGTCTTCCGCAAGGCGTCGCCGATCGCACGGGTCCACCCCGACGCACCGCCGTTCCTGGTCGTCCACGGCACCGGCGACAGCGTCATCCCGGTCGCGCAGGCCCGCTCCTTCGTCGAGCGGCTGCGCGGCGTCTCCCGGTCGGTGGTCAGCTACATCGAGTTGCCGGGCGCGGGCCACGGCTTCGACATGATCGACGGGGCCAGGACCGGTTCGACGACGACCGCAATCGGCTTGTTCCTCAACCAGATTCACCGAAACCGAACGCTGATCGGCGCCAAAGAGGTTATATAGGCACCTCCGGAGAGGGGGTGGCGAGGTGAAGAGGCTCAGCGGCTGGGACGCCGTGCTGCTGTACAGCGAGACGCCGACGGTGCACATGCACACCCTCAAGCTGGCGGTCATCGAGCTGTCCGAACTGGGTGACCGCCGGTTCGGCATCGACGAGTTCCGCCGGGTCATCCACGGCCGGCTGCACAAGCTCGACCCGTTCCGGTACGAACTGGTCGACATCCCGTTCAAGTTCCACCATCCGATGTGGCGGGAGAACTGCGAAGTCGACCTCGACTACCACGTGCGCCCCTATCGGGTCGACAGTCCCGGTGGCCGTCGGCAGCTCGACGAGGCGGTCGGCCGGATCGCCGGCACCCCGCTGGACCGCGGCAGGCCGCTGTGGGAGATGTACTTCATCGAGGGTCTGGCAGGAGGCCGCATCGCCGTGCTCGGCAAGATCCACCACGCGCTGGCCGACGGGGTGGCATCGGCGAACCTGCTGGCGCGCGGCATGGACCTGCAGACCGGGCCGCAGGGCGAACGCGACTCCTACGCAACCGATCCCGCACCCGGCAAGGCCGAGCTGGTGCGGACGGCCTTCGCCGACCACATGCGCCAGATCGGCCGGCTACCGGGCGTCATGCGCTATACGGCGCAGGGCATCCAGCGGGTCCGCAAGAGCAGCAAGAAGCTCTCGCCCGAACTCACCAGGCCGTTCACCCCGCCGCCCTCGTTCATGAACCACCGCGTCGACGCGCAGCGCAGGTTCGCCACCGCGACGCTCTGCCTCGCCGACGTCAAGGAGACGGCCAAGCACCTCGGCGTGACGATCAACGACATGGTGCTCGCGATCTCGGCGGGTGCGCTGCGCAAGCTGTCGCTGATGTACGACGGACACGCCGACCATCCGCTGTTGGCCTCTGTGCCAGTCAGTTTCGACTTCTCACCCGACCGCATCTCGGGCAACTACTTCACCGGCGTGATGATGGTGGTGCCCATTCAGCTCGAGGACCCGGTGGAGCGGGTGCGTGCGGTGCACGAGGCCGCGACGGACGCCAAGGAGACCCACCACCTGATGGGGCCGGAGCTGGTGAGCCGGTGGTCGGCCTACTTCCCGCCCGCGCCCGCCGAACGGCTGTTCGCCAAGCTGGCCGAGAAGGACGGCCAGAACAAGGTGCTCAACCTGCCGATCTCCAACGTGCCAGGCCCGCGTGAGCACGGTCGGGTCGGCGGCGCGCTGGTCACCGAGATCTACTCCGTCGGCCCGCTCACCACCGGCAGCGGCCTGAACATCACCGTGTGGAGCTACGTCGATCAGCTCAACATCTCCGTGCTCTCCGACGGCGCCACGCTGGCGGACCCACACGAGCTGACCGACGCGATGGTCGAGGCGTTTGTCGAGATCCGCCGCGCGGCAGGGCTTTCCGAGCAGCTGACGGTCGTCGAGTCCGCGATGGCGTGAGCGCGGGGCCACGTCAGCGCTGGGCGGCGTCGGCCTGCGGGGTGGCGGCGTTCTCGGTGTACTTGGTGTGCACCCAGGACAGGAACGTCTCGACCGCCTGCGCGCTGTAGTGCGCCCGCGGCGAGCCGTAGAAGTCGAACGCGTGCTGGGCGTGCGGGATCTCCGCATACGCGACGGTGGAGTCCGACACCGCGCGCAGTGCCTCGGCGAACTCACGGCCCTCGCCGACCGGGATGATCGAGTCGTCCTGGCCGTGCAGCACGAAAAACGGTGGCGCATCGGGCCTCAACCGCATGATCGATGACGCGTCGACGTAGACCTGCTTGTGCTCGGCGATGCGCTTCTTGACCACGAACTTCTGCAGGAACGCGATGAACTCCCGGCGACCGGAGCCTTTCGCGGACACCCAGTCGTAGCGGCCGTAGATCGGAACCGCGGCGGCGACGGACGTGTCGACCTGCTCGAAGCCGGGCTGCCATTGCGGGTCGTCGGGCGTCAGCGCCGCCAGCGAGGAGAGGTGGCCGCCGGCCGAACCACCGGTGATCGCAACGAAATCCGGGTTGCCGCCGTAGTCGGCGATGTTCTCCTTGATCCAGGCCAACGCTCGCTTGACGTCCACGATGTGGGCCGGCCACGTGTTGCGCGGGCTGACCCGGTAGTCGATCGACACGCACACCCAGCCACGCTCGGCCAGGTGACTCAACAGCGGATAGGCCTGCGGCCGGCGCATGCCGATCGCCCAGGCGCCGCCGGGCACCTGCAGCAGCACGGGGGCCTTGCCGTCGCGGGGAAGGTCGGAGCGGCGCCAGATGTCGGCCCGGTTCAGGCGGCCGTGCGGGCCGTACTGCACGGTGTCGGCCCGTTCGACGTAGCGGCGCCGGACGAGTTCGTTCGGGGGGATACCGACCAGGCGGCGCCGCCGCGCGGGCTGCGACCTGGCGGCGATCGCCTCGTAGTCGTCGCCCAGCGCCTCGCGTAGCGGCTCCTCGAAATAGGGCCGCGACTTCACATTGCGGTACATGATCAGGCCAAGCAGCGCCCACGCGACGGCGGTCAGCGCCAACGCGATTCGTCCCCGCGCGCCGCGGAAGTCGCCGCGCAGGCCGCGCCGGGCGGCGTCCAGCATCGAGGCGGCCAGGTAGAGGGGCGCGGCCTCGGTCGTGGGCCAGCCGAACGCGAACACGGGCAGCGTGCTGTAGCCGTCGCGGCCGAGGGGTTGCACGCCGTTGGCGGCGTTGGCGAGTTCTGCCGCCGCACGCAGCAGCGGGTAACGGCGTTTAGTCTTTGCGGTCATCCTGCCCCGTCATATCCGCGGCACCGGCCGTTGAAACCACCCCGGTCAGCCCAGGACCGGGAGACGACGTTCGGCGGCCAGTTCGTCGAGCGCGCGCTGCATCACGTGGCGTACGTGGGCGTCGACCTCGTCGATGTCGGGGTTCTCCCCGAACTCCTTGACGATGTCGATCGGCGGCAGCACAGCCATGACGATCTTGGATGGCAGCGGGATGTTGGGCGGTACCACCAGCGACAACCCGAACGGGAAGCCGAACGAGATCGGCACGATCTTGGCGCGGGCCAGGCGAGCGATGGGCCCGAGCCGCTCGGCGAGCCACGTGCCCCGCGACAGGAAGATCTGGGTCTCCTGGCCGCCGATGCCGACCGTCGGGACGATCGGGACGTCGGCGTTCAGCGCCGCCTTCACGTAACCGGTGCGTCCGCCGAAGTCGATCACGTTCTCCGAGAACGTCGGGCGGTACACGTCGTAGTCGCCGCCGGGGAACACCACCACGAGGCCACCGGAGCGCAGTGCCTCGTCGGCGTTGCGGTGGTTGGCGCTGATGTAGCCGATCTTGCGGAAGAACTCCCCCGTCGGGCCGACCATCAGCATGTCGTGGCTCAGCGTGTACAGCGGCCGGTCGTAGCCGTGGTGCTCGTAGAAATCCGCGGCCAGGATGGGCACGTCCATCGGCAGAATGCCGCCGGAATGGTTCGACACCACCAGCGCTCCGCCCGCAGGCAGGTTCTCCAGGCCGCGCACCTCGGACCGGAAGTAGCGTTTGAGGAACGGCCGGGTGATGGCCATGACGCGTTCGGTGAACCCCGGATCCCACTTGGTGAGCTGCGACGGCTCGATGTCGGCGGTGGCCATCGGATCCCCTCCGGTTGAAAAACTGAAACGTGTTCTAGTTTAGCCGAGCGTGTCTGTGCAGGCCAAACGCCACTGGTTTGTGGCCTTGCCGGTGCGGCTACCTTATCCACATGGACGTCCGCGACCTACTTGCGGACCGCTACGAGCTGCGGGGCATCCTCGGCCGCGGCGGGATGGCCGAGGTCCACGACGGATGGGACACCCGGTTGCAGCGGCCGGTGGCGGTCAAGCTGCTGTATCCGGCCTTCAACGCCGACCCCGACATGCGGCGCCGGTTCGAGGACGAAGCTCGTGCGGCCGCGGGGCTCAACCACCCCAACATCGTGGCGGTGCACGACAGCGGTGAGCACGACGGCACCCCGTTCATCGTCATGGAGCGCCTGCCAGGACGCACGCTGCACGACGAGATCGCGATGGGACCGATGCCGCCGGAGCGGGTGCGCGCGATGCTGAACGACGTGCTGGGCGCCCTCAGTTGTGCACACGCCGCTGGCATCCTGCACCGCGACATCAAGCCCGGCAACGTGATGATCGCGCCGACCGCGATGAAGGTGGGCGACTTCGGTATCGCCAAGACCGCCGGTGCCGCGCTCACCGCGACCGGTCAGATCGTCGGCACGATGGCCTACATGAGCCCCGAGAGGGTGGCGGGTGCGCCCGCGTCGGTGGCCGACGACCTGTATGCGGTCGGCGTGATGGCGTATGAGGCGCTGACCGGCACCCGCCCTTACCCGCAGGAGAACCCCGCCGCGCTGCTGCGGGCGATCCTCGACTCCCCGCCGCCACCCATCGGCGCGGTACGCCCCGACGTGGACCCGGTGCTCGCGGCCGTGATCGACCGGGCCATGGTTCGCGACCCGAGTCGGCGGTTCGGCAGCGCCGGGCAGATGCACGCGGTGCTCGCCGGTGCCGCGCCCGCGCTGCCGATGGGAGCCCCGGCCGAGGGTGCGCCGAGGCCCGCGACGAAAGTCCTCGCCGAACCGATCGCTCCGTCCGCCAACTACTTCGTTCCGCCGGCGCCGCGACGCCGGCCGATGAGCCGGGAACGCAAGCTGCTGCTGGCGGCCGCCGCATTCGTCGCGCTGACCGTCGCGGCGCTCGCATTCGCGCTCGACCCGTCGTCGAGCACCCAGACGCCGCAGCCGATCAGCACCAGCACCCCGGTGCAGCCTCCTCCGCCCCCGACAACCTCGGCGCCGCCCCCGCCGCCGCCGTCGACCGCCGCGCCCGTCTTCGAGGAACCCCCGAAACCGAAGAAGGGCGGCAACGGCAACGGTCGCGGCAACGGAAAGAAGGGCGACGACTGACGGGCGTTTAGCCGCCGCAGCCAGCGGCTATCCGACGCCCAACATCATCCCGGTCGGCGTCCCCGCGCAGTGCAGCGGATGGGCGGACTCGACCGTCGAGCAAGGGTCGAAAGCGATGGCGACAGGCAGAGGTCGACTCGTCCGCGGAATGACCGTGGCGGGTCGCTACCGGCTCCTCGCTCCCCACGGTGGTCGCCCGCTTCTGCGGTTCTGGCACGCGGTCGAGATCTCGTCGGGGAGGGAAGTCGGCCTCACGGTGGTCGACCCCCGTGGCGAGTTGCCCACGGAGTTCGTAAACGAGATCCTCGCGCGCACCATCCGGCTCAAGGGTTTGGGTACCGCCGGCATCGCCGCCGTCCTCGACGTCCTGCACACCGGCGCATACGGCGTCGTCGTGTCCGAATGGATCCCCGGCCGGAGCCTGCGGCAGGTTGCAGACACCCAGCCCGCTCCCTCGGCCGTTGCCGCGCTGATGCAGTCACTGGCCGCGGCTGCCGAGGCGGCCCACCGGGCGGGCCTCGTCCTGTCGGTCGATCACCCGGCGCGCCTGCGCGTCAGCGATGACGGACATGTCGCGATGGCGTTCCCCGCGATCCTGCCCGAGGCGACCGTCCAATCGGACCTGCGCGGGATCGGTTGCGCGCTGTACGCCCTGCTACTCCTGCAATGGCCCGAGTCGGGTCTGCCCGCAGCCCCAGCAGACATCGATCCGGCCATCCCGTTCCTGCTCTCGACCACCACCGCGGCGCTGTTCCGCGCGACCGGTGGAATATCGAACGCCGCAACGCTTCTCAATCTCCTCGAGCAGGCCGGCGCCGAGGCCGATCCGGAGTCCGACTGCCGCATCATGCCGCCGTTGCCGCCGCCACCGCCGGGCGGTTACGCCGGATTCCGCAACTTCGGGCCCGAAGAGAAGAAGGAGGCCGCGCGTCGCCTCGTGATCCGCACCGGCCTGGGCGCCGCGGCGGCGATCGTCCTGGTCGGGATCCTGGCGCTGGGTTCCTCGCTCAACGGTTTTCTCGAGGCCAACGACGACGCCGTCGCGATGGACGCCGACCAACTCGGATTAGTGCCCACGCAGGCGGTGACCGCGCCGCCCGAGCAGACCAAGGCCATGGGTGGGGTGGCGGCGCCGGGAGGCCGCGTCGCACTCGCGGCGGCGGGTGTCTTCTCCCCGGACGGCTCGCCCGACAGTCCCGGCGACGCCGGGCTGGCGATCGACGGCAAGCCCGACACCGTGTGGTCCACCGACCGCTACTACGACGCCGATCCCTTCCCGAAGTTCAAACCCGGTGTCGGACTCCTCGTTTCGCTGCGTGAGCCGACACCGATCAACGCCGTCACCGTCGAGCAGAACAGCGCCGGGACATTGATCCAGGTACGCGCCGCCGAGAACCCGGAGCCCAAGTCGCTCGCCGACACCGTGGAGCTCACGCCGCCGACACCCGTGCAGCCGGGCACCACGCGGATCCCGGTCACCGACTCCCGACCGGTGTCCCGCGTCGTGGTGTGGATAACGAAGCTGGGCTCCGCCGACGGGCAGAACCGCGCGGCGATCGCCGAGATCGGTGTTCACGCACCCTCGGCGCCTGCCTGATCCCATTCGCCGGCCGTTACGATCAGCCGCGTGAGTGACAACACCGAACCGGCCGTCCTGGTCGAGCAGCGCGACCGTATCCTGATCATCACCATCAACCGACCGCAGGCCAGGAACGCGGTCAATGCCGAGGTCAGTCGTGGCCTCGCCGACGCGATGGACCGACTCGACGGCGACGCCGGCCTGTCTGTCGGCGTGCTGACCGGCGCCGGGGGCTCGTTCAGCGCCGGCATGGACCTCAAGGCGTTCGCACGCGGAGAGAACGTCGTGGTCGAGGGCCGCGGCATGGGCTTCACCGAGCGCCCGCCCGCCAAGCCGCTGATCGCGGCCGTCGAGGGCTACTGCCTGGCCGGTGGTTGCGAACTCGCGCTGGCCACCGACCTCATCGTCGCATCCAAGGAGTCGGCGTTCGGCATTCCCGAGGTCAAGCGTGGCCTGGTGGCCGGCGGCGGCGGGTTGCTGCGGCTGCCGCAGCGCATCCCACCCGCAGTGGCCATGGAGCTCGCGTTGACCGGCGAGAACCTGCCCGCCGTCCGTGCCAAGGAGCTCGGCCTGGTGAACGTGCTCGCCGAGCCCGGAAAGGCGCTGGACGCAGCGATCGAACTGGCGGAGAAGATCACCGCGAACGGTCCGCTCGCGGTGGCCGCCACCAAACGGATCATCGTGGAGTCGCGCGGCTGGAGCCCCGAGGAGATGTGGGCCAAGCAGACCAAGATCCTGGCGCCGGTCTTCATGTCCAACGACGCCAAGGAAGGCGCGATCGCGTTCGCCGAGAAGCGGCCGCCCAAGTGGACCGGTTGCTGAGAGCGTCGCGACGGGGTTTCGAAGCCCCCGTCGTGGGCAACCGGTAGGCGTGGACACGTTGACCCGGTTGAGGCACACGCAGAAGCGGATCTTCAAAGCGCAGCGCCGATTGGTGGTGGCCCAGGCCCTGTTCTGGCCGACCGTGGCGCTGGCATCGCTTTCGGCGGTCGCCGTCGCGGTGGTGCGGTATCGCAGCCGCGAGACCGACGGCCTGCCGACGCCGGTCGACGGTCTCCCGCATCTGTGACCCCCGAGGAGATACCGCATGGCGCAAAGCGACCTGCCGATAGCCGACTACGACCAGCTGCCCATCACCGAACTGCGGCACCGCATCCGGGCGCTCGACGAACCGCAGCTTCGTGCGGTGTTCGAGCACGAGACCGAGCACGGCAACCGCATCCCGGTGCTCGAGGTGCTGCACGCGCGTCTCAAGGAACTCACCCACGGCGCCGAGCCGTCCGACGGTGATCCGAGCAACGCCCCGGGCGTGACGGGCACCGCGGGCGGGTCGCCCGTGCAGGAGTCGACGGCAGCGCAGGCGAACACCCCCTTGCGCCACGGGGTGGCCTACCAGACGCCGTCGCGGGGCAAGCCGTAGCGGCCGTCGTGCACCCGCCGTTGACCTGAACCGCCGTTGAGGTCGCAGGATGGCCTCATGACGCGCACGGCGGCGGGCCTCGACGTGGCTGCCTATCTCGGCCGCATCGGCTACCGGGGATCGACGGCGGCGGCCGTCGACACCCTGCACGGGTTGGTCGCCGCCCACAACCGGTCCATTCCGTTCGAGAACCTCGACCCGCTGCTCGGCATCCCGGTCGCCGACCTGAGCGCGGGCGCGCTCGCCGACAAGCTGGTCACCCGCCGCCGGGGCGGCTACTGCTACGAGCAGAACGGCGTGATGGGCTACGTGCTCGCCGAGTTGGGGTTCGACGTCGACCGGCTGGCCGGCCGGGTGGTGTGGATGAGCAGCTCGGAGGAACTGCCCGCGCAGACGCACGAGGCGCTGTCGGTGCGGGTGCCCGGCGACGACGAACCGTGGCTGGTCGACGTCGGTTTCGGCGGGCAGACGTTGTCCTCCCCGATCCGGCTCGCGGCCGGGTCCGTGCAGGACACCCGCCACGAGCCCTACCGGTTGCGTGAGCACGTCGACGGCCACCTGCTCGAGGCCCGGATCCGCGGCGAGTGGCAGCCGCTGTACACCTTCGACACCCGGCCGCGTCCGCAGATCGATCTCGAGGTCGGGAGCTGGTATGTGTCAACCCATCCGCGGTCGGGCTTCGTCGTCGGCCTGTCGGCAGCCCTGGTCACCGACGAGGCGCGCTGGAATCTGCGCGGCCGCCACCTGGCGATCCACTCGGCGGGTGACACGGAGCGGATCCGGTTCCGGACGGCCGCCGATGTCCTCGACGCGCTGACCAACCGCTTCGGCATCGACCTCGCCGATCTCGGTGACCAGCGTGACGTCGAGGCACGCGTCGCTGAGGTGCTGGACACCTGATCGCAGCAGGAAACGTCATGTCCATCCGGGCGGAACGCGACCATACTCACCAATTGTGAGCGAGGAAGGCCGCCGGGACCGGTTGCGGGAACTGCTCGACGCGGTCGTCGACGCCGCCAACACCGCCGTCGGCGACATGGCGCGCAGCAGCTTCGCCTCGGAGTTCCACTTCTCGCGGCAGGTCCGCAGGCTGACGGGCGAATCGCCGGCCGCGATGCGGCGCCGGATCATGCTCGAACGCGCGGCGTGGCGGCTGCACCGGGGCGAGGGGGTGGCGGCGGTCGCGGCCGACGAGGGATGGTCCTCGGCCGAGGTGTTCTCGCGCGCATTCCGGCGCACCTTCGGAGTGCCGCCCTCGCAGGCCGCCGACGTCCCGTTCCGGGCGACGGCGCCCAACGGCCTGCACTTCCACCCGCCGCACTCGCTGTGGCTCGACGGCGCCGGTGATACGAAGGAGCCCGACATCTCCGCACTGATGGTGGCGCACGACGTTGCCGACACCGCCTACCTCATCGACCGGGCCGCCGGTCTGACCAAACCTCAGTGGACTCAGGAGATCTCACCGGGTCAGGTGGTGCTCGACTGGGACGGGCCCGAACCCAGTGTCGGCGCGGTGCTCGGCGCGATCGTCTGGAGCAAGGAGGTGTGGCTGGCCACCATCGAGGGCCGGGACTTCCCCGACCGCGCCGCCACTCAACCGGAGTCGGCTTCTGCCGAGCAGCTGGCGAGCCGACACACCGAGATCGGGAAGCGCTGGACGGCAATGGTTTCCGAGTACACGGCCGAAGGGCGACTGGGTGACACCGTCATCGACGCACTGTGTGATCCGCCGGAGTCGTTTCAGCTGTACGGCATCGTCGCGCACGTGCTCACCTACGCCGCGCATCGGCGCGGGTTGGTCCGCGCCATGCTGGCGCGTCACGGCGTGGACGTGCACCGAGGCGACCCGCTGGAATGGATGAGGGGCAACTGAATTGGCGACCGTGTACTACACCGCATCCAGCCTCGACGGCTACATCGTCGACGAGGCCGGCAGTTTGGACTGGCTGACCTCCCGTGACATCGACCAGAGCGGGCCGTTCAATTACGACGACTTCATCGCCACGATCGGTGCGGTGGTGATGGGCTCGGCGACCTACGAGTGGATCGTGGCCAACCACCCCGGCGAGTGGATGTACGAGCAGCCGTCCTGGGTGTTGACCCGGCGACCGCACATCATCGCGGACGGGCATCCGGTGCAGACGTTCGGCGGCGAGGTGACCGAAGTGCACCCGAAGCTGTTGTCCGCGGCTTCGGGTAAGGACGTCTGGGTGGTCGGTGGTGGCGACGTCGCCGCGCAATTCGTCTCGGCCGGCCTCGTCGACGAGATGATCGTCAGCTATGCGCCGTGCTCGCTGGGCGGCGGCTCGCGGGTACTGCCGGTGCGCTCGGAGTGGGAGCTGGTCGACGCCGCGGTCAACCGGGAGTTCGCCTGCGCGCGCTGGCGTAGGGCTCAGTGACCGGGAACGCCGTGCCGACGGACGAATTCGCGTGACTTGATGAGGAATTCGAGTTGTGCGGCGACGTCGCGCAGCGGCTCGACGGTGCGGGTCGACCGGCACAGCACGACGGCGCCCTCGAGCGAGGCGATGCAGGTGGTCGCCAGCGAGCCGGCGTCGGGCTCCTCGAACCCGTCCGAGACGAACGCGCGGGTCAGGGCTTCGCGCCAGTGGCTGAAGATGCTGCCAGCGACGGAGGTCAGCTGGGGTTCGTCGTCGGCCGAGCCGATGGCCGCCGCCACCACCGGGCAGCCCGCGGCGAAGTCGCTCTCGACGAGCAACTCCTCCCAGAACACGACGAACTTACGCACCAGATACAGGCCGCCCTTGGCCGCGGCTTCGTCGATGACTTCGGTGATCTCCTCACCGGCGAACTGAAGGGCCTCGGCCAGGATCTGGTTCCGGCCCGCGGGGAAGTGGTGGTAAACCGATCCCCGCGGTGCGCCGCTGCGGGCCAGCACCTCGTCGATGGTGACGCCGGCGGCGCCCCGCTCGCGCAACACCTCTGCGGCGCTGATCAACATCTTGGTGCGCGTGGACCCGCGCTTGTTCGGGATCTTGGTCGCGGCGGACGACAGAACAACCTCCAACGGACGTGCGCGATCAGGCTGCGGGGGTGCGCCGCAGTTGCGACGCGCGCCAGCCGAAGTTGCGCGGGCTGAAGCGGAAGATCGGTCGACGGCGGTCGTGCACACGGTGCGTGAACTGGTGGCCGGCGAAGTTGACCTCAACGATCCACATCGTGCGCCTCCCTGTCTATGACGACGAGCATAGAACCGGTAACACAAGTGCGCAATTAATGTATTCCCGATCACAGCCGCCGGCCGGTTAACCGCTGGTGAACGCGGATCTCGCTGGTTGCCAGTGTTCGGTGTCGACGACGGACTATGGTCTAGAACATATTCACGACGGGCCGCCATGGGACCGCCGGGATCCGGGCTTGTTGGCGGATGAGGCGGCTACGCTCAGCGCATCGAGTCGAAGGGGCGCCATCATGGGTCACTACAAGAGCAACGTCCGCGACCTGGAGTTCAACCTGTTCGAGGTCCTCGACCTCGAGAAGGTGCTGGCGACGGGTCAGTTCGGCGACCTCGACGGCGAGTCGGTGCACCAGATGCTCGACGAGGCGTCGCGCCTGGCCAAAGGTCCGCTGGCCGAGTCGTTCGCCGAGGCCGACCGTCATCCACCCACCTTCGACCCAGCGACGCACGCCGTCACGCTGCCCGAGCCGTTCAAGGAGTCGTTTCGCGCGTGGCACGGGGCCGAGTGGTCCCGCGTCGGGATGCAGGAGGCCATCGGTGGGGTGCCAGCGCCGGCCATGGTGGAGTGGGCGATCAACGAGCTCGCGCTGGGGGCCCAACCCGCCGCCTTCATGTACGAGGGCGGGTCGAAGATGGCCGAGGTGCTGTACGCGATCGGCAACGAGCAACAACGGCACTGGGCCGCGCTCATGGTCGAGCGCGACTGGGGCGCCACCATGGTGCTCACCGAGCCCGACGCCGGATCGGACGTCGGCGCCGCCCGCACCAAGGCCGTTCAACAGGCCGACGGCTCATGGCATCTCGACGGCGTCAAGCGCTTCATCACCAACGGTGACAGCGACGACCTGTTCGAGAACATCATGCACGTGGTGTTGGCGCGGCCGGAGGGCGCCGGCCCGGGCACCAAGGGGCTCAGCCTGTTCGTCGTGCCGAAGTTCCACTTCGACCCCGAGACCGGTGAACTCGGTGACCGCAACGGCGTGTTCGTCACCGGTCTCGAGCACAAAATGGGCCTGAAGACCTCGGCGACCTGTGAGCTGACCTTCGGCCAGCACGGGTTGCCCGCGGTGGGCTGGCTGGTCAACGACACCCACAACGGCATCGCGCAGATGTTCAGGGTCATCGAGTACGCGCGGATGATGGTGGGCACCAAGGCGATCGCGACGCTGTCGACCGGTTACCTCAACGCGCTGGAGTACGCCAAGACGCGGGTGCAGGGCGCCGACATGACTCAGATGACCGACAAGAACGCCCCGCGCGTGACGATCCTGCACCACCCCGACGTGCGCAGGGCGCTGCTGACCCAGAAGTCCTACGCCGAGGGACTGCGGGCGCTGTACCTGTTCACCGCCGCACACCAGGACGTCGCCGCCGCCAAGGTGGTGTCGGGGGCCGACGCCGAGATGGCCGAGCGGGTCAACGATCTGCTGCTGCCCATCGTCAAGGGGGTGGGCTCCGAGCGCGCGTACCAGTGCCTCACCGAGTCACTGCAGACGTTCGGAGGGTCGGGGTTCCTGCAGGACTATCCGATCGAGCAGTACATCCGCGACGCCAAGATCGACTCGCTGTACGAGGGCACCACCGCGATCCAGGCGCAGGACTTCTTCTTCCGCAAGATCGTCCGCGACAAGGGCGCCGCACTTGCGCATCTGGCGGGCCAGATCGAGCGGTTCGTCGACAGCGACGCCGCGCGTGGTGAACTCACCGGGGCGCGCGCCCTGCTGGGCGCCGCCCTGCAGGACGTGCAGGGCATGGCCGCCGCGATGACCGGCTACCTGATGTCCGCGCAGGAGGACGCCCGCGAGTTGTACCGCGTTGGCCTGGAATCGGTTTCGTTCCTGCTCGCGATGGGCGACCTGCTCATCGCGTGGCTGCTGCTGCACCAGGCCGAGATCGCCCTCGCGGCACTCGACGGCAAGCCCGGCGACGACGACCGCGCCTTCTACACCGGCAAGGTCGCCGCCGCGCAGTTCTTCGCCAAGAACATGCTGCCGCGACTGACCGCCCAGCGCGCGATCACCGAGAAGGTCGACCTCAGCGTGATGGACGTGCGCGAAGAGGCGTTCTAGCTAGTCCTCGGGGGTGTAGCCGAACGGCAGCAGCACGCTCTTGTGCTCGACGTAGGCCTCGATGCCCTCGGGACCGTTCTCGCGGCCGATACCGGAGTTCTTGTAGCCGCCGAACGGCGCACCCGGATCGAACGCGTACATGTTGACCGCGTAGGTGCCGGTGCGGATCTTCGACGCGATCTCGAGTGCCTTCTTGTTGTCGGTCGTCCACACACTGCCGGCCAGTCCGTAGACCGAGTCGTTGGCGATGCGGACCGCGTCCTCCTCGGTCTCGTAGGGGATCACCGCCAGCACCGGCCCGAAGATCTCCTCCTGGGCGATCGTCATCGAGTTGTCGACGTCGGCGAACACGGTCGGCTCCACGAACCAGCCGCTGTCCAGGCCCTCGGGGCGGCCCCCGCCGGTGACCAGCCGCGCCCCCTCCTCGACACCCTTCTTGATGTAGCCCTCGACCCGCTCCCGCTGCTTCTCGCTGATCAGCGGGCCGATCGCGGCGTTCGGGTCGTCGGGAAGGCCGACGGGCATCGCCGAGACGAAGTTGGCGACCTTCTCGACGACCTCGTCGTAGCGCGAGCGCGGCGCCAGGATGCGGGTCTGCGCGACGCAGGCCTGTCCGCTGTTCATCACGCCGGAGAAGCCGAGCATCGGCAGGGTGGCGTCGAGGTCGGCGTCCTCGAGGATGATGGCAGCGGACTTGCCGCCGAGCTCCAGGGTGCACGGCTTGAGCTTCTCGGCGGCGAGCTTGGCGATCTCCTTGCCGACCGCCGAGCTGCCGGTGAACGTGAACTTGTCGAGCTCCGGGTTGGCGGTCAGCGCGCGGCCGGTCTCCGGGCCGCCCGGCACGATCGACAGCACACCCTCGGGCAGGCCGGCCTCGGCGAACATCTCGGCCATCGCGAACACCGACAGGGGCGTCTCGGCGGCGGGCTTGAGCACCACCGTGCAGCCGGCCAGCAGCGCGGGTCCGAGCTTGTTGGCGGCCAGGAAGAACGGCACGTTCCAGGCGGTGACGGCGCCGACGACACCGATCGGCTCGCGCACCACCAGCGTCTGGCCGTAGATGCCGTCGCGGATCTCTTTCCACGCGAACTTGTCCGCGGCGCCTGCGAAGTACTGGAACGCCGACATCGCGGCGCCGTACTGCATCATGTCGACGATGGTCTGCGGCTGTCCCGTCTCGGCGGCCAGCAGGTACTTCAGCTCGTCGCCGCGCTCCTCCATGAGCTTGACGGCGGCGCCGAGGATCGCGGCGCGCTCCTGCGGGGACATGTGGGGCCACGGGCCCTCGTCGAATGCCTTGCGGGCGGCCGCACAGGCGGCGTTGACGTCGGCTTCCTTGGCCAGCGGTACCTTGCCGACGAGTTCACCGGTGGCGGGTGAGTGCACCTCGATGACCTCCGACGAGGACGGCTCGACCCACTTCCCGCCGATGAACAGCTTGTCCCATTCGGTCTTGAACGCCACGCTCTGTGTCATGGGCGTCACACTACCTACGATGCGGCGAAAGTAGAACCTGTTGCAGTCGGTGGGCGCAGGACCAGGACCAGGTTGCTCACCGTGAATTCGCGCAGCAGCGGCACGCCGACCAACCGCCAGGCCCATCGTGGGTGGTAGCGGGGGAATGCCGCGACGAGCATTCCGGTGCTCGCCGCCCACTGCAGGCCGTCGGCCGCCGATACCGCGAACAGTGACGAGCCGTAGTTGTTCTTGGGCGGGTGGCCGTGTCGGCGGGTGTAGCGGCGCGCCGCGCGGGCCCCGCCGAGGTAATGCCACCGCCCGGTCTCGTGGCCGCCGAACGGGCCCAGCCAGACGGTGTAGGACAGCACCACCAGCCCGCCGGGCCTGGTGACGCGCAGCATCTCGGCGCCCAGTCGCCACGGCTGCGGCACATGCTCGGCGACGTTGGACGACAGGCAGATGTCGACGCTGGCGTCGGCGAACGGCAGCGCCATCCCCGACGCCCGGACATAGCTGCCGGTGTCGACGTCGACCGCGGGCCCGGCGTGCATCTCGGCCGGATCGGGCTCGACGCCGATGTAGTGGAAGCCGTTGCCGCCGAAAGATTCTGCGAAGTATCCGGGCCCGCCGCCGACGTCGAGAACCGTGCGGCCGTGTGCCGACGCACCGGTCGCCCCGGTCCACAGGTCGGCGACCATCGCGGCGGTGTCCTCGCCGAGTGCACCGTAGAAGCGGGCCGGATCGGTCTGCTCGAAGCGGAACTCGCCGAGCAGGCGCATCGACCGCGACAGCGTCGCACGCTGCGCGAAGCGGTCGGTCACAGCCATGAATCCGGAGCCTACGCAGCGGCTAGTCTGGTCGGGATGTCTGTCCGTTCCGTCCTGCTGCTGTGCTGGCGCGACACCGGCCACCCACAGGGCGGTGGCAGCGAGGCGTACCTGCAGCGCATCGGCGCCCAGCTGGTCGAGTCCGGTGTCGAGGTCACCATGCGCACGGCCCGCTATCCGGGTGCTCAGCGGCGCGACGTGGTCGACGGCGTGCGTGTCAGCAGGGGTGGCGGCCGCTACAGCGTCTACGTCTGGGCCGGCCTGGCGATGGTGCTCGCCCGCATCGGTCTCGGGCCCCTGCGGCGGGTCCGGCCCGACGTCGTGATCGACACCCAGAACGGCATCCCGTTCCTCGCCCGCCTCGCCTACGGCCGCCGCGTCGCCGTGCTCGTGCACCACTGCCACCGCGAGCAGTGGCCGGTCGCCGGCGCGGTGATCGGCAGGCTGGGCTGGTTCGTCGAATCCCGGCTGTCGCCGCGGGCGCACCGCCGCAACCAGTACGTCACGGTCTCGCTGCCGTCGGCGCGCGACCTGACCACCCTGGGGGTGAACCCGGGCCGCATCGCGGTGGTGCGCAACGGCCTCGACGAGGCGCCCGCCGACACGTTGACCGGGTCGCGGTCGAGCACGCCGCGGATCGCGGTGCTGTCGCGGCTGGTGCCGCACAAGCAGATCGAGGATGCGCTCGACGCCGTCGCGACACTGCGAACCCGGGTGCCGGGCCTGCACCTGGACATCGTCGGCGGCGGCTGGTGGCGGCAGCGGCTCGTCGACCACGCAGGACTGCTCGGCATCACCGACGCGGTGACGTTCCACGGTCACGTCGACGACGACGCCAAACACCGTGTGCTGCAGCAATGCTGGGTGCACCTGCTGCCCTCGCGCAAGGAGGGCTGGGCGCTCGCGGTCATCGAAGCGGCCCAGCACGCGGTGCCGACCATCGGCTACCGGTCCTCCGGGGGCCTGACCGACTCGATCGTCGACGGGGTCACCGGGTTGCTGGTCGACCACCGCGACGGGCTGGTCGAGGGCCTCGAGCGACTGCTCACCGACCGGGTGCTGCGTGAGCAACTCGGCGCCAAGGCCCAGGTTCGCAGCGCAGAGTTCTCCTGGGGGCAGAGCGCCGACGCGATGGTCACGGTGCTCGAGTCGGTGCACCGGCGCCGGTACATCAGCGGCGTCGTCTAGCGCCCCACAGCGTCGCGCCGGCGCCGCCGAACAGCAGCGCCAGCCACGCCAGGTGCGCGGCGAGCACGACGCCACGACCGTCGGCGCGGGGATGGTCGCCGCCGACGCGGTACAGCGCGATGTCGTCGTCGCGGTAGGCCACCGGCAAACCCAGTGTCGCCGAATCGGATTCGACGACCACCCAGCCCACGCCCGCCTCGACCAGCCGGTCGCGGTCGGCCCCGGCGCCCAGGATCTCCCGCACACCGCGCGCCCGCGCACCCTCGCCGGGCACCGTTCGGCCGCCGACGGTGAGGTCACCGGTGGTCAGCACCTCGGCACGGACCCAGCGCGGCAGCGGGTCGAGCACCGGCGCCTCGCCCGCCCATGCGAACTGTCGCATGCTGTCGGCCGGCAGCACGGCCACGGGCCTCGGGTCGGCGTTGATCATCGCCGCGACAACGGCCCAGCCGGGTGGGTAGCGCACGGCGGCCACCTTGCCGCCGACCCCCCATGCGAGGTCCGGCAACGTCGCGATCAGTGCCGCGCAGCAGATCGCCGCCGTCGCCGCAGCGGGACGCCGACGGCGCACGGTGAGGACCGCGGCCGCACCCGCCAACGCGTAGGCGGGCATCGCCAACGCCACCCACTTCTGCGCGTCGCGCACCACGCCGAGTCCGGGTAGCGCGCGGATCGCCGCCTCGACGGCCGCCAGGCCCGGACCCGCCGCCATCAGCGCGGGCACCACCACCGCGACGACGCCCAGCACGACGAGCGGCACCGCGGTGGGACGACGCAGCACGACGGGCAGCCCGAGCGCGACCACACCGAGCAACACCGCCGTCGCCACGACCGCGAAAAGCGTTGTGCGCGAGACAGGCACCGCATCGGCATTCCAGATACCGCCCAGGCCGGCCAGGCTCACCAGCGTGCCCAACCCCGGCTCGGCCCGCGCCGCGAACGCCCCGACACCCTCGGCCTGCGACGACGACAACGTATCGGCCACCAGCGCGGCGGTCAGCCAGGGCAGCGCGGTCACGGCCGCGAACCCCAGCGTCAGCGCGGCGCTCTGCCACCGCGGCCGACCCGCACCCGGCGCGGCCACGCACACCAGCGCGACCGTCGCGGCCAGCATGACCCCGGTCGGCGTCAGTCCCGCCAGCGCGATCCAGAACGCCAGCGCACCGACCGCGGCCCCCGAGGAGGCGCCGCGCAGCCGCACCATCGCCGCGGCGACCCACGGCAGGCAGCCGTAGCCGACCAGCAGGCTCCAGTGCCCCTGCAGGAGTCGTTCGGCGACATAGGGATTCCACACCGCTATCGTCGCCGCGACGCACTGGCCGGGCGGCCCCGAGGCCGGCAACACCTGTGCGGCCAGGCGGGCGGCGCCCCAGCCCGCCAGCCACAGCCCGGCGATCAGCAGCAGCTTGACCACCACGCCGCCGTCGACGACCGTCGACGCCAGCGCGACCGCGAAGTCCTGCGGCAGCGCCCGCGGCGCGGCCTCCGACAGGCCCAGCGCGGCGTCGGTGAGATACGAGCGCGGGGTCGACACCGCATCGCGCAGCAACAGGTAGCCCGGCGCGAGCAGCGGCGCCGTCACCGCCAGGGTGAGCACCAGCGCGTATGCCGGGGGGAGGATCCGAGCCACCAGCGGCCGGACCCGGGCGGACGGGATCGAGCGCGCGATCAGACCGGTCGGTCGGGCGGCAGGTCGGTCGGCCGTTGCGTGGGGATCTTCTCGGTCTTGGCCTCCGCACCCGGCACCTTGATGCCCTGGGTGTCGAAGAAGCCGTGGTCGGCCTCGTCGAGTCCCGGGTCGATCAGCGCGGATTCGGCGCGCAGCGTGAACGAGCCGAGCAGGGCGCCGCCGACCAGCAGCACCAGGCCCATCGCGGTGAAGGTGATCGGCAGGATGCGACCCCACAGCGCCACCCGGTCGCGCTCGTCGCCGGCGGTGGCGACCTGGGCCTCGACGGTCTCCTCGTTGTAGGTGACCGTGTAGTCGACGAAGGTCACCTCGGGCTTGAGCGGTTCGCGGGCGTAGTAGTGATAGCCGTGCTCTTCGCGCTTGACGATGGTGCCCGACACCGGATCGACCCAGAAGGTGCGCTCCGCGGCGTAGTAACGCGACATGGTGATCGACTCGTCGGGCTCGCCCGGCACGCCCCACATCGCGGCGCGCGCGGTGACCTCGCCGTCGGCGTCGTCGTCGTAGAGCGATGCGTACCGCACCGGCTCCACCAGCTTGCCGTCGGCGTCGTAGCCGACGTTCTGGCGGAACTTGTAGGTCGTCATGCCGTTGACGTCTTCCTCGCCGTCATAGTTCGCGTCGAACGGCTTCTGGGCGATCGGGTCGAAGACCGAGTACGTCTTCTTCTCGGTGTCGAAGGGGAAGCGGTAGGCCAGCCCCTCGTGCGGCAGCGCGATGTTGGTCGGCGGCTTGTCGTCGTCGATGGCCCGCGGTTTCTGCACCGCACCACCGGGGTTGCTCTCGCTGGACACCGATTCGGCGGTCGAGCGGTTGAGCGTCACGGTGTCGACCATCGCCAGCAACAGGCCGGCGTCCTGCTGCTTGTCGGTGCGCCGCAGCGAGCTGCCGACCTGCAGGGTGACCACGTCGGCGTTCGACGGCGACTCGACGGAGATCTGCTCCTGCAGCGCAAGCGGCACGTCGCGGTCGACGACGAACTTCTCGGCGTTCAGCGAGTTCGGGTCGAACGCGGTTCCGGTGCCCTCGCTGATCAGCGTGGTGTCCAGGTTGAGCGGGATCTTGGCGATCTTGCCCTCGGTATAGGTGGACAGCAACAGCGCGGCGATCAACAGGGCCGCACCCAGCCCCAAGATCCCGCACGCCGCAATACGCAGCGCGACTGCGCGGTTCAAACCGTGCCTCCTTCGACTGCCCGCAAAATCCGTTCGACCCTAACAGCACAAATTAAGGTCGCTGTTTACTCCGAGCGCATTCGCCCGCGGCCCCATGACTACCCGTATTCAGGGTCTTTGCCTCCTCCCGGCAGACTGGGCGGCGTGGCTGACCAAGAAGTGGGCGGGACCCGTGGGTTTCTGCCCGCCGTGGAGGGCATGCGCGCGTGCGCAGCCGTCGGCGTCGTCGTCACCCACGTCGCCTTCCAGACCGGCCACACCGGCGGGGTCACCGGCAGGCTGTTCGGCCGCTTCGACCTCGCCGTCGCGGTGTTCTTCGCGCTGTCGGGGTTCCTGCTGTGGCGCGGGCACGCCGCGGCCGCGCGGGGCCTGCGTCCGGTGCCGCCGACGGGTCACTACCTGCGCTCGCGGATCGTGCGCATCATGCCCGGTTACCTCGTCGCGGTCGTGGTGATCCTGACGCTGCTGCCCGACGCGAAGGCCGACCTCACGGTGTGGCTGGCCAACCTCACGCTCACCCAGATCTACGTCCCGCTGACGTTGACCGCCGGACTGACGCAGATGTGGAGCCTGTCGGTCGAGGTGGCGTTCTATCTCGCGCTGCCGCTGCTGGCGCTGCTGGTGCGCCGGGTGCCGGTGCGGGCCCGGATCCCGGTGATCGCGGCCGCGGCGGTGGCCAGCCTCGGCTGGGCGCTGCTTCCCCTGCAGGCGCCCGACGGCATCAATCACCTCAACTGGCCACCCGCGTTCTTCTCGTGGTTCGCCGCGGGGATGCTGCTGGCGGAGTTGACGGTCGCCCCGGTCGGCTGGCCGCACCGACTGGCGCGGCGGCGGGTGCTGATGGCCGCGGTCGCGGTGGCGGCGTTCCTGGTCGGGGCGTCGCCGATCGCCGGCCCCGAGGGGCTCACCGCCGGCACGGTCAGCCAATTCATCGTCAAGACCGCGATGGGTGCTGTTGTGGCCGGTGCGCTGCTGGCGCCGTTGGTGCTCGACCGTCCCGACACTGCGCACCGGCTGCTCGGCAACTCGCTGATGGTCACGCTCGGCCGCTGGTCGTACGGCCTGTTCGTCTGGCACCTGGCGGCGCTGGCGATGGTGTTCCCCGTGATCGGCGAGTTCCCGTTCAACGGTCACATGCCGATCGTGTTGCTGCTGACCGTGGTGTTCGGGTTCGCGATCGCGGCGGTGAGCTACGCGCTGGTGGAATGGCCGTGCCGAACAGCGTTGCGCCGCTGGGAGTATCGCCATTCGCGGCCGGTACCCCCGCTGGACTCGTCGGTCAGCAGCGCGCCCGAGCCCGTCGCGCGCTAACTGTATTGCGCGGCCCGCCGCGCGATGACTTCATCGCGGACCGCCGACCTGCGCGCCTTGCCCGCGTCGTCGCGCAGCGGCGCGTCGGTGAACTCGATCGTGCGCGGCACCTTGTGCCGCTCGATGCGACAGGACAGGAACTCCACGACGTCGGCCTCGTCGACGCCGTCGGCGTGAACCAGCGCGTGCGGCACCTGCCCGAGATCGTCGTGGGGCACCCCGACCACCAAGCACGACAACACCTTCGGGTGCGCGGACAGTGCCGACTCGATCTCGGCGGGGTAGACGTTGCGACCGCCGACGGTGAACATGTCGACGCGCCGGTCGTTGAGGTACAAAAAGCCGTCTTCGTCGAAGTAGCCGAGATCGCCCAGCGAGTCCCAGCCGTCACGCGACTTTGCGCTCGCGCCGACGTAGCGGTACGTCGGCGCACTGCCGGGTGCCGGGCGCATGTAGATCTCGCCGACCACGCCGGGCGGGCACTCGTTGCCGTCGTCGTCGAGCACCTTCATCTCGCCGGCCACCACGACGCCGACCGAGCCCGGATGGCTCAGCCACTGATCGCCGGAGATGAACGTCAGTGCCTGTAACTCGGTGCCGCCGTAGAGTTCCCACACCGCGCCGGGCCCGAGGATCTCGATCCACGCCTGTTTGATCGCCGGGGGGCACGGCGATGCCAGATGCCAGAACCGCCGGATCGACGACAGGTCGTACGCGCCCGGATCGGCCCGAAGGGCCGGAAGCAGGCGCTGCATGATCGTCGGCACCGTCGCCAGGAACGTCACCCCGTGATCGGTTACCAGCCGCAGGAACTCGTGCGGTTCGAACCTCGGCATCAACACGAGATGATGGCCCTGCACCAGGCCGATCGCGAACGTGGTGAAGCCGGTGTTGTGACTCAGCGGCACCGAGACGAGGTTGACGTCGCCCTCCTGCGCACCGAGCGGATAGCCGGCCGCGGGCGGGAAGCGGCCGTCGCCGCCGGCCTCGATCAGCTTGGGTCTACCGGTGCTCCCGCCCGAGGCCATCGCCTTGAACACCGGCGACACCGCCTCCGGCAGCGGGGCATCCGACAGGCTCGGGTCGGGAACGAAACCGCTCGGCACATGCGGTGTGCGGCCGGTGGGGTCGGCACGGCCGACCACGAGCGCGCGTGGCTTCAACTCGAGCAGCCCGGCCAGTTCGGCGTCGGGCAGCCGGGGGGACAGCGGCTGCGGGACGGCGCCCAGCTTCCACGTCGCCAGCACCGCCTGCACCCACTCGATGGAGTTGGGCAGCACCACCGTCACGTAATCGCCCTGTCGGACACCGAGTTCGGCGTATGCCCGGGCCAGCCTGTTGGTCGAGGCGTCGAGTTCGGCGCGGGTGAGCGTGACGCCCTCGCAAGTGACCGCGGGTGCCCCTGGCGACGCCTGTGCGAGCAGCGCCGCCTGCGTTCCGATGGGTGCGACGTCGGTCATCGTCAGTAGCCGCCCTGGTTCTCGAAGATCCGGCGCGGGTTGTCGACGAGCATGGTGGCGAGCTGTTCGTCGGTGACGCCGCGTTGCTTCAGTGCCGGAATGACGTCGTTGTGGATGTGCAGGTAGTGCCAGTTCGGCATCGTCTGGGGCACAAGGGCTTCGGGAAGCCAGTCGATGAAGCAGGACGCATCGTGTGATAACACCATCTTGTCGGCGTGGCCGCGCTCGCACATCTTCGCGACGGTGCTCACCCGGTCCTCGAAGGACAGGAACACGTCCACCCCGAACCGGTCCATCCCGATGTAGGACCCGTTGCCGATGAGCGCTTCCAGGTAGTCGAGATCGGTGGTGTCCCCGGAGTGCCCGATGACGACGCGCGACAGGTCGACGCCCTCCTCGGTGAAGATGCGCTGCTGCTCGAGGCCGCGCTCGGTCGCGGCGTGGGTGTGCGTCGAGATCGGCACGCCGGTCCGGCGGTGCGCCTGGGCCACCGCCCGCAACACCCGCTCGACACCCGGGGTCACGCCGGGTTCATCGGTGGCGCACTTGAGGATCGACGCCTTGACCGGTGTGCCGGCGATGCCCTGCTCGATGTCGCGGACGAACATGTCGACCATCGGCTCGCCCAGTGGGGTGTCGGGGCCGCTGAAGTGGAAGAACATCGGCACGTCGTTGTAGGTGTACACACCGGTGGCCACGATGATGTTCAGGTCGGTCTGTTCCGCGATGCGTGCGATACGCGGGATGTACCGGCCCATGCCGATCACGGTCAGGTCGACGATGCTGTCGACGCCGCGCGATTTGAGCTCGTTGAGCCGGCCGATCGCATCGGCCTCCCGCGCAGCCTCGTCACCCCAGACCTCGGGGTAGTTGGCGGTGATATCGGGCGAGGAGATGAAGACGTGCTCATGCATGAGCGTCACGCCCAGGTCCGCGGTGTCGATGCTTCCGCGGGCGGTGTTGAGGTGCGGCACCCTGCCGATGCTAGGAGGCGGACGGACCGCTCCGAGCTCTAATCGGCGGAATCGCCGACGCCGCGACGGCCGCGACGGAGATCAGCGCCAGCAGCTGCACACCCCACGAGTGGCCGACGTAGCCGTCGACCGACCGCCACGGACCCTGGCTGAGCACCGCGCCCGCCGCGATGAGGCCACCGGCCGCGGCGCCGACGGTGAGCGATTCGCAGAGCTTCTCGCGATTGCACAGCCAATGTCTCAGCGCCAGAGCGATACCGATCACGACGGCGCCCGCCCCTCCGGAGATGACCGCGCCGACGGCGAGCACCGCGAGGCTGCCCGCGACCGGGCCGGGCCGCCACACCCGGGCGGGCTCGTCGGGTGGACGGCGTCTGCGCGCCGGGAGCAACGCCAACAATGCCAGCACGGGCAGCAGCGCGAGCCCGCCGATCAGCCCGGCCCGGTAGGGCGCGTTCAACGGGAAGGTCAGCGTGACGGGACCCTCGGTTCCCGGGGGCAGCACCCAGCCCTGCTGCCATCCGTTGACGGTGACCGGCGTCAGGCGTGCCGTGCCCGCGTGGGCCACCCAGCCGGGGTTGACGCTCTCGGGCACGACGAGCACCCGTGAGGCGGGCGACGGTGCGACGGTCACGTCGCGGCGGTCCGGGCCCCAGGCGACGAGTTGCGCGGGAGTGGCCGTGGCCGTGGGTAGTTCGCGCGCGCGGGGGCCGGTCAGCTGCGCACCGTCGACGACGAACGCGGCACCGGGGCTGATCACCAGCTCCTGCTGTCCCGCGGGCAGGGTGATCGGCTTGTCGCGGCACGACCGGGCGGCGATCGGCTCGCCGTCGAGCAGCGCGCCGACGGTGGTGGCCACCGAGGTCTGCACGAACTGCCCCGCGATGCCGATGACCGGCCCACGGCCGCAGGGCAATTCGACCGGACGGTCGCGGTTGCCGGCGGCGTCGGCGGCCGCGATCGGCGCTCCTCGCGCGTCGAGCGCCGTCACCTCCGCCAACCCTGGTGGCTTGAGTTGGTCGAAGCCCAGAGCCGTGCGGTCGATGACGTCGTCCCAGTCCAGGATCGACAGCGTCACGGTGTCGGTGACGCGCGGATCGAGGTCGAGCGTCTGCGCGCCCGCGTCGCCGGCCATCGGCCGCACCTGCGGCCCGTCGCCGAGATCGACGGCGACCAGCGTCGGGTGGGCGGGCAGCGCCGACGAACTCGGCGTCACCCGCAGCGCCGCGACCTCACCGGGCTTCGGCAGTTTCAGCGTCAGCGTGGGTGGCGACTTGTGTTGCACGACGCGCTGTGGCGCCGTCCACGCGGTGCCGGGGTCGCCGTCGGCGGCCGCGTAGGCCGAGCCGAGAACGTCGATCGGGTCGGCCTCGCCCGCGGCGCGGGTGGTGCCCGGCGCGGCGATCAGGTCGGCGAGGTTCGGCCCCTGCCGGGCCCGCACCCACACCGTCGGTGTCACCGTGATCTGCGTGGGCACCGTCAGCGTGCGGCTGAGGTTCACCGGCTCCTCGGGGGACAAGGCCATCGTCGCGGCGCACCTGATGCCCGTCGGGCTGGGCGCGCAGCCGGCCCGGCCCAGCAGCTCCGAACCCAGATCCCATTGCGCGACGGCCGAATCCGGTGGGGGGCCGGGAACGTCGACGGTGCGGCGCAGGTTCACCGGGCTGGCGAAGCCGTTCGCGTCGTACTGGGTGACGGCGACGTCGGTGACGCCGAACTGCACGCCGGCCGACCCGTCGTCGGTGGCGACCGCGGTGATCCGCACCCACGGCGACTCCCCGTAGGGCAGCGCGGCGGTCAGGGGCTTACCCGCCTCGTCGAACCGCAGCGTGCTGGTGCCGTTGACGGTGGCCACCTCGATGCGGCGAACCTGCGCACCGACCGCGGTGGCGCTGGGCGTCACCGTGATGGTGGCGTTGGTGACGGGGCGGTCGAAGTCGACCTGCAACCACTGGCCGATCGCCGACTGTAGCGCGTTGGACACCCAACTCGTCGATGCGTCACCGTCGATCGCGGCGGCCGGGCCCGCGGCCGGTGCGACATTGGGCAGCGCGGTCGAGTCGGCGGCCGAACTCGACACCGAGACCCGCCCGCCGGTCCACCGGCCGTAAGCGAGGTCGGCGCCGGGGGAGGGGTAATTGATGACGCGGTTGTGGGTGTGCCGCGCATCGTCGGGGGTGCGGATCGCCGACGAGTGGTCGTCGACGCGGCCGTAGTCGGTCTCGCGCGCCAGTGGGGTGTCGGTGACGGTGACCACGGGAGCGGACAGGCCGGCCGCGCGGGCGTCCTGGGTGAGCAGCACCGGCCCCAGCGGGGGCTGGTCGAGCAGGCGGCGCCGCTCGTCGAGGCGCAGCACGGCCTCCGGCGCCCCGTCGACGCGGGCCATGCGGTCGGTGTCGACCAGGTGGGGCCCGACGGGGGTGGTCGCGTCGACGCGGTAGACCTCGACGGCCGGGTAGCGCGGCCGCAGTCCGCTGTCGGTGATGAAGCCGGCCAGTGTGCCGGGGCCGACCGGTTCGCCGAACTCGGCGACCTTCTGCAGCCCGGGCGACCCGTCGATCGCGCGGTGCACCAGCACCGGGCGGGCCGACCGGGATGTTTCCGGATCGAGGTCGTTGCGCACGACGACATGCGAAATCCCCTGGCGCGCAAGCGTATCGGCCAGCCCGGCCGAGGGCCGCCCCGCGGCGAACAAACGCTGCACGGAGTCCAGTGCACGGATGGTCTGCGGCGGGGTCAGCGGGATCGAATCGCGCACGCCCCACGCGCTGTCACCGAGCACCTGCAGCGGTTCGTCGTGGCTGTTGCCCCAGACCTGGTTGGCGAACGGGGCGCCCGGCGCCACCAGAACCCGGCCACCGTCGGTGTTGTGGTCGTCGAGCCAAGCGGCGGTGTCATGCCAGTACTGCGGGATGGCGTCGAAAGCGCCTGGCGGCGTGAGCCGTCCGGTCCACGCCAGTGATGTTCCGGCGGCCAGTGCGACCAGGACGACGACGCCGACCGCGACACGTTTGTCGCGTTCGGGATGCGCCAACGCGGTCGTCCACTCGGAGCGCGGTGCGCTGCCGGGCAGCGAGATGCGGCCCAGCAGATGGGCCAGGCCGAGCGCCAGCGGCAGTCGCAGCAGGGGTTCGAGCTTGTGCAGGTTGCGCAGCGGCGTGCCCGCCGCATCGAGGAACTGCTGAACCTGTTGAGCGACGGGCGATCCCAGCCCGCCGGAATAGCCGGCGGCCAAGAGCGCGACACCGATCAGCAGGATGGTGATGAGCCGGCCGCGGGCAGGCATCGATCGCATGGCCAGCCCGGCGAGGCCGGCGGCGGCCACCAGCGTGGTGGCAAGCACCGCGACCGACGCGGTCACAAGCGACGCGCCCGCGGTTGCGTTCGGTGCGACGAACGGCGTCCATGCGTCGGTGCCGCGCAGCATCTCGGTCAGCGACATCCACCGCGTGGTGACACCGGAGGACTCGATGTAGTCCAGGAACGGCGGGCTGATCCGGCCGAGCAGCACCAGTGCGACCACCCACCACAGCACCGCCAGCGTCATGCACAGCCCCCACCACGCGGTGAAGCGCCACCACAACTTGTTCGGCCGGTGGCAGGCGAGCCAGATCACGGCCGCCAGGCACCCGGTCAGTGTGGCCACCGCGTTCACCGCGCCCATCAACGCGATCGCCACGGCGGACCGCGCCGCCAGCACCCGCACATCGCCGGATCCGCGCAGCGCGACGATGACCGGCAGCAGCACCCACGGCGCCAGCATCATCGGCAGCGTCTCGGACGAAATCGCCCCGATCGTGGTCAGCACCCGCGGCGACAGCGCGAACGCGGCCGCGGCGATCACCCGCGACGTCGTGCTGCCGATGCCCCGCCCATCGTTCAAGGCCTCGGCGACCCGCAGCAGTCCCCAGAACCCGACGACGAGCAGCAGCGCCCACCACAACCGCTGCGTCACCCAGCCGGGCAGGCCGAGCACGTCGCCGAGCAGGAAGAAGGTGCCGTGCGGGAAGAGGTAGCCGTAGGCCTGGTTCTGCGCCTGCCCGAACGGCAGTTCGCTGTTCCACAGGTGGAACGCCCGTGCCAGGAACCGCAGCGGATTGGCGGTCAGGTCGAGCTTGGTGTCGGGCGAGATCTGTCCAGGCGACTGGGCGAAAGTCAGGAGCAGTGCCGCCGCGGCGACCATCCACAGCCAGCGCCGCGACAACGGCGCCGGGATCTCAGGTGCGGTCGCCGTACTCGACCCTGTTGAGCACCGATGACGCCGGATCGCCCGCCTGCAGGGGAGGCCTGCTGTCCTGCTGCACCATCAGCGTCACACCGAAGACCGCCGCCGCGCCCAGCAACAGGCCGACCACAATGCTGGCGGCGGCGGGTACGAGGAACCGATCCATGTGGCAAAACTAGCATGCGGCCAATGTCCGCAGCTCAACGCGTGTTCCGGCGCTCACGGACGCGGCGCGACGACCACGGGATAGATCCGCGCGCCCCATGCCGTTAGTGTCGGGGGCCATGGCTCCCACACTGTCGAGGTCGAGAGCACTGCCCGCACTGGCGGCGCTGTCCGGCTTTCTGCTGGCGTGCTCGCCGGCGCAGGAACCCCCGGCCCCATCGTCTGCCATGCCGTCGCCGACGATGGCCGCCACCGCCGTGCCGCAAGCCCCCGCGCCGCCCGCGCCTCCGGCCGCCCCGGCGTGCGGTGACCCGCAGGCGATGCTGGCGGCGATGTCCACCCGCGACAAGCTCGCCCAGCTGCTGATGGTCGGGGTCACCGGCGCGGCCGACGCCCGCGCGGTCGTCGACACCCATCACGTCGGCGGCATCATGATCGGCAGCTGGACCGACCTGTCGATGCTCGGCGCTCCACTGCTTGACATCGCGGGCGCGGCAAACCCGTTGCCGCTGGCCGTGAGCGTCGATGAGGAAGGCGGCCGGGTCTCGCGGCTGGCGTCGATCATCGGTTCGCAGCCGTCGCCGCGGGCGCTGGCGCAGTCCAGCACCCCCGAGCAGGTCTACGACATCGCGCTGCGACGCGGACAGGCGATGCGCGGTCTGGGCATCACCATCGACTTCGCGCCGGTCGTCGACGTCACCGACGCGGCCAACGTCGACGGCGTCATCGGGGACCGGTCGTTCGGATCGGATCCGACCGTCGTCACCGACTTCGCGGGTGCCTACGCCCGCGGACTGCGCGACGCCGGCGTACTGCCGGTCCTCAAGCATTTCCCCGGCCACGGCTCCGGGTCGGGCGATTCGCACACCGGCAGCGTCACCACCCCGCCGATCGCGGATCTGCAAGCCACGGACCTGGTCCCGTACCGGACGCTGAGCGGGCAGGCGCCGGTCGGCGTGATGGTGGGCCACATGCAGGTGCCCGGCCTGACCGGCAGCGATCCGGCCAGCCTGAGCCCGGCGGCGTATGCGCTGCTGCGGTCCGGCAACTACGGTGGCCCGCCCTTCAACGGCCCGGTGTTCACCGACGACCTGTCGTCCATGCAGGCCATCTCCGACCGGTTCGGCGTGGCCGAGGCCGCGCTGCGCGGGCTGCAGGCCGGCGCCGACACCGCGCTGTGGGTGACCACCGGCGAGGTGCCCGCCGTGCTGGACCGGCTGGAGAAGGCCGTCGCCGCCGGCGAGTTGTCGATGGCAGGCGTCGACAACTCGGTGCTGCGGATCGCGGCGATGAAGGGGCCCAACCCGCGCTGCTAGTTCCCGCCCACCAGCCGCTGCTGACGCCTGACGGTCACCCATTGCTTACCCTGGTGGGATGGCCGGAGGTACCAAGCGTCTGCCCCGCGCGGTGCGCGAGCAGCAGATGCTCGACGCCGCGGTGCAGATCTTCTCGGTCAACGGCTATCACGAGACGTCGATGGACGCCATCGCCGCGGAGGCACAGATCTCCAAGCCGATGCTGTACCTGTACTACGGCTCCAAGGAGGAGCTGTTCGCCGCGTGCCTGGACCGCGAGCTGGGGCGGTTCGTCGACGAGGTGCGCAGCCAGATCGACTTCAAGCAGAGCCCGAAGGAACTGCTGCGCAACGCGGTGCTGGCGTTTCTCAACTACATCGACGCCAACCGGGCGTCGTGGATGGTGCTCTACAACCAGGCCACCCACTCGCAGGCGTTCGCGCACACCGTGCGGGAGGGCCGCGAACGGATCATCGACCTGGTCGGCAGGCTGCTGACGGTCGGCACCCGAAATCCCGATCCCGACACCGACTTCGACATGATGGCCGTCGCGCTGGTGGGTGCCGGGGAGGCGATCGCGGCGCGGGTCAGCACCGGCGACGCCGACGTCAACGAGGCCGCCGAACTGATGATCAACCTGTTCTGGCGTGGCCTGAAGGGCACCCCCTCCGACCACTCCGCCGAACCCGCGGGGAGATCGCAGAATTAGGCTGTCTGAAATTCCACCCTGCCCCATAGCCCATACCGAACCGCGCCCGCATTCACCACTTCGACGAGTTCGGACTCGCGCCCGACCCCGGCGACGTCTCATCGATGAAGCCGGCATCAAACCCGCGCGGCTCAAGGAGCCTCTCTTGTGACCGTTGACCGTGTGTGCGGCCGTCCGCGAGAATGCCTGCATGGGCGAGGTTCGAGCCAAGAACCTGATGAGCCCGGACGAGACACTTGAGTTCCAAGGGATAAAGGTCCAGCAGGTCGATATCGGTGACCTGACTGTGGGGCGGATTGTGACGCAGCCAGGATGGCGATGGTCCACGCACGTGCGTCCACATGTCGGCGGGGACTGGTGCGAGGCGCGTCACGTGGGGGTCGTGTTGTCGGGCCGGTTCGAGGTCGTGATGCGCGACGGGACCACGCTCCAGTTCGGGCCGGAGGACGTCTTTGAGATCCCGCCCGGTCATGACGGGTACACCCTCGGGGAGGAGCCGTGCGTCCAGATCGAGTGGTCGGGGTTGCGGGCCTTCGCGGGATTCCGGCTCGCCGGCACATACAACCGGGCTCTGGTCACGCTGCTGTTCACCGATCTCGTGGGCTCTACGGCGATGGCAAAACGACTGGGCGACGCCGCCTGGCGAGATGCGCTCTCCGCACACTACGAGGCGACCCGGGTGGCGTTGGAGCGCCACCACGGCCACGAGGTCAACACCACCGGAGACGGCCTGCTCGCGACCTTCGATGGGCCGGCCGCTGCCTTGCGCTGCGCCGCGGCGGTAGGCCGGGCGGCTCGTCGGGAAGGCCTGCAGATCCGTGCCAGCGTGCACGTCGGAGAGGTGCAACTAGTGGGCAACGACGTGCGCGGCGTCGCGGTGCATGAAGCGGCACGGATCCTCAGCGCGGCGGCGCCCGACGAGATCCTGGTGTCGACCACGACGCGCGCATTGGCGGGCAACGCGGGGTGGGTGTTCCGGCCCCGGGGCACGCACGTTCTCAAGGGTCTGCCGGGCGAATGGGAGCTCTTCGCATGCTTCGAGGTAGAGGAGCCCAAAGCAGGGAACAACGAGTGACCGTCCAGAACCGGGCACTGATCGTCGTCGGAACACCTAGGTACCTGAGAAAGTCGGATGCCCTGTGCGGGGCCGAACGGGTGGTGTGGTTTTCCAGACCTGCGGCCCTTGATCTCGGCTCGATACCACTGGATTGGCAAATCGTGGCCCGGATTTGCGAGCCGAGACTACGATTTTGACGGCAACCGGACGCAGTTGCGAGCGTTCGTCCTGGAGCAATAGCGGCCCCACTTGGGAGGTCCTCTCATGGCTCATCCGTCGATCGATCCGACGTTCTACCGGACCGCTGCCGAGGCTGCGGCCGCCCCCGGCGAGCAGCTCGCATACGTGGTGGCCTTTGACCGCGCCGCGGAGAAGCACGACGCGATGACTGTCATCGATGTGAATCCGGCCTCTGACAGCTATGGGCGAGTGGTCGGCTGGACCGACGTTCCCGGTCGCGGCGACGAGCTTCATCACTTCGGCTGGAACGCCTGCAGCAGCGCCCTGAAACACGAGGGCCACGACATGCACGGTCTTCAGCGCCGCTACCTGCTAGTTCCGGGCCTGCGATCGTCCAGTATCCACGTGTTCGACACCCACACGGACCCACGAAACCCGACGCTGATCAAGACGATCGACAGCGAGAGCCTCTCCGATAAAGCCGGGTACTCGCGTCCGCACACCCTTCACTGCGGACCCGACGGTGTCTTCCTGACCTGCCTGGGTGGCCCTGAGGGCAACGACGACGGACCGGGCGGAATCGCCCTACTCGACCATGCGACCTTCGACGTCCTGCGGGCCTGGGAGACCGACCGCGGGCCGCAGCACTTCCACTACGACGCCTGGTGGCACCTCAATCAGAACGTGCTGATCTCCAGTGAGTGGGGCAGCCCCTCGATGATCGAAAACGGCCTCGTGCCGGAATTGCTGCTGGGCCAGAAGTACGGGCACGCCATCCACTTCTGGGACCTCGCCAAGGGCGAGCACCAACAGCGCGTCGACTTGGGCGCTCAGCACCAGATGGCGTTGGAGGTGCGCCCGTCCCACGACCCCGAGGCGACCTGGGGCTTCGTCGGCGTGGTGATTTCCACCGAGGACTTGTCCGGTTCGGTCTGGCGCTGGTTCCGCGACGAGCACGAGTGGAAGGCCGAAAAGGTCATCACCATCCCGGCCGAGCCCGCCGACCCAGACCTACTGCCTCCGGCGCTCAAGCCGTTCTCCGCGGTCCCACCACTCATCACCGACATCGACCTGTCGGTCGACGACCGGTTCCTCTACGTGTCGTGCTGGGGCACCGGTGAGATGAAGCAGTTCGATGTGTCGGACCCGGCGAAGCCGAAGCAGGCGGGATCCGTGCGGCTCGGCGGGATCGTCGACCGGGCACCACATCCGGCGATGCCCGACATGCCGCTGGCCGGCGGGCCGCAGATGGTCGAGGTGAGCCGCGACGGGAAGCGGGTGTACTTCACCAACTCGCTGTACGGGGCGTGGGATGACCAGTTCTACCCCGACGGCGTCGGCGCGTGGATGGCCAAGCTCGACGCGGATCCCGACGGCGGGCTGAGCATCGACGAGAACTTCTTCCCGCACGGCCAGGAGTTCCGCGGCCTGCGGGTACACCAGATTCGGCTGCAGGGTGGCGACGCGTCGTCGGACTCCTACTGCTACCCCTGATTTGCACCGCACTGCCAGAAAAGCAACATCGCCCCACGCGTCGGCTACAGCTGAGTCACGGTGCCGATCAGATGAGGCTCGCGCTTCTTCATGTCGCGCAGCATCAGTTCCCAGCCACCCGCTGAACTCCGGTTCACGTAGAGTCCGGCGCTCGCGGGCAGCACCACCGGCTTGGCGAACTTCACCGAGTACTTCACCGAGTCCGGCAGCTGACCCTCGATGTTCGCCAGAACCGCAGCGGCGCTGAACATTCCGTGCGCGATGACGCTCGGGAAGCCGAACAGTTTGGCCGCAACCGAATTGGTGTGGATCGGGTTGTGGTCCCCGCCCACCGACGCATACCGGCGAATCTGCCCCGGCGTGATGCGCAGTATCGCGTTCGGCGGGCCGAGTTTCGGCGGCTTCTGCGGTGGCGGCTTCGGCTCGTCGGACAGGCTGGTGCGCTGCTGGTGAAGGAACGTCGTCACCTGGTGCCACGCCTTCTCGTTGCCGACGCTGATATCGGTGACGATGTCGACCAGCAGGCCGCGCCGGTGCTCGCGCAGGTTCTCCGCGCGCACCCGCGCCGACACCGTGTCGGTGACCGCGATCGGGCGGTACTGGATGATGTGGTTCTCGATGTGCACCGAACCCATTGCGGCGAAAGGAAAGTCGAAGCCGGTGACCAGTGACATCAGCGTCGGGAACGTCAGCGCGAACGGATAGGTCAGCGGCACGGTGTCGCCGAAGCGCAGCCCTGTCACCGCCGCGTAGGCCGCCACATTGTCGGGGTCGATGCTCAGGTCCTCGACGGTCAGGGTGCGCTCGGGCAGCGTGCCCCCGCGCGGCACGACGGGCAGGGCGCCCGCGGCGGCGCGCACCAGGTTCATCAGCCCGGACGGTTGCGACACGTCAGGCCCCCAACCAGGCCTGGCCACACACCCGCACCGTATTGCCGGTGACGGCGTTGGACGCCGGGCTGGCGAAGTAGGCGATGGTCTCGGCGACGTCGACCGGTTGCCCGCCCTGGTACAGGGAGTTCAGCCGCCGCCCGACCTCGCGGGTGGCCAGCGGGATGGCCTCGGTCATCTTGGTCTCGATGAAGCCGGGCGCCACGGCGTTGACGGTGACGCCCTTGTCGGCGTAGGCGGCCGACAGGCTGTCGGTGAGCCCGATCATGCCGGCCTTGGTGGCCGCGTAGTTGGTCTGCCCGCGGTTGCCCGCGATGCCCGCCATCGACGACAGCCCGACGATCCGGCCGCCCTCGCCGATCGTGCCGTTGCCCACCAGTCCCTCGGCGAGAGCAAGCGGGGCAACGAGGTTCACCGCGACGACGGAGTCCCAGCGCGCCTCGTCCATGTTGGCGAGCAGCTTGTCGCGGGTGATGCCCGCGTTGTTGACCAGGATGTCGGCACGGCCGCCGTGGTTGTCGCGCACATGCTCGGTGATGCGGTCGACGGCGTCGGGGGCCGTGACGTCCAACGCGAGCGCGGTGCCGCCCACCTTGGTGGCCGTCACGCCCAACGCCTCCTTGGCGCCCTCGACATCGATGCACACCACCTTCGCACCGTCGCGGGCGAAGACCTCCGCGATCGTCGCGCCGATGCCGCGCGCCGCGCCGGTCACGATCGCGACCTTGCCGTCCAGCGGGCGATCCCAGTCGGCCGGCGGCGCCGAGTCGCCCGCGCCGACCCGGAACACCTGGCCGTCGACGTAGGCCGACCTGCCCGACAGCAGGAACCGCATCGTCGACTCCAGGCCGGTGGCGGCCGGCTTGGCGTCGGCAGACAGGTACACCAGGTTCACCGTGGCGCCGCGGCGCAACTCCTTGCCCAGCGAGCGGGTGAACCCCTCGAGCGCACGCTGCGCGATGCGTTCGTGCTCGCCGCCCGCCTCGTCGGGGATGGTGCCGACGACGACGACGCGCCCGGACGGCCCGAGGTTGCGCAGCAGCGGGGTGAAGAATTTGTACAGCCCCTTGAGGCCGGCGGGTTCGGTGATGCCGGTGGCGTCGTAGACCAGCCCGCCGAACGAGTCGGCCCAGCGACCGCCGAGGTTGTTGGAGACGACGTCGTAGTCATCGGTCAGTGCGGCGCGCAGCGGTTCGACGACGCGGCCCTCACCGCCGATGAGCAGCGTGCCCGCCAGCGGGTCCTCGCCGGGCTTGTACCGGCGCAGCGTCTCGGGCTGCGGGACGCCGAGTTGCTTGGCGAGGAACGATCCGGGCGCCGAGTGGACGATTTGCGAATACAGATCGGAAGCCATGGGACGAACTTACTCCAGAGTAAGAAGGGTGGGTACTATGGGTGCATGCCTAGTAATACCCAGCGTCGGGTCGCGATCCTCGGCGGAAACCGGATCCCGTTCGCGCGCTCCGACGGCGCCTACGCCCACGCCTCCAACCAGGACATGTTCACCGCCGCGCTCGGCGGGCTGATCGACCGGTACAACTTGTCGGGGGAGACGCTCGGCGCCGTGATCGGCGGGGCGGTGCTCAAGCACAGCCGCGACTTCAACCTGATCCGCGAGTGCGTGCTCGGCAGCGCGCTGTCGTCGTACACGCCGGCGTTCGACATCCAGCAGGCGTGCGGCACCGGCCTGCAGGCCACGATCGCCGCGGCCGACGGCATCGCGGCAGGGCGCTACGAGGCGGCGGCGGCCGGCGGGGTCGACACCGCCTCGGACGCGCCGATCGCGCTCGGCGACAACCTGCGGCGCACGCTGCTCGGGCTGCGCCGGGCCAAGTCCAACGTCGACCGGCTCAAGCTCGTCGGCAAGCTGCCCGCGTCCGTCGGTATCCAGATCCCGGTCAACAGCGAGCCCCGCACCGGGCTGTCGATGGGTGAGCACGCCGCCATCACCGCCAAGGAGATGGGCATCAAGCGCACCGACCAGGACGAACTGGCCGCCGCCAGCCACCGCAACATGTCCGCCGCCTACGACCGCGGCTTCTTCGACGACCTCGTCACGCCGTTCCTCGGCGTGTACCGCGACAACAACCTGCGCGCCGACTCGTCGGCGGACAAGCTGGCCAAGCTCAAGCCGGTGTTCGGCGTCCGCAACGGCGACGCCACCATGACCGCGGGCAACTCCACGCCGCTGACCGACGGCGCCTCGGTGGCGCTGTTGGCCACCGACGAGTGGGCCACCGCGCACGGCATCGAACCCCTGGCGTACTGGGTCGACGGGGAGACCGCTGCGGTCGACTACGTCAACGGCAAGGACGGCCTGCTGATGGCGCCGACGTACGCGGTGCCGCGGTTGCTGGGCCGAAACGGGTTGTCGTTGCAGGATTTCGACTTCTACGAGATCCACGAGGCGTTCGCGTCGGTGGTGCTCGCGCACCTGCAGGCCTGGGAGTCCGAGGAGTACTGCAAGGAGCGGCTGGGCCTGGATTCCGCGCTCGGCTCGATCGATCGCTCGAAGCTCAACGTCAACGGGTCGTCGTTGGCCGCGGGCCATCCGTTCGCCGCGACGGGCGGCCGCATCGTCGCGCAACTGGCCAAGCAGCTTGCCGAGAAGAAGAAGGAGACGGGCCAACCGGTGCGCGGCCTGATCTCCATCTGCGCGGCGGGCGGACAGGGCGTCGCCGCCATCCTCGAGGCCTAGAAAAAATATCTCGCCGACGCTGTAACGGTCGCCGAAGCGGGGTCGATACACCGGGTAGCTCCGTATTGCCGTCTGACCCCCCGACCCGACGGCAATACGGGGCTCTTAACGTTTCGGCACGCTAACCTTCCGGCGGCGGATCCTTCCTCGCCTTGACCGGCCCGACCGGCGCGGGTGCGAACAGGCTCCCACCGACGCTGCCCCGCGCGGTGCGCACGGCCACCAGTGTCCAGGTGCCCAGCAGGGCGACGTAGGCGATGGCGGCGGCGACCCGGAACGCCGGCAGGCCGGTGTGGTTGGCCAGCTGTGTGGTGCCCGTCACGAACGTCCCCACCGGGAAGGTCAGGCTCCACCACGTCAGCGCGAACGGCATGCCGCGGCGCAGCGTGCGCAGGGTCAGCTCGGTCGCCAGCACGATCCACAGCACCGCGAATCCCCACACCGGCACCCCGAACAAGACCGCGAAGACGTTCATGGCCGAGGCCAGCTCGGGTGGCACCGCCCCGGCGGCGTGCGCGCCGAGCAGGCCCGCCGCGGTGATGCCCTGACCGAGTGGGCCCAGCACGATCCAGAGCGTCGGCACCCGAGCGGTGCCCGAGGTCCCGTACAGGGCCAACCGGCTCCAGATCATCGTGATGATGATCAGCGCGGCGATCAGCGACAGCCCGAACATCGCATAGCAGCCGTACAGCATCGTGGCGCGCCCGGTTCCCGGCGCCATGTGGGGGATCAGCAACGCGCCGGACGCGGCCGAGACCATCGGCGGTACGACGGGCATCAGCCACCCGCCGAACGCCGCGTCCGGTTCGACGTTGAGCTGGGTGAACATCAGGAACGGAATCGTCGCCGCGGTGAACAACCCGCCGATCGTGCCCGCCGTCCACAGCACCCACGCCAGGTCCACGGCCATCCGTTCACCGATCAGGTCCTTGCCGATCAGCAGCGCACCGGACCCGACGGTCAGAAGCGCCATGGGTGCGGCCCCGTAGAAGTGGGTCATCTGCGGGTTGCGGGCGTGGCTGCGCGCCACCACGGGGTGCCGGACGCGTTGGGCGGTCACCGCGACGATCAGCACCACGAGCAGCGCCGCGGCGAACACCCACACCACCCGCGAGAAGACATGCAGGCCGACAACGTGCACGGGCAGCGTGGCGCCGGCCGTCGCGACGATGCCGGTGCCCATCACCGAGGCGAACCAGTTGGGCCCGAGGTGTTGTAGCCGCGCCAGCTCGCTCGTCATCGGCTCAGTATGTTCGCTTCGTCGTGCTTCGATGGACGCATGCAGATCAGCCTGAGCATCGTCGGACTCAATGTCGGAGGTCCCTCGCCGGTCGACGCACTGGTCGGCAATCTCGCCAAGCTGCGCGACGAGGGCTTCCGCAGGATCTGGATGGCCCAGCTGCCCTACGACGCCGACCTCCCCATCGCGCTCGGGATTGCGCTGCGGGAGGTCGACGGCATCGAGGTGGGGTCGGGTGTCATCCCGATTCAGGTGCAGCACCCCATGCAATTGGCTCAGCGTGCGCTCACACTCTCTCTGATCGGCGGTGGGCGCTTCGCTCTCGGTATCGGGATGAGTCATCGGATGGTCGTCGAAGGTGTCTGGGGTGCGTCGTGGGACAAGCCCGTGCGCCAGATGCGCGAGTATCTCGACGGCCTGCAGCCGCTGCTGGCCGGGCGGGCGGCCGACGCGTCGGGCGACTTCTGGACGACGCGGGGTTCGCTGCAGATTCCCGGTGCGCCGGCGCCGGATGTGTACCTCGCCGCGCTCGGTCCGCAGATGCTTCGGCTGGCCGGCCGCCGCACCAGGGGAACGCTGACCTGGATGACCGGACCCCGAACACTCGCTGAGCATGTGGTGCCGACACTGCGCGGGGCGGCGGCCGAGGCGGGCCGCGCCGAAAGCGATGTGCGCGTGGCGGCTTCGCTGCCGGTCAGTGTGACCGACGACGTCGACGGAGCGCGCCGACAAGCCGCCGAGGAGTTCGCGATCTACGGAACGTTGCCCTCATACCGGGCGATGCTGGACCGCGAGGGGTACGCCGGACCCGAGGACGCGGCGATCATCGGGGATGAGCAGACGGTGTCCGAGCGTCTCGACGAGTTGAGCGCGGCGTGCGTGGACGAGTTCACCGCCTCGGTCTTCGACTCCTCGCCGGAAGGCCGGGCGCGCACCCGCGCGCTGCTGCTGACGAAACAGACCTGAGCGGCCGAAATCACCTCTGGTGCGACGCCGTTCACCGGCGTACGATCGATCGCACGACGGGTTCGGGAGTGACTGATCCGAAGAGTCGGCAAGGGTTGAAAGCCGACCGCGCGAGACTAATGTGACGCACCTGGTGTCCTCCCGAACCCGCCCTTTTTGTTCTGGGGCCGGTCTTTACTTGAATTCCTGAATCGACCAGACGGTCAGGTATGCCAGCCCGAAAAACGCCGCGACGGCGATCGCCACTCCGGTGGACGTGGTGTCGGCGAACGGGGACCGGACCCACTCCAAGGTCGATTCGACGACGGCGTCCGGCCGGGTGACCAGATCCCAGGAGTTCCAGCGCTGAAACCGGCCGATGACCACCCCGACCGCACACAGCCCGACCGACACGACCACCGTCGACCACCCGGCCACGGCGCCGAAGTCGCGTTCGATGCGCCCGTGCACCAGTCGCATCGACACCACCCCGAGGATGATGCCCGTCCAGGCGGCGAATCCGTACTGCAGCACGTGACGCCAGAGTTCGTAGCCCTCCCCGAGGTGCACCAGGTCGGTCACCAGGTACGGCGCGTTCGGCAGGAACGCCAGCCAGCCCAGGCCCAACGGCAGCAGCCACAGACGTCGGCGCACCGCTGCGAACGCGGCGGCGACGAACATCGGAGTCCACGCGAGGAACAGATTCCACACCAGGAACTTCGTCGGGTAGTACCGGGACGCCGTCGGATCGGTGATTCCCAGGACCAGCGTCAGCAGGGTCGTCGCGAGCAGCGAGACACTCAGGACGACGACGCGCGACGCCGGAATCATCCGTCCAGTTTGCCCAACGGCCGGCGAGGTGCGGGTGACGCAGAAACGCAAAACGCCCCCGGGAAGAGACCGGGGGCGTTTTGGTCGGAGGTCGGCGAGAAAGCTTAGAACGCCGCCTCGTCCAGTTCCATCACCTCGTTGTCGAGGTTCTCGACGACACTGCGGGTGCTGGTGAGCAGCGGCAGGAAGTTCTTCGCGAAGAACGACGCGACCGCGACCTTGCCCTCGTAGAAGGACTTGTCCTCACCGGTGACACCGCCGTCGAGCGCCTCGATGGCCACCGCGGCCTGCTGGGCCAGCAGCCAGCCGATGACCAGGTCGCCGACGTTCATCAGGAAGCGCACGGAACCGAGGCCCACCTTGTACAGCTCGGCGGGGTTCTCCTGCGCGGCCATCAGGTAGCCGGTCAGCGTCGCGGCCATGCCCTGGACGTCCTCCAGCGCGGTGGCCAGCAGGGCGCGCTCGGCCTTCAGCCGGCCGTTGCCCGACTCGTTGCGGACGAACTGCTCGATCTGGCCCGCCACGTGCGCCAGCGCCTGGCCCTTGTCGCGGACGATCTTGCGGAAGAAGAAGTCCTGCGCCTGGATGGCCGTGGTGCCCTCGTACAGCGAGTCGATCTTGGCGTCGCGGATGTACTGCTCGATCGGGTAGTCCTGCAGGAAGCCGGACCCACCGAAGGTCTGCAGCGACTCGGTGAGCTTGGCATAAGCCTGCTCCGAGCCGACACCCTTGACGATCGGCAGCAGCAGGTCGTTGACCCGGACCGACAGCTCGCCGTCGATACCGTGCACGGCCTCGGCGACCGCCTTGTCCTGGTACGTCGAGGTGTAGAGGTACAGCGCGCGCAGACCCTCGGCGTAGGCCTTCTGGGTCATCAGCGAGCGACGCACGTCGGGGTGGTGCGTGATGGTCACGCGCGGCGCGGTCTTGTCGGTCATCTGCGTCATGTCGGCGCCCTGCACGCGCTCCTTGGCGTACTCGAGGGCGTTGAGATAACCGGTCGACAGCGTGGCGATCGCCTTGGTGCCCACCATCATTCGCGCCTGCTCGATCACGTCGAACATCTGCGCGATGCCGTTGTGCACCTCGCCGACCAGCCAGCCCTTGGCGGGCACGCCGTGCTGGCCGAAGGTCAGCTCACAGGTGGCCGAGACCTTCAGGCCCATCTTGTGCTCGACGTTGGTGACGAAGACGCCGTTGCGCTCGCCGATCTCACCGGTCTCGAAGTCGAAGAGGAACTTCGGCACGAAGAACAGCGACAGACCCTTGGTGCCCGGACCGGCGCCCTCGGGGCGGGCCAGCACCAGGTGGAAGATGTTCTCGAAGAGATCGTCGGAGTCGGCCGATGTGATGAAGCGCTTCACGCCGTCGATGTGCCACGAGCCGTCGTCCTGCTTGACGGCCTTGGTGCGGCCCGCGCCGACGTCGGAGCCGGCATCGGGCTCGGTGAGCACCATGGTGGCGCCCCAGCCGCGCTCCGCGGCGAGGACGGCCCACTTCTTCTGCTCCTCGGTGGCCTGCTTGTAGAAGATGCTGGCGAACCCGGGGCCGCCGGCGTACATCCAGGTGGCCGGGTTGGCGCCGAGCAGGTGCTCGTGCAGCGCCCACACCAACGCGCGGGGCATCGGCATACCGCCGAGCTCCTCTTCGATGCCGACCCGGTCCCAGCCGCCGTCGGTGACGGCGCGCACGGACTTCTTGAACGACTCGGGCAGCGTCACCGAGTGGGTCTTGGGATCGAACACCGGGGGGTTGCGGTCGCCATCGGCGAACGACTCCGCGATCGGCCCCTCGGCCAGGCGGGCCATCTCGGCGAGCATCTCCTTGGCGGTGTCGGCGTCCAGATCGGCGTAGTCGCCCGCGCCGAGCGCCTTGTCAACGCCGAAGACCTCGAACAGGTTGAATACCTGGTCACGGACGTTGCTCTTATAGTGGCTCACAGTTCCTCCTCGGTGAGATAGCCACTTGTGGTTGGGTACTCGGGATAAGTTACCCACCAGTAACTGTCTCGAATAATACCCATCAGTAACTTCAACTCAAACCTGCCGCGAGCAATTTCCGCGGGCGCACTGACCGGCTGGTTGGTCGACCAGCCAAATCTGCAGTTGACACCCGTCTGAGCAGCGGCTTCGCCCCGCTGTGAGAATCGTCACGCCAACGCCGGATAGGGTGTGCCGATGCTTCGTGTCGCGGTCTGGGGGACGGGGAACATGGGGGCGACGGCCATCCGGTCGACGGTGGCCTTTCCGGGCCTACAGCTCTCGGGTGTCATCACGTCGTCGCCGGACAAGCACGGACGCGACGCGGCCTCGTTCGCCGGGCTCGACGTGGCCACCGGCGTCGAGGCCACCACGGACATCGATATCGCGCTGGCCGGCTGCGACGCCGTGGCCTACATGGCCTCCGGCGACATCCGTCCCGACGAGGCGGTCGACGACATCGAGCGCTGCCTGCGCGCCGGCAAGCACGTCGTGACGCCGTCGCTGTATTCGCTCTACGACCCCCGCTCGGCACCCCCGGAATGGGTGGACCGGCTCGCTCACGCCGCCGAGGAGGGTTCGGCCACGCTGCTGGTCAGCGGCGTCGATCCCGGCTGGGGCAACGACGCGCTCGCGGTCATCGCCGCGGGGTTGTGCACCAGGATCAAGACCATCCGCTGCCAGGAGATCTTCGACTACTCCACCTACAACCAGCCCGAGGCGGTGCGGCTGCGCTGCGGTTTTGGGGGGTCCATGGAGGAGGTGCCGATGATGCTGCTGCCGTCCGTCCCGACGATGGTGTGGGGCGGCAACATCCGGCTCGTCGGGCGCGGCCTGGGCATCGAGATCGACGAGATCACCGAGGAAGTGGAGCGCCGCCCGCTCGAGGAGTCCGTCGACACCGTGATGGGCCGCTTCGAGAAGGGCACGCAGGGCGCGTTCTGGTTGAAGGTCATCGGCAAGTCGGGTGGCCGCGAACGCATAGTCATCGACCACATCACCCGCATCCACGTGTCGTGCGCGCCGGACTGGCCGTATCCCGACGAGGGCGTGGGTGACCATCGGGTGATCGTCGACGGCGACCCCCGGCTGACGATCACGACACGCGCCGACGTGCCCGGCGGCACCAGGGCCGACGGCGGCAACACGACCGCGGCCAACCGCCTGCTCGGTGCGCTCGACTGGCTGGCTCGCCAGAAGCCCGGCATCTACGACGGCCTCGACGTGCCACTGCAGACGGCGCTCGCACCCGAGGTGCAGCGGGCGCGCTGGGCCGACTGAGGTTTCTCCTGCGCGAGCGCACAGTCTTGTACGGCCTCGCACGCATTTCCCCAGGAGGGGCTGTACACAGCCGAGCGTTCGCCGGCGGTCAGTCGGACTGCGCGTCGGTTGCCGGCGTTTCCGCGTCGGGCAGCTGACCCACGAGATACTCGGCGAGCCCGCCGATGGTCGGATAGTCGAACACCGCGGTCGCGTTGATCGTGAACGCGCCGCCGAACTGACTGTGCAACCGGTTGCGGAGTTCGATCGCCATCAGTGAATCCGTCCCCAGGTCCAGGAACCGGCTCGTTGCGGCGGGCGGTTGGGCCAGTCGCAGGAAGTTCTGCACCTCGCGCTGCAGGAACTCGGTCACGAAACCGACGCGCTGCGGCACCGGAATCTCCTGCAGCTGCCGGAGCAACTCACTGTCACCGGTTGCCTCCCCGGCCGCACTCGGCAACACCAGGTCGAGAATCGGTGGACGGGCAGCGCCCAACAACTTCGCGGCGCGCTGCCAGTTGGCTTTGATGACGGTTGCCTGCCCGGCGCCGTTCGCGACGACCTCGGCGAGCGCGCCCAATGCGGCCGAGGGCTCCAGGGGCACCAGGCCCTGGGCATTGAGGTTGTTGCGTGCGGCTTCCGAGGAGGCCATGCCGCCATCGGCCCAGGGACCGAAGTTGACGCCGGTGGCAGGCAGGCCGCGCGCTCGTCTCTGCGCGACGAGCCCGTCGAGCAGCGCGTTGGCCGTCGCATAGTTGGCCTGACCGGGTGAACCGAACACGCTGGACACCGAGGAGGACACCAGGAAGAAGTCCAGCTCGTCGTCCTTGGTCAGGCGGTCCAGATGGTAGGCGCCGAATCCCTTGGGCGCCAGTGTGGTTCGGAACCGTTCCAGGCTCTGCTGGGAGAGCAGCGCATCGTCGAGCACGCCGGCCAGATGTGCAACTCCGGCCAGCGGCGGCAACTCCGTGCGGATCCGCTCCAGCAGCGCCGCGACTTCGGACTCGTCGCCGACGTCGGCTCTGAACACGTGAATGCGGGACTTGTAGCGCTCGGCGACCTCCTCGATGGCCCGTTGCGCGTCCGCATCCGGCGCACGGCGGCTGGTCAAAACGAGGTCACCGGCGCCGAGTTGCGCCAGATATGCCGCGGTGTGCAGACCGATCGCACCCAGTCCACCAGTGATCAGATAGCTCCGATCGGGCCGCGGCTGCAGCGGATTGGGCATCTGCAGCACGATCTTGCCGATGTGCCGCGCCTGCTGCATGCGGCGGAACGCGGCCCTCGCCTCGGTCAGCGGGTAGATCTCGGCGGGCAGCGGTGCCCACTCGCCCGTGCCCAGCCCGTCCGACACTTCACCCAGCAAGCCACGAATGCGCTCGGGCTCGCAGAGGGTCACCGTGTCCAGCGCGACGATCTCGTAGGCGATGTCGGGACGGGCCGCCGCCATCTGCTCATGAGTCCAGATGTCACGCTTGGCGATCTCGGCGAACCGGCCGTTCTGGGCGGTGGCCCGGACCGTCGCTTCGACGAACCCCTCGTTGGTCAGGCTGTTGAGCACCACGTCCACGCCGGCGCCGTCGGTGTCCGCGAGGATCTGGTCGGCGAAATCCGTAGTGCGCGAATCGTAGACGTACTTGACGCCCATCCTGTGCAGCGTCGCGCGCTTGTAGGTGCTGGCGGTCGCGAAGACGACGGCGCCGTGCTGCTGCGCCATCTGGATGGCGGCCAGTCCGACGCCGCCGCTGGCGGCGTGGATGAGCACGCGATCACCGGGTTGCAACTGCGCCCAGTCGAACGCGAGCCGGGCGGTGAGCGCGGCCGCGGGAATGGTGGCCGCGGCTACCGGGCTCAGCCCGTCGGGCACCGGGGCCACCAACTGCGCAGGCACGTTGAACCGGCTGGAGAACGCGCCCTGCATGAAGCCGTAGACGCGCTGACCCACCTCGAGTCCGCTGACACCGCCGCCCAGTTGTGTGACGACGCCGGCGAAGTCCCCGCCGATCGGTCCGGGGTCGCCCGGGTAGAGGCCGAGGACGTTGAGCACATCCCGGAAATTCAGACCCGCGGCCTCCACCCGGACCTGCACGTAACCCTCGTCCGGCGCCGGCACGTCCGCCTCGGTCAGACGCAGGTTGTCGATCGCTCCGCGTTCGGTGGGCGCCAGGACGTAGTCGCCTCCGCGCGGCACCGTCAGATGACCGCTGCGTGCCCATGGCAGCAACCGTGAGGCCAGCAGCTTTCCTTGGCGCAGAGCCAGTTCGGGTTCCTCGACGGGGGTGGCCAGCAGATCGGCCAGCGCCTGCACAGCCTCTGGCGAACCGTCGCAGTCGACCAGCCTGCAGCGCAGTGCCGGTTCCTCGTTGATCGTGGTGCGCCCGAATCCCCACAGCGCCGCCTGGCCCGGGTCGACCGGCTCCCCGGACTCGGTGGCCACGGCTCCCTCGGTGACGATCCAGAGACCATTCGGAAGTTTCACGGTGCCGTTCTGCACGCCGCGTTGCACGGCGTGCACGGCGCCGAGCAGGTTGGCGATTTCGGCTTCGACCCGCGCGGCGACGTCGGCGCCTGCCTCATGTGCGCTCGGCGCTGCCGCGCGCCAGACGACGCCGGAGAACGGCAGGCCGCGCTCGTGGGCGTCGGCCAACAGCTGTCCCAACGGCTCCGTATCGGCGTTCCGGTCGAACGGGATGCAACCCGGCACGGCGGCGGCCAACTCGTCGAATCCGGCGATCAGCCAGGTGCCGTTACCGGCGGCCCCGGCGTCACCGCTCGACGCCGGCAGCGGCACCTCGTGCCAGCCCAGGGTGTAGAGCAGCCGGGTGGCATCCCCGCCGAGGCCGCGCAGCAGGGCCTCACGGGGTGCGCGTTTGACCGTGAACTCGCGAATGCCGCCGAGGTGGCGGCCATCCCGGCTGACGAAATCGAGGTCGAACGTTTGGGTTTCGCTCGTCAGCTCGCTGCTGTGCCACCTCGCGCGGCAGTAGAACCGTCGAGGCATCCGCTCGCGCAGCGTCACTTGGCCGTACCGCAACGGCAGGAACAGATCGCTCACGCCCTGTTCGGCCGCGAGGAGTGCCGGGAACGCCGGGAAGGCGACGCCGGTGCACAGGTCCATCAGCACCGGGTGCATCGGTTCGCTTCCGAGGTGTTCGGCGAGTTCTTCGCCGACGACGACGTCGCCGATCGCCTCACCCTCGCCGAGCCACAGCGACTTCAGGGAGCCGGACCAGGTCGGCCCCCATGCCAGCTCCATATCGGCGAAGGTCTCGAACAACTCCTGTGGGCGCATCCGGTTGCACCGCTCGATCGCCTCGTCGACCGGATCTTCCTGCGGTGCCGGTTCGTCAGGATCGGTGCCGCTGCTGACACCGCTGACCACGGTGCCGTCGGCGTTCAGCGACCAGTCGGCGCCCCGTTCCCCGTACGGCCGGCTGTGTACCTGAAAACCCCACTCGCCCTCGCTCTCCCGTGGATGCAACGTCAGCTGCACCTCGCGGGAACTCTTCTCGGGCAGAATGATCGGCTCGTAGAAGAAGACGTCCTTCACCCGCGCCGGCGGACCGACCGCGGCCAGCGCCATCGCGGCATACGTCGCCCCGGGTACGACAACGGTGCCGTAGATGACGTGGTCGCACAGCCAAGGCTGCGACTTCACCGACAGCCTGCTGGTGTAGACGGTGTCGCCGGAGGCGAGGTCCTTCGCGCTACCCAGGATCCCGGAGACAGCGGCACCCACACCTCCTTCCACGGCCATGCCTGCCGTCCTCGGCCAGAAGCGCCGGCGCTGGAAGGGATATGTCGGCAGTTCGAGAGTGCGACGCGGACGGCGCTGCGGCGCAGCGAAATCGGGTCGGTGGCCGCCTACGTAGGCCGCGGCCAGCGCATCGGCGATCTGGCGCCGGTCGCCGACACCCCTGCGCAGCGACACGATCGCCCGCGGCGCGGCCACGTGCTCCGGCCAGACCTGCACCGCGGCGCCCGTCAACACCGGTTGCGGACCGATCTCCATCAGCACCGAGCAGCCCAGCGCCGCCACCGTGCGCACACTTTCGGCGAATTGCACCGGCTGACGGGAATGCCGCCGCCAATAGTGCGCGTCGAGCGGTGACTGGGCGGTGAGCACGGCGCCGGTGCGGTTGCAAACCAGCGGCAAGGTCGGGGCAGCGATTTCGACCTGTGCTGCGTACGACTCGAACTCGTCGAGCACCGGGTCGAGCAGTTCCGAGTGGAAGGCGTGGCTGGTCTCCAGCCAGGTGCAGCGGATCCCCTCGTTAGCCAGTCGGCCGACGATCTGCTCCAGATCCTCCCCAGGACCCGACAGCACGGTGTTGGGTCCGTTGTAGGCGCCGACCGACACTCGCGGGGACTCGCCGGCGATCTGCTCGACGTGCTTGGCGTCGGCGAAGATCGCCACCATCCGCCCGCCTTCGGGCAGGCTGCCGAACAGCCGGCCGCGTTCGGCCATCAGCCGTGCGCCGTCCTCGAGGCTGAAGACGCCGGCCACACATGCCGCCGCGTACTGGCCCACGCTGTGCCCCAGCACCACGTCGGGTTCTATGCCCCACGACTGCCACAGCCGGGCCAGACCCATCTCGACGGCGAACAGCGCCGGCTGCGCAAACGACGTGTGCCGCAACCGTTCTCCGGTCTCCCGATCGCCGGCGAACAGCACCTCCAGCAACGGGTGCGCCACGATGTCCTTGACCGCGTCCGCGCACCGCGTGACGGTCTCGGCGAAAACCGGCTCAGCGTCGAACAACTCACGCGCCATCCCCGGATACTGGCTGCCCTGCCCGGTGAACAACCACGCCGTCGTCGGGTGGTGCGTGTGCTCGCCACGCACGACACCGGGGCGGGTGCGGTTCTGGACGAGGTCGGCCAGACCCTGACGGGCCCCCTCGACCGAATCCACGACCATCGCGGCGCGATGCTCGAAATGCGAACGGCCCGTCCCGGCGGTGAGGCACACGTCGGCGAGGTCGGCATCGGGGTGCACGCTCAGCCAGGAGTCATAGCGCTGCGCCAAGGCCACCAGCGCTTCCGGTGATCGCGCGGACAGCGGAAGCACATGGACGGGCCGCGCATCGGTGTCCGGTTCCTCACCGGCGATCGCCGACGGCGCCTCTTCGATCAGGATGTGGGCGTTGGTGCCGGTGAACCCGAAGGAGCTCACGCCGGCGCGCCGGGGCCTGCCGTTGGCGCGCCACGGAACCGCCTTGTCCACGACCTGCACCGGCAGCGAGTCCCACGGAATGTGCGGCGACGGCGTGTCGAAGTGCAGGCTCTGCGGCAGCAGCTCGTGCTGCAGCGACAACACGACCTTGATCAGACCTGCTGCCCCGGAGGCCGATTCGGTGTGACCGATGTTGGTCTTCACCGATCCCATCAGCAGCGGTCGGTCCGCGTCACGCGAGTCGTCGTAGGCGGCTGCGGCCGCCTGGACCTCGATCGGATCGCCCAGCGGGGTGCCCGTTCCGTGCGCCTCGAGGTAGTCGACATCCCCACCGGTCAGACCGGCGCGGGCCAGGGCGGCCTCGATAAGCCGTTGCTGCGCACCGCCATTGGGCACCGTCAAACCGCTGGAGGCGCCGTCCTGGTTGACTGCGCTGCCGGGAATGACGGCCAGGATTCGGTCGCCGTCGCGTACCGCGTCGCTCTGCCTCTTGAGTACCAGGATGCCGCAGCCTTCGCTGCGCACGTAGCCGTCGGCGGAGGCGTCGAAGGTCTTGCATCGCCCGACGGGGGAGAGCATCCTGGCGCGCGAAGCGGCGATCACCGTCACCGGGCTCAGCAGCACGTTCACCCCGCCGGCCAGCGCCATGTCGCAGTCCCCGGTGCGCAACGCCAGACAGGCCTGATGAACGGCCACCAGCGCCGAGCTGCATGCGGTGTCGACCGCCACCGCGGGTCCTTCGAGTCCGAGGGCGAAGGCGACCCGGCCGGCGATGGCGTTGAGGGCATTGCCGGTGATGAAGTAGGGCTCGATCTTGTCGACCGACTGCGACGACAACAGGTGCGCATACTCGTTGGCGGCCACCCCGGCGAAGATGCCGGTTCGGCTGCCGCGCAGCGCGGATGGCGCGTAACCAGCCCGTTCGAGACCTTCCCAGACCGTTTCGAGCATCAGCCGTTGCTGCGGCTCGATCCAGACGGCCTCGCGCGGGGAGATGCCGAAGAACTCGGGATCGAATCCGTCGATCTCGTCGAGGAATCCGCCGTAACGCGTGTAGGTCTTCCCCGGGGTCTCCGGGTCCGGGTCGTAGAACTCGTCGATGTCGAACCGGTCCTCCGGGACTTCCCGGATCGCGTCGACCCCGCCGGACAGCAGCTCCCAGAATGCTTCCGGGTCGGGCGCGCCGGGGAAGCGGCACGACACCGCGACGATCGCGATCGGTTCGTCCGTGCGCATCGTCGCCGCCATGGCCGGCTGTCTCCCGGAGGTGGCCTGCTCGGCCAGCCCGAGCACCTCGCCGAGCAGGTAGTCGGCCGCGTCGGACAGCCGGGGGTGATCCATCACCAGGGTGACGGGAATCTCCTTGCCCACTCCCTGCTCGATACGGCGCCGCAGCTCGACGGCCATCAGCGAATCCATGCCGAGGTCGAAGAACCCGGCGTCCTCGCGGATCTCCGCGGCGTCCACGCGCGTCACCTCTGCCACGGCGTCGCGCAAGTAGCCGGTGAGAAGCCGCTTGCGCTGCTGCAGCGGAGCTCCTGCGAGCCGCTCCACCAGCTGGGTCTTCCCGGACGGCGTCGCAGCGGACGCCGCCGACGCCGACTGGGCGGGCACCTCGCGTTCCAATTCCGTCAGGAATGCACGCCTGCCCGCCTGCTGGTAGAGCGGGAGGAAGCGGGCCCAGTCGATCCGGGCCACCACTGCCTGCCCGGCGCCCAGTGCCTCAGAAGCGGACATGGCATCGGCCAGACCCGCGAGCGCATCGGCGGGTGCCAACGCCCGGACTCCGCGCTGGTCCAGCCGCGCACGGGCCTCCGCGTCGGCCATTCCCGCCGACCAGGGACCGAAGTTGACGCTGATCGCGGGAATGCCCTGCTCGCGCAAGCGCCAGGCCAGCCCGTCGAGGAACGCGTTCGCCGCGCCGTAGGCGCTCTGACCGAATCCGCCCCAGACCGAGGCGATCGACGAGGTACTGACGAAGAAGTCGAGCGCCAGGTCGGCGGCCGCCTCGCTCAGATGCCAGGCACCCCAGACCTTTCCAGCGAAGACGCGGTCCACGTCGGCGTCGTCCAGGCTGGCCAGCGGTGTGGTGCCGATCTCGCCGGCAGCATGGACGATGCCGGCCAGGGGCGGTAGCTCGGCCTGCATGCCCGCCAACAAGCGTGCGACGTCGTGCGCATCGGCGATGTCGGCGGAGATGACGCGAATTTCGCAACCGTGCCGTTCGCCCAGCGCGTCGATGCGTTGCTGGGCGGTGTCGCTCGGCGCGCGCCTGCTGGTCAGCACCAGATGGCCGGCGCCGTTTTCGGCCAGCTGTCCGGCGATCTCCAGTCCTATCGATCCCAGCCCGCCGGTCACCAGATACGTTGCGTCAGAGCGCAGTTCCAGCGGTGCAACACTGGGCTGCCCGGCACGCCGAGTGAGCCGGGGGACGTAGACCGCCCCGCCGCGCAGCGCGATCTGGTCCTCGGTGATGTCGGGGCCGCGCGGCGCGGTGATCTCGTCGATGAACCGAGACCACTCGTCGGCGGTGCCTTCGGCCAGATCCGCCAGTCCGCCCCACACCTGCGGAAGCTCCAGCGACGCGGCACGGCCGAATCCCCACAGGCAACTCTGTTCCGGCGCAACGGGGTCCGAGTCGGTGATGCGCTGTGCGCCACGGGTCACCATCCAGATGGGGACCCGCACCTCGGCGGCCGACGCGGCGCGGAACAGCCGCCGTGTCGCGCCCAGGACTCGGTGTTGCATCCGCAGCAGCGACTGCATCGACGGTGCGGATCCCTCGAGGGCCGCGACATTTACGATGCGCAGCACCGAATCATCTTCTGCCGCAGTGCGTATCGCATCGGCGAGCTCTGCCTCGTCCGCGTCGTTCACCGGCAACCCGATGATCCGGTGCCGGTGGCCGCGTGCATCCAGCACGTCGATCAGAGATCGGACCGGATCGGTGTCGTCGCCGACGAGGATCCAGGTGGATCCCGCGCCGGCATCCGCGCCGGCAGGTGCAGCGGTGGTCTTCTCCCAGCGGATCTCGTAGCGGTCGTCCGCGATGGAGCGAGTCGTACGCTGCTGGTTGTGTTGTGCCGCGAGCTTGGTCAGCACATTGCGGGTCTGCTCGTCGTCGCTCACCCCCTCGAGGAGGGCCGCGAGCTCCGCGATCCGGCCGTCCTCGAGGAGGCGGACGGCCTCGGTACGCGGGCCCCGGTCGTCATCCCGGTTCTCGGTCGGGTGCTCCACCCGGTTGTCCCGGAACCAGTACTCGCGATGCTCGAACGGATAGGGCGGCAGGTCGAGCTTTCGCGCGCCGGCGTGCCGAAACGCCTCGAACTCGGGCAGGTGCCCCAGAACATAGGCGTCGGCAACGGCTTCGGTGATCTGCCGGTGATCGGCGGTGTTACGCCGCATCGATGCGATCGCGCGCGGCGCGGTGGCCGGGTCGGGCCACGCCCCCAGCGCCGCCGCGGTGAGCACCGGTCGCGGGCCGATCTCCAGCAGCACCCTGCAGTTCAGTTCGGCAAGGGTGCGCACGCTCTTGGCGAACTCCACCGGCTGGCGTGCGTGACGACGCCAGTATGCGCCATCGAGCTGCACGCTTCTCCCGAGCGCGGCGCCGGTGCGGTTGTCAATCAAGATACGTTGTGGTGCACGGAAATCGAACTGCTGCGCATACGACTCGAAATCGTCGAGAATCGGGTCCAGCAGCGCCGAGTGGAACGCGTGACTGGTGTCGAGCCAGTCACAGCGGACACCGTCGGCCGCCAATGCAGCCACCGCCCTCTCCAGATCCTCTGCGGGTCCGGACAATACGGTGTTGGCCCCGTTGTAGGCGGCGACCGACAGGCTCGGGAACCCATCGGTTAGGTTCTCGGCACGCTCGGCGGCGGTGAACACCGCAACCATCCGGCCGCCCGCAGGCAGGCTGCCGAAGAGGCGGCCACGTTCGGCCATCAGCCGAGCGCCGTCCGCGAGTCCGAACACTCCCGCGACGCAGGCCGCCGAGTACTGGCCGACGCTGTGGCCCAGCACCACGTCGGGCTCGAAGCCCCACGACTGCCAGAGGCGGGCCAGGCCCATCTCGACCGCGAACAACGCGGGCTGCGCGTAGCGGGTCTGCCGCAAGGTCTCTTCGCCTTCGGGGTCGTCCACATCGAAGATCACGTCGAGCAAGGGCTTTTCGAGAACATCGGCGACCGCAGCCGCGCACCGCTTCATCGTCTCGGCGAACACCGGCTCGGTCTCGAACAGCTCCTGGGCCATGCCGGCGTACTGGCTGCCCTGGCCGGTGAACAGCCACGCCGTCTTCGGTGTGTCGTGGGATTCGCCGCGAACCAGGCCGGGGGCCGGGCGATCGTCCGCGAGGGCGGCGAGCAGTTCGACGGCCGACTCCTTCGAATCGGCCACCAGGGCGGCCCGGTGCTCGAGGTGCGCCCGCGCCGCGCCTGCGGTGAAGCAGACGTCGGCCAAGGTGGCGTCCGGGTGCGCGGTCAACCAGCCGCGGTACCGGTCGGCGAGCTGGACCAGGGCGGCAGGTGTCCGCGCCGAGAGTGGCAGCAGACTGAACTGCCGCTGTTCGATCGGACTCGCCTCGGGTTGCGGTGCTTGGGCGGGCGCTTCTTCGAGGATGACGTGCGCGTTGGTCCCGGCGAACCCGAACGAGCTCACCCCTGCGATCCGGGGACGGCCGTTGCGCTCCCAGGGCAGGGTCTCCTTCACCACCTCTATCGGGAGCCGGTCCCAGGGAATGTGCGGCGATGGGTTCTCGAAGTTGAGGTGCTTCGGCAGGGCCTCGTGCTCGAGCGACAGGATGACCTTGATGACGCCCGCGATCCCCGCGGCCGCTTCCAGGTGACCGATGTTCGTCTTCGCCGAGCCGATCAGCAGCGGTTGGTCGGGTGCTCTTCCGGCGCCGAACACCGCGCCTGCGGCCTGGGCCTCGATCGGGTCGCCCAGCGATGTCCCGGTGCCGTGCGCTTCGAGATATCCGACCGCGCCGGGTTCGACGTCGGCGCGCATCAGCGCATCGGCGATAACCCGTTGCTGGGCCACGCCGTTCGGCACGGTCAACCCGCCGGATGCGCCGTCCTGGTTGACCGCACTGCCGCGGATCACGGCCCGGATCCGGTCACCGTCGCGAATCGCGTCCTCGAGGCGCTTGATGACGATGACGCCGCAGCCCTCGCCGCGCACGTAGCCGTCCGCGGCCGCGTCGAACGTCTTGCACCGGCCGTCGGGCGCGAGCATGCGCGCGCTGGAGAACGTGATCATGGTCGCCGGTGTGAGCAGGACATTCGCACCGCCGGCCAGCGCGAGGTCGCACTCCCCCAAGCGGAGCGCCTGGCACGCCTGATGGATTGCCACCAGCGACGAGCTGCACGCCGTGTCGACGGCGACCGCTGGACCCTGCAACCCCAACCGATAGCTGATCCGGCCCGCAGCTGCGGCATTCGACGTCCCGATGGCCATGTAGGCCTCGATCTCGGGATACGTCAGCTCGTCGGAGACCATTCCCAGGTAGTCGTGGGTGGCCAACCCCACGAACACGCCGGTGTTGGTGTTGGCCAGCGCCGTGGGCGCGGTGCCCGAATGTTCGACCGCTCGCCACGCCGTCTCCAGCAGGAGCCGGTGCTGCGGGTCCATCAGCCTGGCCTCGCGCGTCGACATACCGAAGAACGGCGCGTCGAATCCCGTCGCCTCCTCGACGAAACCGGCACGACGGGTCACGACCTTGCCGGGTGTACCAGGTTCCGGGTCGAAGAATTCGTCGGCATTCCAGCGGTCCCCGGGCACCTCCGATATCGCGTCGCGCCCCTCGCGCAGCAGGTCCCAGAACTCATCGGCGTCCCGGGCGCCTGGAAATCTCGCCGCGTAGCCGACGATTGCATAGCGAGTGGCCGGCTCGTTCGGATGTGCGGCGGATCCCATGCCGTTGTTGTCCTCCCTTGCACCGGCGGTCAGATGACATGCGGGAGACATGTTGCGCCCGGAAATAATTCCCCGACGCACACTATGGCAGAAGGACCTGCGCTACGCGCGTTGCCGCTACCCGGGGTTCGACCGGCGCCGAGCGGCTGCGCAAGAAGCCGGAGTATGTTGATCCGGCAACGGCAGATACCGGATCCGGAGCCGCCTCAGCGGGTTGGACGGGGAGGACCAAGTTTGCGCATCGGCAAGATCACGGTGGGCGCACTCGATGAATGGTCGCTGAATCCGGGCTCTGTCACCTCCTGGCATCCGACCGCCGCCGCTGCCGAACGGGCGCGACAAGCGCAGGTCAGTCCGGTGCCGGTCAGCTACATGCAGCGCCAGCATCTGCGGAATTACTGCGAGCGCAGCGCCGCGGGACTGAATTTCTCCCGGCAGATCATCGCCAGCTGTGAGGTGCCCGGTCAGTGCGATATCGCGGCCATGGACCACGCCGTGAACGCATATCTACGACGGCACGACACGTTCCGCAGCTGGTTCGAACACACCGGTGCCGGAGAGTTCGTCCGGCATGCCATCGATGACCCCTCCGACATCGAATTCGTGCCGGTCGATCACGGCGACATGAGCGTCGAGCGGATACGCGCTCATGTCGTGGCCATCCCCAGTCCGTTGGAGTGGGGCTGCTTCACCTTCGGAATAATCCAGAACGACGGCCACTTCACGTTCTTCGCCGCCATGGATCACGTCCACGGGGACGCGACATTGATCGGCACGACAATGCTGGAAGCGAACGGAATGTATTCGGCGTTGAGCGGTGGCGGCGAGGCCCTCGCGCTTCCCGATGCCGGCAGCTTCGACGATTTCTGTGTCCGCGAGCGCGAACGCACATCGGAATTGACCGTGGATTCGCCCGAAGTGCGGGCCTGGATCGAATTCGCCGAGAGCAGCGGCGGCGGTTTTCCCGAATTTCCGCTTCCGCTGGGCAATCCGCTGGATTCGACCAGTAGTGGCATGACCTCTGAGGTCTTGATGGACCCCGCTCAGACGGAACGATTCGAAGCGGCCTGCGCGGCGGCCGGTGCCCGCTTCGTCGGCGGTTTGTTCGCCTGCCTCGCCCAGGTGGAGCACGAGCTGACGGGAGCTCTCACGTACCACGGGCTGACCCCGAGGGATTCCCGCGCCGCGACGGACAACTTCATGACGCAGGGGTGGTTCACCGGCCTCGTTCCGATCACCGTGCCGATCGGCGCGGCCTCGTTCGGCGATGCCGCCTGGGCGGCGCAGGCGTCGTTCGACTCGAACCTGAACATGGCCAAGGTGCCGTATTACCGCGTGCTGGAGTTGGCGCCCTGGCTGAGCTGGCCGCGGCCGAATTTTCCGGTGTCGAATTTCTTTCACGCCGGCGCCGCTCCGCTCAACGCCGTTCTCGCCGCCGCCGATCTGGGCCTCGCGGACAATATCGGGATTTACCCCGACGGCCGGTATTCCTACCAACTGACGATCTACATATTCCGATACGGCGAAGGCACGGTGATGGCGATCATGCATCCGGAGAATCCGGTCGCCAGGAAGTCGGTGTCGCGCTACATGAAGGCGATGAAGTCGGTTTCCGTGCTGGTCGCCGACAGCGGGCACTGGGGGCTCGTCGCATAGCGTGGGGGTAGTACGGGTGAGGGCGATATGCGCCGGCTAGCCGATGTCGTGGTGCGGTGGCCCTGGGCGGTGATCGGGGTTTGGGTCGCGATGGTGATCGCCCTGCCGTTGTCGTTTCCGTCGCTCGGCGAGATGGCGCAGAAGCATCCGCTCGAGATCCTGCCGGGCGATGCGCCGTCGAGTGTCACCGCCGAGAAGATGGCCCGAGCCTTCCAGGAACCGGGTTCGGACAATCTCCTCGTCATCGCGCTCATCAACGAAGACGGGCTCACGCCCGCCGACGAGGCCACCTACCGCAAGCTCGTGGACGCCGTGCACGACGACGTCACCGATGTCGTCTCGGTGCAGGATTTCGTCAGCACCCCCCAACTGCGGCCGTTCCTGACGAGCGAGGACAAGACGACCTGGGTGCTGCCGGTCAGCCTCGAGGGTGAGCTGGGCACGCCGCGCGCCTACGAGTCGTTCAACCGGGTCGCCGACATCGTCAGACACCACGTCCCCGCGACCGACGGCTCGCTGACGGTGCATGTCACCGGCCCCGCGGCCACCGTCGCGGATCTCACCGTCGCCGGCGAACAGGATCGGCTGCCCATCGAGATCGCGATCGCCGTGCTGGTTCTCGCCGTGCTGTTGCTGGTGTACCGCAGCGCGGTGACGATGCTGCTGCCGTTGGTCACGATCGGATCGTCGCTGCTGATCGCGCAGGCCGTGGTGGCCGGATACTCCGCGCTGACCGGTGCGGGTGTCTCGAATCAGTCCATCGTGTTCCTGAGCGCGATCATGGCCGGGGCCGGAACGGATTACGCGGTCTTCCTGATCAGCCGCTATCACGACTATCTGCGGTCGGGCGACGGTTACGACCATGCGGTCAAGGCGGCGATGATCTCGATCGGCAAGGTCATCACCGCATCCGCCGCCACGGTCGGCCTGACGTTCCTGCTGCTGAGCTTCGCGAAGATGGGCGTGTTCAAGACAGTCGGGGTGTCGTCGGCGATCGGCATCGGCATCGCTTTCCTCGCCGGAGTGACCCTGCTCCCGGCGATTCTGGTGCTCGCCGGACCGCGCGGCTGGGTCAAACCGCGGCGCGAGCTGACCGCCCGGTTCTGGAGGCGTTCCGGTGTGCGCATCGTGCGCCGGCCGGTGCCCCATCTCGTCGGCAGCCTGCTCGTGTTGGCGCTGCTGGCCGGTATCGCGGTCTTCGCGCGCTACAACTACGACGATCGCAAGGTCGTCCCGGCGTCGGCGCCGAGTTCGGTCGGGTACGCCGCGCTGGAGCGCCATTTCCCGGTCAGCCGGTCCATCCCCGAATACATCCTGGTGCAGTCGCCGCACGATTTGCGCACGCCGCGGGCCCTCGCCGACCTGGAGCAGATGGCCTCGCGCGTCGCGCAGCTGCCGGACGTCGGTCTGGTCAGCGGCATCACCCGGCCCCTCGGCGAGGTACCACCCGAGTTCCGGGCCACCTACCAGGCGGGCATCGTCGGTACCCGGCTGGCCGACGGCTCCGCCCAGATCGGTCAACGCACCGGCGACCTCAATCGGTTGACCGACGGGGCCACCACGCTGGCGGAGAGCCTCGCCGACGTGCGCGGTCAGATCAACACGATCGCGCCCAGCATCCAGGATCTGGTCGACACGTTCTCGTCGGTGCGCACCGAGTACGGCGGCGACAAGCTGGTGCGCGACGTCGAAACCGCGGCCAAGCTCGTCGCCAGTATCAACGCGCTCGGCAACTCCATGGGCGTGAACTTCCGCGCCGTCAAGGACATGTTCGCCTGGATCGGCCCGGTTCTCGCGGCGCTTCAGGGCAATGCGGTCTGCGACGCCAACCCCTCCTGCGTCGACACCCGCTTGCAGTTCCAGCGGCTCGTCGCCGCGCGGGACGACGGGAGCCTCGACGAGATCAACGGTCTGGCACAGGAACTCCAGGGCGTCGAAGACAGGCAGACCCTCAACGAGGCGGTGGCCAAGCTCAACTCCGCGATGTCGAACGTGACCAAGGCGGTCAACGCGATGGGCCTCGACCGGCCCGGTGGCCCGCAGGCGGGCCTGGCCGAACTGCAGCAAGGCGCCAACCGCCTGGCCAACGGAAGCCGAGAAGTGGCAGGCGGGGTGGATGAACTCGTCAATCAGGTCAAGGTGATCGCCGCCGGGCTCAACGAGGCGTCGACGTTCCTGCTGACGATGAGGGACGACGCCGCGGACCCGTCGCAGGCGGGGTTCAACATTCCGGCCGAAGTGTTCAACCTGCCGGACTTCCAGAAGGCGGGTGAGGCCTACATCTCGCCGGACGGCCGCTCGGTGCGATACCTGGTGCAGACGAAGCTCAACCCGTTCAGCAGCGAGGCGATGGATCAGGTCGGTGAGATCTCTGACGTCGCCCGCGGCGCCCAGCCGAACACCACGCTGGCCGACGCGACGATCTCGATGGGCGGGTTCCCGGTCGCGCTCCGCGACACGCGGGACTACTACCAGCAGGACATCCGGTTCATCATCGCCGCGACCCTCATCGTGGTGCTGTTGATCTTGATGGTGCTGCTGCGTGCGGTCATCGCACCCCTGTACCTGGTCGGTTCCGTGGTGATCTCCTACTTCGCGGCCATCGGTATCGGCGTTCTGACGTTCCAACTGATCCTCGGTGAGGAATTGCATTGGAGCGTGCCGCCATTGGCCTTCGTGGTGTTGGTCGCCGTGGGCGCCGACTACAACATGCTCTTCGTGTCGCGACTGCAGGACGAATCTCCGCGCAGCGTGCGTTACGGCGTCATCCGGACCCTGGGTTCCACGGGTGGCGTGATCACCGCCGCGGGGCTGATCTTCGCCGCCTCCATGGGCGGGCTGTTGTTCTCGAGCATCGGCATCGTGGTCCAGGGCGGTTTCGTGATCGGGGTGGGGATCCTGCTGGACACCTTCGTGGTGCGTACCATCACGGTGCCCGCCATCGCTGCGCTGGTCGGTCGGGCGAACTGGTGGCCGTCGCGGACGGCTGACGCTGCCCCCGCCGACCGTCTCCGAGCGATCTCGACGAGCTGATATGGACATGCCGTGACAACACCGCCTGAGTCGTCGATCCTGTCGATGCTGCACGGCCGCGCGAGCCTGCGCCCCGACGACGTCGCGTTCACCTTCACCGATTACGCCCACGACTCGGCGGGCATCTCCGAGAGTCTCACGTGGTCGCAGCTGGCACGCCGAACGATGAACGTGGCCCGCGAGATCCGGCGCCACGGTTCGGCCGGTGACCGGGCGGTGATCCTCGCTCCGCAGAGCCTCGAGTACGTCCTGGCGTTCCTGGGATCCATGCAGGCCGGTCTCGTTGCGGTGCCGCTTCCGATGCCGCTTCCCGGCGCGGGACACGACCGGGTGAGCGCGGTCCTCGACGATACGGAGCCCTCGGTCGTCCTCACGACGTCGGCTGCCGCGGCCGACGTCGGCGATTTCGTCGCTCGGTGTCGTTCGGGCACGACGCCGACGATCGTCGAGATCGATTCGTTGAACCTGGACGCCGAGGACGGACCGGAGCTCGCCCCTTCCGAGTGGCCGAGCATCGCGTACCTGCAGTACAGCTCCGGCTCAACGCGCGTGCCGACCGGGGTCATGCTCTCGCACCGCAACCTGACGGTGAATTTCGAGCAGGTGATGCGGACGTTCTTCGCGGGTGTCCGATCCTCAACCGATGTCACGTTTGTGTCGTGGTTGCCCTTCTACCATGACATGGGTCTGGTGCTGGGCGTCTGCATGCCCATCTTGAGCGGCCATCCCGCCGTGTTGACGAGCCCGGTGGCGTTCCTGGAGAGGCCGTCCCGGTGGATGCGTGCGCTGGCCGAGAATCCTGGTGCCTTCTCGGCGGCGCCGAACTTCGCCTTCGAGCTGGCCGCCCGCAAGACCACCGACGAGGACTTGGCCGGGCTCGACCTCGGTGGGGTGGTGGGCATCATCAACGGCGCCGAACGTGTCGAGCCGGCCACCCTGGAACGCTTCGCAGATCGCTTTGCGCACTTCAACTTCCGGGACCACATGCTGCGCCCGGCCTACGGCCTGGCGGAGGCAACGGTCTTCGTGACGGCGGGCACCTGGAGTGAATCGTCGCCGGCGGCCTACTTCGATACCGACGAACTGGGTGCGGGCCGCGTTCGGCCCTGCGCAGCTGGGAAAGGTACGGCGCTTGTCAAATACACAGTGCCGCAATCCCCCTCGCTGCGAATTGTCGACGGAGAGACGCATCGCGAGTGCCCGCCGGACCTGATCGGCGAGATCTGGGTGCACGGCGAGAATGTCGCCGAGGGCTATTGGCGCAAGCCGCCAGAGGAGCAGACTTGCTTCGGCGCAACACTTGTCGAAGCAATGCCCGGCAGTCCGGACGGGCCGTGGCTGCGTACCGGCGACCTCGGCTTCGTCCACCAAGGCGAGCTGTTCATCGTCGGCCGCATCAAAGATCTGCTGATCGTCCGGGGCCGCAATCACTACCCCGAGGACATCGAGGCCACGGTGCAAGAGATCACCCGCGGTCGCGTCGCCGCGATAACGGTTCCGGTGCACAGTGCCGAGAGCCTGGTCACCGTCATCGAGGTGAGGAACCCGAGTGACCTCGACGACGACGCGATCCGCCGGCTCAGCGCGGTGAAAAGCGATGTCACCGCAGCGATATCCAATGCGCACGGCCTGAGCGTCTCCGATCTCGTGCTGGTACCGCCCGGGTCGATTCCGACGACGACGAGCGGCAAGATCCGGCGCGCCGCCTGCGCCGAGGAGTACCGGCAGGGCCGATTCACGCGGTTGGACGCCTGTGCGGCCGGGTCGGCGGAGTAAGGTTCGGTGCAGTGCGGCCGGGTAGGGCGGGGAGGTCTGCGGAGGGCATGAAACGACTTCTCGCAGTCGGCACTGCGCTGACAACCATCGGCGCCGCGGGCGGTCTCGGCTTCGGGATCGCGACCGCCGATGACGCGGCGGTGACACCGGTCCCGCCGACCCCCGCCACCTCAACCGACGGTCCGCCGGCCCTGGGCACACCGGGTAGGGCGTACGCCCTGGGCGGCGCTCACGTCCTGGGCATTCCGTACGACGAATACATCATGCGCACGGGCGCGGACTGGTTCCCGGGACTGAACCGGCAGATCGTCGACTACCCCGCCGGGCAGGTGCAGGGACACACCCTGGAACGGTTGTTCCCGGGCATCGGTCGGCTGGACGACTCCTTTCCCGGCTTGGGCATCGACGGCCCCAGCGTCGGCGAATCGGTGGACGTCGGAGGGCCGAATCTCATCGGCGCGATCCGCGAGGGCGGTTCCGGCACAGCGATCGGCCTGTCCGAGGGTGCGATGGTGCTCAACGACGTCCAGGCCAGGCTGGCATACGACCCCGCCGCCCCGCCCCGTGACCAGTTGAGCTTCGCGATGTACGGCGACCCGGTGGCACGGCACGCCTTCGGCGAAAGCTTCCTGACCCAGATGTTTCCCGTCGGCAGCGTCGTGCCCGCGCTCGACTACCGGATCCCGCCGCCGGTGGAGAGCCAGTACGACACCTATCAGTTCGTCTCCGCCTACGACAGCATCGCCGACTGGCCGGACCGGCCGGACAACTGGATATCCGTCGCCAACGCGATCGTGGGCCTCGCGACCGGTCACACCGCTGTCGCATTCACCAAGCCGAGTATGGTGCCGCCGCAGAACATCCGGACGACCGTCAACTCCAGGGGCGCGAAGACGACCACCTTCATGATTCCCGAGGAGCACCTCCCGCTGGTGTTGCCCTTCAAGTATCTCGGGGTGCCCAAGGAGACGCTGATCGAGCTCGACGGGGTGCTCAAGCCCTACGTGGACGCGGGCTACTCCCGCAACGACAACCCGTTGACCGCTCCGATCACCGTGGATCCGGTGAACGGTTACGATCCCGCGGCCGTCACCGCACCGGCCACCCAGGCCGCCTTCGGCGGTGGCGCCGATCCGGTGTCGCAGTTGCTCGCCGGGCTGCAGTACGTGCTGAACAATCAGCCCAAGCCCTAGCTTCGCGAAGCCAGCACGCCCACGACGAGCAGCACGCAGCCGAAGGCCGCCAACAGCGCAGCGACGTCGCGCCTGCGCCGCGACCGCAGCCAGCCGTGCAGCGAGGTCATCGACGCCTGCGTCCGCGCCGGCGCCACCAGGTAGGCCAGCAGCGGAACCTCGACGAGCGCGAAGGCCACGGCGTTGAACGTCACCAATGCGCCGATCTGCGTGGCGGTGTCGAGGCCGGAGGCGGCGATGACGGCCAGCGCGGCAAGGTAATCGATCGAGGGCAGGGCGATGCCGAGCCCCGCCATGCCCGCCACCCACAGTGAGCGCCCGTGGGCGAGCCGGCGGGCCCACCCCGGGATGCGGTCGAGCCGGCGGCGAGGACGTGTGGCCGGGACGGCGATGACGGCGGCCGTCAGCAGCGCGAGCACCCCGATCGCGATCTGCACCCTGGGCAGTGTGAACTGTGCGGGACTCACCGCCGAGCGCACCGCGAACAGCACCACCAGACCGACGGTCACACCCATCGTGAAGCCGCCGCCCAGAAACGCGAGCAGCTGCAGCACCGGCCGTGGACGGTTCAGCATCAGGACGGTCATCCCCAACCGGAACGGCTCGAAGCTCACGGCGACGGCCATCACCAGGAGGACGATCCACATGACGGGCGTCAGGTTACCGCCCGCGGAAGCCGCACCGTGGGGCGGCAAGGAGTCGCGTGTGAAGATGGAGCCGATGAGCAGTCCAGATCTGACCCCGTCGACTCTGCGCGAAGCCTTCGGGCACTTCCCCTCCGGCGTCATCGCGATCGCGGCGCAGGTCGAGGGCACCCGGGTCGGGCTGGCGGCGAGCACCTTCGTGCCCGTGTCGCTGGACCCGCCGCTGGTGTCGTTCTGCGTTCAGAACACCTCGGAGACCTGGCCGAAGCTCAAAGATCTGCCGTCGCTCGGCATCAGCGTGCTCGGCGAGTCACACGACGAAGCCGCCCGCGCGCTGGCCGCCAAGACCGGCGACCGGTTCGCCGGCCTGCAGACTGTGTCGCGCGAGTCCGGGGCGGTGTTCGTCGAGGGCACCAGCGTCTGGCTGGAGAGCGCGATCGAGCAGTTGGTCCCCGCGGGCGATCACACCATCGTCATCCTGCGGGTCAACGACATCACGGTGCACTCCGACGTGGCACCGATCGTCTTCCACCGCAGCACCTTTCGCCGCCTCGGCGGCGGGTGACGCAAGAGGTCAGGGGCGGGCGCTGAGCTCGTCGCGGTAGCCGCTGATGCGCTGTTCCAACTCGGCGGCGTCGGCGTCACGGCCCTCCTTGCGGGCAAGCTCGGCGCGGGTGGAGAGCTCTCGGATCGCGGTGCGAATGTCGTTGATGCTCTGGGGCTTCTCAACAGTCACAGTGCTGCCTTTCGTCGGTGAGTGTTTATGCTCCTCACGTCCGCGGTGATTGGCCGCTACCTGCAGACTACCCACGCACCCCTCGTCGTCAACGCCTCCGGAACAACTTGTCGCCGAGCCACACCACCGGGTCGTACTTGCGGTCGGCGGCGCGCTCCTTCATCGGGATCAGCGCGTTGTCGGTGATCTTGATGTGTTCGGGGCAGACCTCGGTGCAGCACTTGGTGATGTTGCAGTAGCCGAGGCCGTGGACCTCCTGGGCATCCTCGGCCCGCCGCGCGTGCACGTCGAGCGGATGCATGTCGAGTTCGGCCTGCCGCATCAGGTAGCGGGGGCCGGCGAACGCCGCCTTGTTCTCCTCGTGATCACGCACCACGTGACAGACGTTCTGGCACAGGAAGCACTCGATGCACTTGCGGAACTCCTGCGACCGGTTCACGTCTTCCTGCGCCATCCGGTACTCGCCCGGCTGCAGATCCTTCGGCGGTGTGAACGCCGGTATCTCCCTGGCCTTTTCGTAGTTGAAGGACACGTCGGTGACGAGATCGCGGATCACCGGGAAGGTGCGCAGCGGTGTCACGGTGACGGTCTCGTCCTCGTCGAACGTCGACATCCGCGTCATGCACAGCAGCCGCGGGCGACCGTTGATCTCGGCCGAGCAGGACCCGCACTTGCCCGCCTTGCAGTTCCACCGCACCGCGAGGTCACCGGCCTGGGTCTGCTGCAGTCGGTGGATGATGTCGAGCACCACCTCGCCCTCGTTGACCTCGACGGAGAAGTCCTTCAGCGCGCCCCCGTCCCGGTCGCCGCGCCACACCCGCATCTTCGCCTGATAGCTCATGCGCCTCTCCTTGACGAGTGGTTGGCGAGTTCTTCGTGGGTGAAGTACTTCTCCAACTCTTCGATGTCGATCAGCTCCAAGAGGTCGTCGCGCATCGGCACCTGGTCCTGCTTGGTGATGGTGATTTGTGGAACGGACGGGTCCGCCCCGTCTTCCTGGCCGGTGCGGCACACCAGCAGGGCCTTGCGCCACGACGACTCCATCTTCGGGTAGTCGTCGCGGGTGTGGCCGCCGCGGCTCTCGGTGCGCTCCAGCGCGGCCTTGGCGATGCACTCGCTGACCAGAATCATGTTGCGCAGGTCGATTGCCAGGTTCCAACCCGGGTTGTATTCGCGGCCGCCCTCGACCTGCACGTGCTTGTAGCGTTCGCGCAGTTCGGTCAGCTTGTCCAGCGCCCCTTGCACCTCATCGGCCTTGCGGATGATGCCGACCAGGGTGTTCATCGTGTCCTGCAGGTCCAGCTGCAGCGTGTACGGGTTCTCCGGCTTGTCACCGTTGGTGGCGCGCTCGAGCGGCGCCAACGCCAGCTTGGCGGCCTCCGACAGGGCCTCCTCGGACACCGACGGCGGATTCGACAGCGCCCTGACGTAGTCGGCCGCGCCCATCCCGGCCCGGCGACCGAACACCAGCAGATCCGACAGCGAGTTACCGCCGAGCCGGTTGGAGCCGTGCATGCCGCCCGCGCACTCCCCGGCGGCGAACAGGCCGGGCGTCTTGGCGGCTGCCGTGTCGGGGTCGACCTCGATGCCACCCATCACGTAGTGGCACGTCGGGCCGACCTCCATCGGCTCCTTGGTGATGTCGACCTCGGCCAGCTCCATGAACTGGTGGTACATCGACGGCAGCCGGCGCTTGATCTCCTCGGCGGGCAGCCGCGAGGCGATGTCGAGGTAGACGCCGCCGTGCGGGGTGCCGCGGTCGGCCTTGACCTCGGAGTTGATGGCGCGGGCCACCTCGTCGCGGGGCAGCAGGTCGGGGGTGCGGCGCGCGGAGTCGTTGTCCTTGAGCCACTGGTCGGCTTCGTCGATCGACTCGGCGTACTGCCCCTTGAACACCGTCGGGATGTAGTCGAACATGAAGCGCTTGCCGTCCGAGTTCTTCAGCACCCCACCGTCACCGCGGACGCCCTCGGTGACCAGGATGCCCTTCACGCTGGGCGGCCAGACCATGCCCGTCGGATGGAACTGGACGAACTCCATGTTGATCAGCGTGGCGCCCGCGCGCAGCGCCAGCGCGTGCCCGTCGCCGGTGTACTCCCAGGAGTTCGAGGTCACCTTGTAGGACTTGCCGATTCCGCCCGTGGCAAGCACCACGGCCGGCGTCTCGAACACGATGAAGTTGCCGGTCTCGCGGAAGTATCCGAAGGCCCCGCAGATTCGGTCGCCATCCTTGAGCAACTCGGTGATCGTGCACTCGTGGAAGACCCGGATCCGCGCCTCGTAGTCGCCGAGTTCTTCCTTGTCCTCCTGCTGCAGCGAGACGATCTTCTGCTGCAGGGTGCGGATGATCTCCAGGCCGGTGCGGTCGCCGACGTGCGCCAGCCGCGGGTAGGTGTGGCCGCCGAAGTTGCGCTGGCTGATGCGTCCGTCCTTGGTGCGGTCGAACAAGGCGCCGTAGCTCTCGAGTTCCCAGACGCGGTCCGGCGCCTCCTTGGCGTGCAGTTCGGCCATCCGCCAGTTGTTCAGGAACTTCCCGCCGCGCATGGTGTCCTTGAAGTGGACCTGCCAGTTGTCCTTCGGGTTGGCGTTGCCCATCGCCGCCGCGCAGCCACCCTCGGCCATCACGGTGTGGGCCTTGCCGAACAACGACTTACTGATGACGGCGACCTTCATACCGCGTTCGCGCGCCTCGATCACCGCACGCAGACCTGCGCCGCCGGCCCCGATCACGACCACGTCGTACGAGTGCCGTTCGACCTCAACAGCCATGAAAAATCCTCACTAGCAGTAATGGAATGGGCTTGTCAGCCAATGAATCTCAGGTCAGAGATGGTACCGCTGGCCACCAGCATGATGTAGAAGTCGGTGAGCATCAGCGTCCCGAGCGTGATCCACGCGTACATCTTGTGCCGGGTGTTGAGCCTGCTGATCTGCGTCCACATCCAGTAGCGCACCGGGTGTTTCGAGAAGTGCTTGAGCCTTCCGCCGACGACGTGGCGGCAGGAGTGGCACGACAGCGTGTAGACCCACAGCAGGATCACGTTGACGACGAGAATGATGTTGCCCAAACCGAATCCGAAGCCGGACGGCGACTGGAACGCGATGATCGCGTCGTAGGTGTTGATCACCGAGATGATGGCGGCGATGTAGAAGAAGTACCGGTGGGTGTTCTGGATGACGAGCGGGAAACGCGTCTCACCCGTGTAGGTGGCGTGCGGTTCGGCGACCGCGCACGCGGTGGGCGCCTGCCACACCGTGCGGTAGTAGGCGCCGCGGTAGTAGTAGCAGGTCAGCCGGAACAGCAGCAGGAAAGGCAGGGTGACGGCGGCGTAGGGCAGCCACCAGACGTCCGGGAGGAACTGGCCGAAGTGGCTCGCCTCCGGAATGCATCCCGATTGCGTGGCCTCGTTCCACTTGACGACGCACGGGGAGTAGAACGGCGTCAGGTAGTGGTATTCGGCGACGTAATAATTGTTCTGCAGGAACGCGCGCACCGTGGCGTAGATGACGAAGGCGGCGAAGCCCAGATCGATGATGACCGGTGACTGCCACCAGCGGTCGGTGCGCAGCGTGCGCTGTGGGATCTGGGCGCGGTTCGGCGAGAAGACGCCGGTCGCCTTGCGGTCGGCGGTGGGTGCGCTCACTGTTGCCTTTCGATGTCGGGATTCTCTCGGTGTCGGCGACGGTCCGCGATCAGCGGACGCCGCCGAGCCCCTCGTCGTCGACACCGCGCCAGAAGTCGGTGTCGTACTGGGTGTCCGGGATGGGGATGCGCTCACCGGCGTGGCTTTGGTGCACCACGCCGCGGGCCAACTCCAGCTCCTCGGCGTCGATGTCGAGACGGTCGATGTCGTTGAGGATGCGTTCGGCGTCATTGACGATGCGACGCGTGGCGGGGCTGTCGCCGTACCTCGAAGCCAACGACGTCACGCACCGCCGCAGGCTTCCGATTAGCTCGTGCAGCTCGGTGAGTTCTGTCGTGCTGGACATTTGACCTCCTTGGGCTGAAGGGTGTCAGGAATCACAGTACGACACCCGGTGCTGGCTACATCATGCAGTGCAGGGTGAGACAGGTCACGTCAAACGGAAAGGACCAGGCGCGATGCCCGATGACGTTCTCAAGCAGCGAGCAGACAACCTGCTGGCACTGCACCAACCGGGCAATCCGGTGATCCTGCCGACGGTCTGGGACGCGTGGTCGGCCAACCTGGCCGTCGGAGCGGGCTTTGCTGCGCTGACCGTAGGCAGCCACCCGGTGGCCGACTCGGTCGGCAAGCCGGACAACGAAGGCATGTCGTTCGACGACGTCGTCACCCGGGTCAAGCAGATCACCGCGGCGGTCGACGTCCCGGTCTCGGTCGACATCGAATCCGGTTACGGCGAATCACCGTCGCGGCTGATCGAGGGTCTGCTCGAGGCCGGCGCCGTCGGGCTGAACATCGAGGACACCGTGCACGGCGAGGGCGGCAGGCTGCGCTCGGCGACCGAACACGCCGAGTTGGTGGGTGCGCTGCGCGAGGCCGGCGACGCGACCGGCGTGCACGTGGTCGTCAACGCGCGCACAGATCTGTTCCTGCGCAAGGACGGTGACGACGCCGACCGCGTGGACCGTGCCATCGCGCGGCTGACCGAGGCCGCTTCGGCGGGCGCCGACGTGCTGTACCCGGTCGGTCGTCACGATCCGGATACGCTGCGCCGCCTGACATCCGAGCTTCCGCTGCCGGTGAACGCCATCGGGCTGCCCGACCAGGACGATCCGGCGTCGTTCGGCCCGCTGGGCGTCGCGCGCGTCAGCTTCGGGCCGTTCCTGCAGGCGGCGTTGGCCACGCGGGCCAAGGAGCTGCTGGCGCGCTGGGTGTGAACACGCCAAAGCCGGTGAAACCGAAGGGCTCCACCGGCTTTGGTGCCGCGAGTGTTACTTGCTCTCGATCGCGATGCGCTGCGCTTCGGCGCCCTTGTGGGCACCGGCCACGCGCACCGTCAGCACACCCGCGTCATACGAGGCCGTGATCGCCTCGCTGGTGACATGGCCGGGCAGCTTGAACGAGCGGCGGAACGATCCGTAGCGGACCTCGCGCAGGGTGCGCCTGTCGCTCTCCTCGGCGCGCTCGTCGCGGCGCTCGCCGTGGATCACCAGGTGGCCGCGCTCGACCTCGACGGTCACGTCCTTCTCGACGTCGACCCCGGGCAGCTCGACGCGGACCAGCGCGTCGTCGCCGTCCTTGACGATCTCGGCGGCCGGGGTGAACGCGCCGGCGAACCAGTCGTCGGCGGTGGCCGGACCGAAGAAGTCGCGGACCCAGCGGTCGACGTCCCAGGCCGGGCGGGTGCGCAATGCCAGAGTGCTCATGTGTCTCGTCTCCTCAGTTGACGGGGACCGGCACCGCGCCGGTCGGCTACTCAGTTGAACTTGAGTGACACACGCTCATGTTCCGCCTGGGCGTTCGCTCTCAGTGAAGGCCTCTCTCCACGGCAACCCGCGCCCTCTCACAACCGCGGTCGGCCCGCGGTGAGCACACCGTGATCGGCGCTTCACACGAGGCGACATATCGGCAATATCGGCTGCTTAGCCTCGGCGGCATGCGGTCAACAAAGAACGTCGTGGTCGTCGGCCACGGCATGGTGGGTCACCGATTCGTCGAGGCGCTGCGCTCGCGCGACGCCGACGGCGCATGGCGGGTGACCGTGCTCGCCGAGGAGGCCGACGCCGCCTACGACCGGGTCGGCCTCACCGGCTACACCGACCACTGGGACCGGAGCCTGCTCGCGCTGACCGGCAACGACTATCCCGGCGACGACGTCGTCGAGCTACGGTTGGGCAGCAAGGTCATCGGCATCGACCGCGCCGCCAAGTCGGTGCGGACCGCCGACGGGCGGTCCGTGGACTACGACGCCCTGGTGCTGGCGACGGGTTCGTACGCATTCGTCCCGCCGGTGCCCGGACACGACCTTCCGTCGTGCCACGTCTACCGCACCTTGGACGATCTCGACGCCATCCGGGCCGACGCGATGCGGGCGCTGAAGTCGGGCGAAGGGGTCGGGGTGGTGATCGGCGGCGGTCTGCTGGGCCTGGAGGCGGCCAATGCCCTGCGCGCGTTCGGCCTGACCGCGCATGTCGTCGAGATGGCCCCGCGCCTGATGGCGCAGCAGCTCGACGAGGCGGGCGGGGCGCTGCTCGGCCGCATGATCGGCGACCTCGGTATCGCGGTGCACACCGGCGTCGGCACCCAGAGCATCGCGCCTGCCCAACGCAACCGGCCGGTCCGGCGCTCGGCCGACAACGACCTGATGCGGGTGACGCTGAGCGACGGGTCGTATGTCGACGCCGGCTTGGTCGTCTTCGCCGCCGGCGTGCGTCCCCGTGACGAGCTGGCCCGCGAGGCGGGTCTGGACATCGCCGAGCGCGGCGGTGTTCTCACCGATCTGTCCTGCACGACAACGGATCCCGACATCTACGCGATCGGCGAGGTGGCCGCGATCGAGGGCCGCTGCTACGGCTTGGTGGGCCCCGGTTACACGAGCGCCGAGGTGGTGGCCGATCGACTGCTGGGCGGCGCCGCGGAGTTCCCCGAGGCCGACCTGTCGACCAAGTTGAAGCTGCTCGGCGTCGACGTGGCCAGCTTCGGTGACGCGATGGGCACCACGCCGAACTGCCTGTCGGTGGTCGTCAACGATCCGGTCAAGCAGACCTACGCCAAGCTGGTGCTCTCCGACGACGCCAAGACCCTGCTGGGCGGCATCCTGGTGGGCGACGCGGCGGCCTACGGCATCCTGCGGCCGATGGTCGGCGAAGCACTGCCGGGTGACCCGCTCGGGCTCATTGCGCCGGCCGGATCGGAGAGCGGGGCCGGTGGCGCCTTGGGCGTCGGCGCGTTGCCCGCCGCCGCGCAGATCTGCTCGTGCAACAACGTCACCAAAGGCGACCTCACCGAGGCCATCGCGGGCGGCTGCTGCGACGTGCCCGGCCTGAAGAAGTGCACGCTGGCGGGCACCTCCTGCGGCTCCTGTGTTCCGCTGCTCAAGCAACTGCTCGAGGCGGAGGGCGTCGAACAGTCCAAGGCGCTGTGCGAGCACTTCAGCCAGTCGCGCGCCGAGCTGTTCTCGATCGTCTCCGCCGGGCCTTCCGAGTCCACCCGCACCTTCTCCGCGCTCATCGAGCGGTTCGGCACCGGAAGGGGTTGCGACATTTGCAAACCCGTCGTCGCGTCGATTCTCGCGTCGACGAGCTCGGAGCACATTCTCGACGGCGAACAGGCCTCGCTACAGGATTCCAACGACCACTTCCTGGCCAACATCCAAAAGAACGGCAGCTATTCGGTCGTGCCGCGCTCGCCCGGCGGCGAGATCACCCCGGAACAGCTGATCCTCATCGGCGAGATCGCCAGGGATTTCGACCTCTACACCAAGATCACCGGCGGTCAGCGCATCGACATGTTCGGCGCGCGGGTCGACCAGCTGCCGGAGATCTGGCGGCGGCTGGTCGAGGGCGGCATGGAGTCGGGCCACGCATACGGCAAGGCGCTGCGCACCGTGAAGAGCTGCGTCGGCAGCACCTGGTGCCGGTACGGCCAGCAGGACTCCGTCGACATGGCGGTCACCATCGAGAAGCGCTACCGGGGCCTGCGCGCGCCGCACAAGATCAAGATGGCCGTCTCGGGGTGCGCACGCGAATGCGCGGAGGCCCAGAGCAAGGACGTCGGCGTCATCGCCACCGAGCAGGGCTGGAACCTCTACGTGTGCGGCAACGGCGGCATGTCGCCGCGGCACGCACAGCTGCTGGCCAGTGACCTCGATGACGAGACGCTGATCCGCTACATCGACCGGTTCCTGATGTTCTACATCCGCACCGCCGACCGGCTGCAGCGCACGGCGCCGTGGCTGGAGGCCATGGATTTCCCGGACAAGACGGGCTTGGAGCACCTCCGCGACGTGGTGTGCAACGACTCGCTCGGCCTGGCCGCCGAATTCGAGGAGGCCATCGAGCGGCACGTCGCCGGTTATGCGTGTGAGTGGAAGGGCGTGCTGGAGGATCCCGAGAAGCTCTCGCGGTTCGTGTCGTTCGTCAACGCGCCAGAGGTCGCCGATCCCACCGTCGAATTCACCGAGAGTTCGGGGCGCAAGGTCCCGCTCGCGATGCCGAAGGTGCCCACACGATGACGCTGCTCAACGAGACTGACACCTGGACCACCGCCTGCCGTTACGACTTCCTGATCCCCAACCGGGGCGTCGGCGTGCTGCTGGCCGACGGCGCCCAGGCGGCGTTGTTCCGGCTCGACGACGGGACGCTGCATGCCGTCGGCAACGTCGACCCGTTCTCCGGGGCGGCGGTGATGTCACGCGGCATCGTCGGCGATCGCGGGGGGCGGGCGACCGTCCAGTCGCCGATCAAGAAGCAGGCCTTCGCGCTCGACGACGGTGTCTGCCTGGACGACCCGGACGTGTCGCTGCCCGTTTACGCCACCCGGATCACCGCCGACGGCCACGTCGAGGTCGGCTCCTGACGGTCTTTGCGGCCCTACGCGGCCAGCGGCACCCAGGCGCGGCGGAAGCGGTTGGCGATCAACCGGACCATCGCCGGGTGCGTGCCCAGCGGGTCGGCCACCGCGTCGGCACCGCTGTTGCGCAACCGGTCTTGAAAAAGGCCTTCCGCCAACAGGTATGAGGCCACCACCACCCGCCGCGCACCGCCTTGCCGGAGCCGGGTGACCGCGTCGGCAACCGTCGGCTCGCCGGTCGCGGCGTACGCCAGTTCCACCCGCTTGCCGATCACCGCCGACAGCAGCGCGGAGGTCTGGCGCAGATCCGACTGGGCACCCGCATCGGAGGTTCCGGCGGCCGCCAGTACCACGGAGTCGCCCAAGCGCCAACCACATTCGGTCAACCGGTCGACCAGGACGCGCGTCAGTTGGGGGCTGGGTCCGAGCGCTTCGGTGATCGTTGCATCCGGGTGCTCGCTGGCCGCCACGTGTGCGGGGATGTCGTTGTTGACGTGATACCCGCGTGCCAGGAACGCAGGCACGACGACGGTGGGTCCCGACAGGCCGCGCAGTAGCTCGCTGGGCGTCGGCCCGAGTACGTCGACGAACGCCACGTGCACCGGCGCGGCCAGGGCCGCCGAAACCCGTTCGGCGAGATCGCCGATCAGGGCGACGCCACTCTGTTTGCGCGTACCGTGCGCCACCAGGAGATTGTTCATCGCGCGTGCGCCTGGGGGTACCACCCGCTCGCGGGGGAGTCCTCGTCGACGGCCAACCGGTAACCCCGCTTGACCACCGTCGACACAATGTTCTTGTCGCCCAGCGCCGTACGCAGCCGAAGCACCGCGGTCTCCACGGCGTGGGTGTCGGTGCCGCTGCCGGGCAGCGCGCGAAGCAGGTCGGCGCGCGACACCACCGCGCCCGGGCGGTGGGCCAGCGCGCGGATCGTCGCCATCCCGGCGGGCGACACCGCCTTGACCACGCCGTCGACCAGCACGCAGGTACCGCGGATCTCGAGCAGGTGACCGGCCACCCGCACGGTGCGGGCACACAACAGCGGCAGCTCGTCGGTGATGTGACGAGCCAACGCGCCCAACCGCATTCGCTCCGGTGCCGACGTCGGAACACCGATGCGCGCCAGCGGCCGCGCGGTCACGGGCCCGACGCACATCGCGTGCACGTCACCGCGCAGGGCGGAGAGTACCCGGTCCTCGAGGCCCATCTCGCCGGCCCGCATCAACACCGAAGCGACCGCGGGCGCCGAGGTGAAGCTGACGGCGTCGAATTTCTCGTCGGCGATGCCGGCCACCAACTGGTCGAAGTCGCCGTTGCGCGGGGCCGGGTGCCACCGGTACACCCGGATCGGCACGACCTCCGCACCCGCGGCGCGCAGCTCGTCGAGGAACTCGGGGAACGGATCCCAGTCCTCGGTGGCGCCGTGCAACTGGACGGCGATGCGCTTCCCGGCGATGCCGCCCTCGACGAGATAGTGCAGCACCTCGCGCGAGGACTCCGACTCCGGCGACCACTCCTCGGGCAGGCCCGCGGCGCGCAGCGCACCCGTCGCCTTGGGGCCGCGCGAGACGACGCGCGCCTTGCTCAAGGCGAGGATCAGTTCTCCCGCCGACCCCCAGCCGTCGGCGGCGGCGATCCAGCCGCGCAAGCCGATCCCGGTGGTGGCGATCACGATGTCGGGAGGCAGGTCGATCAGCGCCTCGGTGTTGGCGCGCAACGAGTCGTCGTCGGGCAGCGGCACCATGGTGATCGCCGCCGCGCTGGTCACCGTGGCGCCGCGGCGTTGCAGCAGCGCGCTCAGCTCGTCGGCACGTCGGGCGGAGGTCACCGCCACCCGAAACCCGGTCAGCGGTGCCCAGTCGGGCTCACTCATGTGTTCTGTGTATTCAGCCGATGTTTCCAAGTGATTACTTGGCCATTGCGTGGTCGTGTCCGTCCCCCGCGAATGCCCATGAAACCGACGCTAAGCAGGCTTTATTGCCGCAGCGTGCGCTGCGGTGACCCGGCTGTGAACTTCAGCTCACCCGGCGCGTGCCGGTGGTGTGAGCCCTACCAGACGTCGCCGTCGCGCCAGTCGCAGGTGATCTCGGCGGTCCGGTCCAGCTCGACACTGACGGGAAGGACGAACAGCGCGTTGTCGTCGTCTGGGGTTCGGGTCAGCCCGGCCGGGGCCAGCACCGAGGTCGGGCCCTCCCAGGGCAGCCAGCCCCTGGCCGTGTAGATGTGCCTGGCCGCCTCGGACGCGCTGAGCGCACCCAGCTGGTAGGCGCCGCGCACCACCTGCTCGACGGCGTCCATCACCGCCCGTGCGAGTCCCTGCCCGCGCCAGTCCTCGCGCACGGCGACACCTTCGACGTAGCCGCACCGCAGCGCGGCGTCGCGGTACAGCAGTCGCCGTTGCACCACCGCGGCGTGGGCGATCAGGGCGCCGTGGTCGAAGATCATCGCGTGCATGCCGCCCAGCGAGTGCTCCCAGTCGGCATCGGTGAACTCCCCGCCGAACGCCTCGATGACCATCTGCCGCGCTTCCTCGCGGGTGACGGGATCCAGGTCCGAGGTGTGGATCAGGCGCGCCGTGTGGATGCGCACGACGGGAGCATGAGGTTCCTGAACATGCACACTGCGTTTCTACCAGCGTGGCGCGCCGCTGTCTGTATCCAACGCGCGCGAACGGACTAGTCGTTCTCGAACGGTCGTCGCGGCCGTGACCAATGCATCCGCACGGTCTGCCCGGGGCGAACCTGGCCGACCTTGTCGATGTCCTCGTCGGCGATGACGCCGATCACCGGGTAGCCGCCGGTCACCGGGTGGTCCGGGCCGAGGATTACCGGAAAACCGTTCGGCGGCACCTGAATTGCCCCTCTGGTGGCTCCCTCGCTGGGCAGTTGGCGGTCCGGCCAGCGGTACTCGATCGGCATGCCGACCAGCCGCATGCCAACGCGGTCGCTCTTGTTGGTGGCCTGCCAGTTGGTGCGGATCAGGATGTCGGGGTCGACGAACCAGTCGTCACGCGGGCCTGGCACCACCATCAGTTCGAGCACGTCGTCGGAGATGGCGGCCACCGGCGCCTGGTCCAACTCCGGGAACTCGGTGCTGTGCTGGCCGACCGGCAGCACGTCACCCGGCCGCAGCGGATGTGGGCCGATCGCGGACATCACATCGTAGGACCGCGAGCCCAGCACGGGTTCGACGTCGATGCCGCCGCGCACCGCGAGATAGGTGCGCAAGCCGGCGTGCGGGGCACCCAGCGTGATCACCTCGCCGTCGTGAGCATAGTGAATGCTGTTGGTGCCGAACGGGACTCCGTTGACCGCGGGGTCGGTGTCGGCCCCCGTCACGGCGATCGCAACCCCCTCTTTGCCGCCGCCGAGCACCCGTGCCTTCAGTCCGCCGAACGTCACCTCGATGGTGGCGCGGTCGCCCGGGTTGGCGACGAGCCGGTTGGCCAGCGTGTGCGACCGGCGGTCGGCCGCTCCGGAGCGCCCGACGCCCATGTGCGCCAGCCCCGGCCGGCCCAGATCCTCGATCAACGCCAGCGGTCCGGATTGCAGGATCTCGAGTGTGGTGGTCATGACACATCCCTTTCCTGAACCGCCCGGAATTGCACCCACATTCCCGAGGTCAGCAGGGCCGGGTCCGCCCGGTCGATGTCCCACAGCACCGCGTCCGTGCGGCCGATGAGCTGCCAACCACCCGGCGACTGTCGCGGGTAGACACCGCTGAACTCGCCCGCGAGGCCGACGCTGCCTGCGGGCACCGCCGTCCGGGGTTCCGGGCGACGGGGTACCTCGAGGCGGGGATCGCCGCCGACGAGGTAGGCGAAACCCGGTGCGAAGCCCCCGAATCCGACCCGCCAGGGTCGGCCGGTGTGCGCCGCGACCACCTGATCGACCGTCAGCCCCGTGAGCCGCGCGACCTCCTCGAGGTCCGGGCCGTCGTAGACGACGTCGATCGTGACGTCGGCGGGTCCGTGCGGAGTCAGCGCCGCGGCGGCGTCCGCAGCGGCCCTTAGGGTGCCCACCCGCTGACGGGTCGGCGCCTGATAGCGGGGCCCGGCCAGCTTCAGCAGCACCGTGCGGGCGGCGGGCACGATGTCGAGGACGCCGAGCAACTCGGCACCTCGGATCGCGTCGGTCCACGCCAACACGTCGGCGGTGCTGTCGAACTCGAGCAGCAGCGCCGCATCACCGTAGTCACGTAGAGAAATGGGACCGGTGCGCCTGGCGCCCGCGTCCATCACGTCGGCTGTCACGCTCATGACCCGAACTTACCCGCGAGTAGCTACCGATAGTCGTGCTCTGTGAGCCTTGCCAGAGGAGCCTTAACGAAGCCTCAAACGGCGGGCTGGTACGTCGGCTCGCGGTGCTTGATGAACGCGATGACCCGATAGGTCACCGGCAGCACGACCACCTCCACCGCGGTCTTGTATATCCACCCCAACGCCACGTAGGTGAGAAAGTCGCGCCACGTGCTGATCCCGATAGCGGCGGCCGCGATGCTGCAGAACACCAGCGTGTCAGCGAACTCGCCCACCACCGTCGACCCGATCAGCCGCGCCCACAGCTGCTTTTCTCCGACCCGGGCCTTGATCCACACCAGCACGTACGCGTTGAGTGTCTGACCGACGATGAACCCGGCGAGCCCGGCGATGATCAGCTGCGTGAACGGTTTGACCACGGCTTCGAATGCCGCCTGGTTGGTGTAGAAGTCGGCGGGCGGCAGCACCGCGGTGAGCCAGAAGGTGAACGCCGCGAGGGCCTCCATCGCGAACGCGATGAAGATCGCCCGCCGCGTCGCGGCGAAACCGTACACCTCCGACAGCACGTCACCGATCACGTAGGTCAACGGGAAGACGAGGAAACCGCCGTCGGTGATCAGCGACCAGTCGCCGACGATCGGGCCGAACGCGATGCCCTTGGTCGCCGCCACGTTGGAGATCAGCACCAGCCCGGTGAACACCGCGACCAACGTCGGATAGTAGGCCGATCCGGTGGTGGCGAACCCGCGGTGCTCTTTCTCCAGGGTGGCAGTCACCCCGCCATCTTCTCAGGCCAGCGCTTGCGCGATGCGTGCCGGCAGTCGGTCGGCCACGACCGGATAGGACAGCGGCGAGGCGAACACGATCGCACCCGCGAGTTCCTTGCCCGCGAACAGGTTGCGCTTGCCCGACTGCGCGATCTTCGGATCGGCCAACAGGGCCGCCTGCTCCTCGTCGCTCTCGGTGGCCCAGATCAACAGTTCGGCATCGGCCAGGCCGGCGGCGACGGCGAACCCCATCTGCGTCAGGAAGTCGCTGCGCCACGGCGGCGTCAGCTGTTGCGGCTCGCCGCCGTCCATGCGGCCGGCCAACAGCAGCACCTTCGTACCGGCGAACGCGGGGTTCGCCTCGGCGACGGCGGTGAACTTCGCCTCGACCGAGGCGATCAGAGCCCGCATCTCGTCGTGTTTGAACACCGCCTGCCCGATCGTGCTCGCCTGGTCCTTCCACGGTTCGAAGAACGCGTCGCGGCCGGACTGGGCGACCGTCGGGGCGATCGCCGAGAGCTTCGTGTAGGTGTCCTGGTCGAGCCCGGCGTTGGTGGCGACGATCAGGTCGGGCCGCAGCGCCGCGATCTGGTCGACGGGGACGCCGTCGGCGAGGTTTAGCACGGTGGGCTGGGCACCGCCGAGTTTCGGCTGCGCCCAGGGCCATACGGCGAACGGTTCGCCGCCGAACCAGTCGGTGACGGCGATCGGGACCACGCCGAGTGCCAGCAGGTCGTCCTGTCCGGTCAGGCCCGCGCTGACCACCCGGGTGGGCGGCGCGGGGATTCTGGTCTCGCCGAAGACGTGCATGACGGTCACCGATCCGTCGTCGGCGACGGTGCCCGGCTTGTCCGAACCGCAGCCCGCGGCGACGAGCGCGGCGCCCGCGGTCATCGTCAGAAAGGCTCGCCGGGACAGCCGAGTGGGCACCCGCCGAGCCTAACCATCCCTGGGCGAAATCAGGTTCCGGTACGGAAAACGCCGCAATCGCGTGTCACGACCAGGATCTCGCGGGCGCGATGGACTACAGGATGACGTTAGTCGATTCGATCGGCGGCGCCTCGCCCGACGAGGTGAGCACATCGCCACGGTTGACGTCGCTCTTGACGACGCCCTTGAACAGCACGCCGACGTTCTCGCCCGCCGTCGCCTCGTCGAGTTGCTTGCGGAACTTCTCGATCGCGTCGACCGTGACCCCGAGCCCACCGTTGATGTGCACGGTGTCGCCGACGTGCAGCGTGCCGGTCTCGACGCGGCCGGTGACCACCACGCCGCGGTTGCGGATGACGAAGACGTCGTCGACGGCCATCCGGAACATCAGGAGTGCGCCAACTTCTTGTTGCCCAGCCGGTTCAACCAGCCGGGCGAGAATCGCGAGCTCGCGGCGAGCACCTTGGCCTTCTCAACCACCCGCAAGCGCACTCGGTGCACAGCGCGGCGCGTCGGCGACTGTTCGGTGGGGGCAGCATGCGCGAGTCGCATGTTGATCAACCGGGTGAGCCAGACGGGGGAGAACCGTGACCCGGTTGCGAGCACCTTGGTCTGCCAGCCGACCGGGAAGTGCACCTGGTGCATGGCGCGGCGCAGCCATGACGGCTCGGTGGCCTTCACGACGGCGTCGGCGATGTCCTGGGCGGTCAGCCGGATGCCGAGCGAATCGGTTGTGCCGGTCTTGATGTTGTCGGTCATGGCGGTCTGCACGTACAGCGGCCACATGGCGATGACGCGGACGCCGTGGCGGTTCCACTCGATGTCGAGTGCCTCGGTGATGCCGCGGACGAAGAACTTGGAGGCGCTGTAGTTGGCCAGTTCGGCCTGCCCGTAGATCGCCGAGGCGGAGGCGAGGTTGACGACGACCGAATCCGGCGTCTTGCGCAGGTAGGGAAACGCTGCGTACAGACCGTTCACCACGCCCTTGGCGTTGATGTCGATCTCCTTGAAATGCCCGGCCAGGTCCATCTCCTCGAACCGGCCTGCGCGCAGGATGCCCGCGTTGTTGATCATCACGTCGAGCCGGTCACCGGCGGCTGTGGCGAACTCGCGGATGCGCTCGGCCATCTCGTCGGGATCGGTGACATCGAGATGACCGGTGTAGGCGGTGGCGCCGAGCTGCTGGATGTCGTCGGCCAGCGTCTTGAGCCCGACCTCGTCGATGTCGAAGCCGCCCACGACGTACCCGTTGCGGGCGAAGGTCAGGGCGGTGGCGCGGCCGATTCCGGCGGCGGCTCCGGTGATGAAGACGGCTTTGTTGTTGGGCATACGTCATCATTGCCCACGTCGGCGGCTGGGCAATCAAAGTCGGTGATTACGGCGCGCTGAAAGGCATCCCGGCTTCGATGAAGTCGAGGGCGCGGTACATGTCGTCCTCGGCCGACCCCTCGGCCCGATCGATCACCGCTATCAGTGCGCCGGTGAGCGCCCCGTAGAACGCCTTGGCCTCGAAATCGTCCAGGTTGCGGCGCAACCGGCCGTTCTCCGTTGCCACAAGGCGCCCGATCGAGCGGCGGTAGGCGTCGAACTGGGCTGCCTTGAGCTCGGGAACCGAGAACACCACACGTTGTCTGGAGCGCTCGAATGCCCAGTCGCTCTCCGAGACGGTGGCTGCGGTGATCTGCAGAGCGCTGCGGAACGCGGCGAATGACGAAAGGCTCGCGGGTTGTCGGGCGAGCACGGCGAGGAACAGGCGTTGCAGATCGTCGGCCATCAGCACGGCCTCTTTGGTGGGAAAGTACCGGAAGAACGTGCTGGGCGAGATGTCGGACGCCTCGGCAATCTGCTCGATGGTCGTGTTGGCGTACCCGTCGGCCCCGATCAGCCGCATGGCCTCGCGCCGAATCGTGTCGCGGGTCCTGATCTTCTTGCGGTCGCGAAGACCCAGTCCGTCCTGTGTGCCCCCCATGGCCGAATTGTGTCAGGCAAACACCAGCGACACGCCGAGAGTCACCATCGTGACGGCGATCAGCCCGTCGAGGATGCGCCACGTCATCGGCGTGGCGAAGAGTCCGGCGAGTCGTCGGGCGCCGAGTCCGAGGCTGAAGAACCACACCGCGCTCGCTGTCACCGCACCGATCCCGAACAGCCATCGTTGGTCACGGTGTTCGTTGGCCAGCGCGCCGAGCAACACCACGGTGTCGAGATAGACGTGCGGATTGAGCCAGGTCAGCGCCAGGCAGGTGACCAACACCTCGAGCAGTCGCGCCGGGGCCTTCTCCGACGGGGTCAGCGCCGACGGCCGCCAGGCGCGCCGCGCCGCCAGCATCCCGTAGCCGACGAGGAACGCGGCGCCGCCGAATTTGGCGACCGCGACCGCGCCCGGGTGTGCGGCGATGAGCACACCGAAACCCGCGATGCCCGCAGCGATCAGGACGACGTCGGAGATCGTGCACACCGCGGCGACCGCCAGCACGTGCTCACCGCGGATGCCCTGGCGCAGCACGAACGCGTTCTGCGCGCCGATGGCGGCGATCAGCATGAACGACGCCAGGAAGCCGACGAACAACGGGGAACTCATGGCCTCGACGGTAGGCACTGCCGACGATGCAGTACAGCTAATGATTCTGAAGAAGCATAAGCGGCGCTAAAGGTCTCTGTACCGCGCTCCGGCCGGCTGTCCCGGTTCTGGCAGCGCCTGTGTCGTCACGGCTGTTCAGCCTCGCTAATGATTCTCAGAACCAATTAGCATCCCTGATGTGCAGATCGACGGCCAACAGCTTGCCGCGTTCGCGGCGGTGATCGGACAAGGATCGTTCGACGCGGCGGCCGCCACGCTGCATGTCACGCCGTCGGCGATCAGCCAGCGCATCAAGGCCCTCGAACAGCGAGTGGGCCAGGTGTTGGTGGTGCGGGGCAGGCCGTGTGCGACGACGCCGGCCGGCGCGCCGTTGTTGCGACTGGCGGCGCAGATGGCGTTGCTGGAGGCCGAGGCGTTGACCGAGATGGGCGGCGGAACCGGCGGCGCACCGCGAATTGCGGTGGCGGTCAACGCCGATTCGATGGCGACCTGGTTCACGGCGGTGTTCGACGCGCTGGACGGCGTGCGTTTCGACATCCGCATCGAGGACCAGGACCACTCCGCCCGGTTGCTGCGCGAAGGCGTGGTGATGGGTGCGGTGACGACCGAACGTACCCCGGTGTCGGGGTGCCTGGTGCGGCCGCTCGGCGTGATGCGCTACGTCCCGGTGGCCAGCCCGGGATATGTCGCGCGGTACCTGCCGGACGGGTTCACCGCCCCGGCGGTGGCGCGGGCGCCGTCGCTGGCGTGGAACCGCGACGATGCCTTGCAGGACATGTTGGTGCGCAGGGTGTTTCGGCGTGACATCGACCGACCGCAGCACTTCGTGCCGACTGCCGAGGGTTTCGGTGCGGCGGTGCAGGCGGGATTGGGGTGGGGGATGTATCCCGAGACGCTGGCGGCCGGTCGCCTGGAGGACGGGTCCTTCGCCAGGATCGCGCGGGCGCACCTTGACGTGCCGCTGTTCTGGCAGTGCTGGAAGATCGACAGCCCGATGGTCAACGCGATCACCGACGCGGTCAGGGCGGCCGCCTCGGCCCTACGGCGGCGCAGCTAACACCGGTGGACCGGCTGCGGCGATGACGCTCCTGCGCCGGGACGTGGCGCTAGGGTGGCCTCATGTCGACCACCGCGGGCGTTGGCGCGGATGCCCGCAGGAGGCCCAAGGACCGCAAGCAACAGATCGCGAGGGCTTCGGCGGAGGCCTTCAGTGAGCTCGGCTACCACGCTGTCAGCATGGAGGACATCGCCTCGCGGGTCGGGGTGACCGCGGCGTCGCTGTATCGGCACTACGCAGGCAAGTACGAGCTGTTCCGTGCCGCCGTCCTCGGCCTCGGTGAGCAGCTGGTCTCCTGCACCGACTTCGTCGACGACGTCGCGGGCAGTCCCGCCGGCGAACTGTGGGACGCCATCGTCGACGCGCTCATCGAGACCACGCTGCGCAACAGGTCCAGCGGCGGCCTCTACCGCTGGGAGGGCCGCTATCTGCGTCCCGAGGACCAGTCGCTGCTCAACGAGCAGATCAAGCTGGTGAACCGCCGGCTGCAGCGCCCGCTTCGCGAACTGCGCCCCGGCCTGCAGAGCAGGAAGCGATGGATCCTGTCGTCGGCGGTGCTCAGCGTGATCGGCAGCATCACCGATCACCGTGCCAAACTTCCGACCGACGACCTGCGAATGTCATTGGCGCGCATGGCACGCGACATCCGAAACGCCGAACTGCCGGACGAGACCGCCGACACGACGCCGCTGCGCGCATTGCCGATCAGCGCCGCAGGGGACTACGAGCAGATCCTGCACACCGCCATGGTGCTATTCAACGAGCGTGGTTATCGCGAGACCGGGATGGACGACATCGCCGCGGCGACCGGACTGCCGCTGTCGAGCATCTACCGCTTCTTCACGGGCAAGGGCGCGATCCTCGCGTCGGTGTACCGGCGGGCCGCCGATCGGGTGTCGGGGGACCTGGCGTTGATCCTCTCCACCACCGCCGATCCCCGTGAAGTGGTGGCGCGGTTGATCGACGCGTATATCTGGCGGTCCTTCGTCGACCCCGAACTGGCCTACGTCTACTACGCCGAGCGCGTCAACGTCCCTGCCGAGGATCGATTGGCGCTGCACAACATTCAACGCGCGACCGTCGAGGCCTGGGTTCAGCAGGTGGTCGGCGCGCGGCCGGGGATGCCGGCAGCGGAAGCGCGGTTCGCCGTGCACGCGGCCTTCGCGCTCGTGGTCGACCTGGGGAGGCTGGCGCGCTACGAGAACACCGAGTCGTCGCGGCTGATCGTCGGCCGGCTCTTGAGAGTGATTCTCCTGGGAGAAGATTCGGCGAACAACCCGCGACGGCGACGCGCACCCAGGCGGTAGCTAGCTGTGTTCGGTCGTCAGGTACTCGAGCAGGCCGGTGATCTCCAGGATGCGGTTCAGATGCGGCGGCCGGTGGTCGAGGTGCATGTTGACGCCGGCCTCGGCGCTGCGGCGGTGGAGGAGCAACAGCGCGGAGAGTCCCGCCGAGTCGCAGAACGTGAGGTCGCTGAAGTCGAGGTGCAGATCGCGTCCACCGGGCCGCGCGGCCAGCAACTGGGACGCCGCGTCGACCAATTCATCGGCGGTCGCGTAATCGAGGTCACCGGCGACGTGCAGACGCGACGACGAGGCTGTGGAGTCGATGCTCACTGTGAAGTTCATGCTGTCGGTGTGGGGTCGAAGGACATTTGGTTGAGAGAATCGTGCGCGGCGTGCAGCATGCGCTGCGCGCGTGGAAGATTCTGCAGCTGAGCGGCCAAGAGATCCAGTGCCGGATGAAGCGACGCCGCAGGTACTCGGCGGGCCTCGAGGATGCTGGCCGTCCAGGTGATGAAATTGGTGAACAACTCGTCGTCGTCGGTGTAGATCGCCGTCGCGAGGAAATCGACAATATAGGCGATGTCCTCGGTCGTGTGCTGGCGCTGGAGGTCGGTGTAGGTGCGCATCGCGGGGAAGAGGTCCGCAAGGTCGTCGACGGTGGCCTTGACCAACTGCGCGGCTCTCGCGGTGATCAGCGGGTACTCCTGGTCAGCCAGATGGGGAAGGTCGCCGCGTGGGTGGTCGCTGCTGAAGCGCATCGCGAATCCCCGGCTCAGGCGTTCCGCGGCGGCACGGGCATCAGGTGCCCACGCGTCGGCACCCAGTAGGTGGGCGTAGCGGCCGTCGGTGCCGAATGCCGCACCGCCGGCGAGGACGCGCACGCCTGCGGACTGACAGGCGGCGATCGCCGCGTGCGCAGTGGGCAGCAGGGTCGGAATGGAGCAGGACACCGCGACGGCGTCGGGTCCGTGCTGGTGCAGGTGGGCGATCAGGTGGGGGGTCGGCACATGCGCCCCGAGGAAATCGACGTCCCAGCCGCGTAACCGCAGCACTTCGGCGAGCAGCCGGGCAGGCAGGGCGTGCCATTCCCCGTCGACACACGCGACGGTCACCCGTCCCATGTCCGCGGAACGTCGACAGGCCGGATGGTGCGACAAGAGCGCGATCACGTGGTCGTTGATCGCGGTGGCGGCGTGCTCCTGGGCGACGGTGATCCGGTTCGCGGCCCATTCGGTGCCGACCCGGTGTTGCACGTGCGCGATGACGTCGAGCAGCACGTCCTCGGGCGTCACGGCCGCATCCACGGCCCCGCAGACGGTGGCCGCCGCGGCGTACTCGTCGCGGTCGATGACCGCTGCCCACAACCGCTCCCTCAAGGCCTGCAGGTCGGGGGTGACAGCCGGAGTGCTGGTGTCAGGAGTGCTCACGTCGGGTACCAACCCGCGGGTTGTCCACCGGCAGCGGTCGAGCGGTTTCCGCGTGGGGCCGTCATGGCCACTACCGCCATGTCGTCGTGCGGGCGGCCGTTCACCCACTGCGCGGAAACCATCATGATCCGCTCCGCCACGGCTTCGGCGGGCAATCCCGAACACTGTTCGAGGGCGGCCGACAGGCGCTCGTCGCCGAAGATGTCGTCGCCCAGAGGCCCGCCGCGCGCCTCCGTCACGCCGTCGGTGTAGAGCAGGCACGTTTCGCCTGGGTCCAGCGAGGTCTCGAACGATTGCGCCGTGAATTGTGGCAACACGCCGACCAGTGTGCCGTGCGTGTCGGCCCGTTCCACCCTGCCGTCGTTGCGCAGGATGAACGGTGCAGGGTGCCCGGCGCACGTCAGTCGCAGCATGAACGCGCCGTCGCGCTGCCAGACAGAGGCCAGTACCAGGGTGGCGAAGCGGGTGCCGTCAGGACCCAACAGTGCTCTGTTGAGCAGTCGTAGAACGCATTCGTGATTGCCGGCCAGCGGTGCCAGCGCCTGCAACGTGTTGCGGATCTTGCCGGTCTGCACAGCCGCCTCGAGGCCCTTGCCGCAGACGTCACCGAGTACGACCAGCGACTCGTCTTCCGGCCTGTTCGCGGGATGGGCGTCGTAGAAGTCGCCGCCGACAAGCTCGTGGTCCTCGGAAGCCCGGTAGCCGCCTGCGAGTTCCAACCCGTGCAGCCGGTTGAACCGGGGCGGAAGCAGTTCGCGCATCAGTGTGCGGGTGAGCGACGACTGCTCGGCGAACAGTCGCGCCGCGGACAGGGCCGCACCGGCGCGCGCCGCGAACGACCGGACGAACAGTTCCTCACCTCCATCGAACTCGGAACGCGAGTCGCGCCGCAGCAGCACCAGCGCACCCGCCGCTACGCCGTGTCCCGGCAGCGGTGTGATCACCGCCGACCCGACTGGGCCGGCGAAATGCTCGGGGATAAGCCAGTCCGGCAACGCCGCAGGGTCGATCCAACGAGGGGGCACCGGAGGGAAGCAGCGAAGCGCCTCGCCGAGGCCGGCCACATCAGTCGGGTCGGCGTCGACTCGGCGCTGTTCAACCGCGCCGTTGGAGCCACTGCAGACAATGAGCGCTCGGCGTCCGCTCGGGGGCGCGACCACCACCGCAGCCTCGGCGAGACGCCGGGCGGCCAAGTGCGCGGCGGCCTCCATGCAGCGGTCGTAATTCAGCGACGCCATCAGCACGGCGGATGCTCCGTCCAGAAACGTCGCGCGCTCCCGTTCGCGGGCCAGATCCGACTCGATGTCATGCAGTGAGCGACCGACGTCCTCGATCAGCCACCACGCCACCCGATCACCGGGCAACGCAGTGGGGTGTGCGGTGAACTCGCGCCCGCCCACGATGCCCGAAGTCTTCGGCGGCTGCGGTCCGGGTCGGACGAAATCGTCGTGCGCACGCGAGAGCCACGGCGGCGCGAACTGCCGCAGCGGGCAGCCCGTCGCAGCGCCCGGGAGTACGGATCGCGCCGACTCGCTCAGCCCTGTCACGACTCCCGCTCGACTGACCACTAGCACAGGGTGAGGCACAGAAGTCCATGTGACGTCAGGACCGGCCTCGAAGCCCATGCAAGCCTCCTCATGAGTCGGCGTCCAGGATCCGCACCGACCACGGTTTTCAGCCGAACTTGCGAGAGGTACCACCGGTCACTATTCCCCACGAGTGCGATCGCCACAACGTTCGGAGGTCGAACCGCAATGCGAGGCCGCGTGCCGTGCAGGTCAGCCCCGCAGCGTCGTCGACGGCGCCCGTCCGTAGGTGCGGCGGTACAGCGCGGAGAACCGGCGCAGGTACTCCATCGGCGAGGTGTCGAGGCAGCGCCGGAAGGTGTACTGCAAGGTGCGCGCGGTGACGTGGACGGCGGCGCGGTCGGCGGCGTCGGGGTTCAGCGCGGCGTTCGTGGGCAGGGTGGCGATGACCATCGACGCCAGGAACGACGCGGTCGAGGCGGCGACGAGCGGGGACGTCTCGGTATCCTCGCGTGCACCGCGGCACGCACGAAGTCGATCGCGGCGTCGAGTTGACGGGCCGCCCTGCTCGACCGCGGCCGGTGGCCGAGTAGCCGAACGGGCTCGTCGGAGCGGCCCGAGGCCGGTGACGCGACGCGGTGAGCAAGTGGGGTCGAACATGGTCACGTCATATGTGGCCGCGAAGACCCGTCCCGAATACGGGAGTTCCGGCGGCGAGACGAGGGCCACGTCGCCGGGGGAGAACACGTCTTCGGCGCCGCCGGCGATCGCGACTTCGACCCGGCCGTCGTGGACGCGGCCCAGACACACCTGGCCGAGGGGATTGGCGTCGTAGGACATGTCGTAGGTGAACTGCAGTTCGTCGAAGCTGATGTCGCCGAGCCACTTTCGGGTGATCCGCGTCGACGACTGTTCGCCTTCGCGGCCGATCGACATCTTGGGGTATGCCGAGCCGGGGATCATGGCACCTCGCGTCTTCCGCAAGATAATCGGCGGGGCACGGGCTCCACCCCAGATGGCTCAGACTTCACCGTGTCCCTAGAAGGCGATGACGCCGCGGATGTTGCGTCCGGCCCGGAGATCCTTCATCGCCTCGTTGATGTCGTCGAGCTTGTACTTCTGGGTGACGAGTTCGTCGAGCTTGAGGATGCCGGCTTCGTACATCGACAACAGTTTCGGCATCGCGTCTCGGGGGTTCATCTCGCCGTAGAGCACCCCTTTGAGCGTCTTACAGGAGCTGACCATGTCGGGCAGGATCAGCGGGACCATCATGTCGCTGACCTTGGCCATGCCGGTGAGGACACAGGTACCGCCCTTGCGCAGTAGCGCCATTGCCACCATCACGAGATCGGGCGGCACCACACCCGGCGTCAGCACGACGCGGTCGGCCATGACGCCCCAGGTGATCTTCTTGACGAGGTCCAGTGCGGCACCGGCGTCGACGGCCGTGTGCGTCGCACCGAACGTGGGCGCGGTCTCGCGCTTGAACTCGTTGGGGTCCACGGCCACGATGTGTTTGGCTCCGGCGACTTTCGCGCCCTGCACGGCGTTCATGCCGATGCCGCCGACGCCGACGACGACGACGGTGTCGCCGGGCTCGGTGCCCGCGGCCACCGATCCGGAGCCGAAACCGGTTGTCACGCCACACGAAACGAGCGACGCTGCCTCCAGCGGAATCCAATCGTGGATCTTGACCAGTGACCGCTCGGATGCGACGACGTACTCGGAGAACGTGCCGACCTGCATCATGGCCATCAGGTCCTCGTCGCCGAGATGACGGCGCCGGGTCCCGTCGGTGGTCATGGCCTTGTTGTAGATGTCGGTACCGACGTCGCAGAGATAGGTGTGTCCGGTCGCGCACCAGCGGCAGTTGCCGCATGCCGGAAGAAACGAGATGGCAACGTGGTCACCGGGTTTGAGGGTCTTGACCTCGGGTCCGACCTCCTCGACGACACCCGAGCCCTCGTGTCCGCCGAGCATGGGAAACCATTCGGGCGCCGGCACGCCGGAGGCCCGCATCATCTCCTCCATCTCGGCACTCGGCACGCTGTCGCCGGTGTAGAAGTGCTCGTCGGAGTGGCAGATGCCGGCGTAGGCCATCTTGACCAGCACCTCGCCGGCGCGGGGCGGGTCCAGTTCGACGTCGGCGACCTCCCAGTCGACGCCGACCCCGCGCAACACCGCCGCCTTGGATTTCAACGGGCCTCCGTAAGCAGCTCAGGCGTCGGCCGTACGACGCGGACGGGCCGTCCGCTCGTCGGCCAGTCCGCGCACGAGGAATGCGCGGACGAAGTCTGCGACCGCGTCATCGTCGCGCATGTCGACGGTAGGAGAGGGAGTACTGAAGAGCGAGAACATTATTCGTGCGATCCACTCACTTGCCGCCCCGACGTGGAGATCCCTGCGCACCTCGCCCGTGACTCGGCCCGCGGCGAGATACGGCGCGACGAAATCGGCGCACTCCTGCAGCAGCACCGCCGAGTCGCGTGTGAGCAGTACGGTGACTTCCTCCTCGTCGAAGTATTTTTCGCCTTCGACCACCCGGCGTGCCTGCGTGACGAACACGCACGCGTTGACCAGCTTGTCCTCCATGGATTCGCCGCGGTTCACGACCTTGGCCATGTTGCGGTAGAACCGCTGCGACGCCGCCTCGGCGCACGCCTCGACAATCGCGGCCTTGTCCTTGAAGTACTCGTAGATGGTGCTGCGCGACACATCGGACTTGCGGGCGATGTCGACGATGGTGGTCTTGCGTAGCCCGTAGGTACGGAAGCAGGCGAATGCGCCCGCGATGATCGCCTCGCGGGTCTCGGTCGCAGTCGCCTGCGTCATGGCAACGACCATAAGCCACTACACCGGTGCGAGAATCAGTCCGCTGGTGGGCACGCCGGTGCCAGATGTGACCAGCACGTGTTCGACGTCGTCCACCTGGTTGTACGACGTACCACGGATCTGCCGGACGCCCTCGGTGATGCCATTCATCCCGTGGATGTACGCCTCACCGAGCAGCCCACCGTTCGTGTTGATCGGCAGTGAACCGCCAACCGACAATTCGTCGACGGAGACGAAATCCTTGGCTTCGCCGCGTCCGCAGAAGCCGAGTTCCTCCAGTTGGGTGAACACGAACGGGGTGAAGTGGTCATAGAGGAACGCCGTGGTGATGTCGGAAGGCGTCAAACCCGAGTCGCGCCAGAGCTTGTCACCGACGACACCCATCTCCGGGAGCCCGGCGATGTCCTCGCGGTAATAGCTCGTCATCACCTCACCGTCGTAGGCAGCGCCCTGCGCCGCCGCAGTGATCACCGCCGGCGCCTTGGCCAGGTCTCGTGCCCGCTCGGCACTGGTGACGACGATCGCTACCCCGCCGTCGCTCTCCTGGCAGCAATCGAGCAACCGAAGCACCGGTTCGATGATCCACCGCGAGTTCTGGTGATCCGCCAGGGTGATCGGCCGCTCGTAGAACCAGGCGTCCGGATTGTTCGCGGCGTGTTTGCGGTCGATCACCGAGATCTTGCCGAAATCCTCGTTCGTCGCGCCGTAGGTGGACATGTACCGCTGCGCGTGCAGCGCGACCCAACCCGCCGGTGTCATGAGCCCGAACGGCGCGTACGGGGCCAGCCATAACGGAAGTGCGGTCGGCTGGCGCCCTGCGCCGCCGAACCGGAACCCGGACCGCTCGTTGAAGGCGCGGTAGCACACCACGACCTCGGCCACCCCGGTCGCGACCGCCATCGCGGCCTGCAGCACGGTCCCGGCCGCTGCGCCGCCGCCGTGCGGAACGCGGGTGAAGAACGTCAGATTGCCGATGCCCACGTTGCGGGCGACCTCGATCTCCTCGTTCTCGTCGACGGTGAAGGTCACCATGCCGTCCACATCGGCGGGTTTCAGGCCCGCGTCGTCCACCGCGGCCTTGACCGCCTCGCAGGCCAGTTGCATCTCGCTGCGGCCCGATTCTTTGGAGAACTCGGTCTGGCCGATGCCGACGATCGCGGCTCTCCCGCCGATGCCGGTCACGCGCTCGCCCCGTCGAGGAAGCTGAGCACCGCGGTGCCCGAGACGTGGTCGCCGAGGCTGTTGGTGCCCTTGAACGTCACCTCGGCGAGGCCTTCGGAGTCGGCGGAAGCCTTGCGGGTCACGCTCCCGGTGAAGGTCAGCGGGTCGTTCGGATACGCCGGTACACCGAGCCGGATCGACAGCTTCTTCACCATCGCCTCCGGGCCGGCCCAGTCGTGCAGGAACTTCACACACAGCCCGTTCGTGGTGAGGATGTTGAGGAAGATGTCCGTCGAGCCTTGCGAATTAGCGAAGTCACGGTCGTGGTGGACGGGCATGTAGTCCCGCGACGCGATGGCACCCGCGACGATCAGGGTCGTGGTGACCGGGACCTCCATCGGCGTGACGGCGTCGCCGAGGGTGATCGATTCCCACGCCAGGGTCTGGGTGCGGCTGACGGTCGAGGTCATCGGATTCCTTCCCGATAGGTGCTGCCGAGGCGGGCCAGCTGCTCCGACGCCGACCCGAGTGATAGTTCGATCTGCTTGGCCCACAGGAAATATCGCGACAACGGGTAGGTGATGTCGATACCCATGCCGCCGTGCACCTGTTGTGCGGTGGCCGCCACGCGAGCTCCCGCCTCAGCGGCCCAGAACTTTGCGATGGCCGCTTCCCGCTCGACGGGACGTCCTACGGCGACGAGCCAGGCCGCATGCCAGGCGGTCCACCGAATCGCCTCGACGTCGATGAACGCGTCCGCCATCCGCTGCTGTACTGCCTGAAAGGATCCGATCGGCCTGCCGAACTGCTCGCGCTCCGAGGTGTAGGACGCCGCGATCCGCAGCGCCCGCTCGGTTACGCCCAATTGCATGGCGGCCAAACCGATCAGCGCCCGCAAGCGCAGCGACGTGACGGCGTCCGGACCCGCCTCGAGCCGATGCCCGGCGCGCACCACCGCGCCGTCGAGTGCCACGTCGGCGTACGGCTCACCGTTGGTGACCGTCACCGGTCGCACGTCGACACCCCGTGAATCGAGGTCGAGCAGGTACAACCCGGCAGTGCCGTCGGCCGTGGCGCTCACCACCATCGCATCGGCGAGTTGCCCGGCCGGTACCAGTTGCTTGGAGCCGTCCAGTCGCCAGCCGCCACCGTCGCGCCGTGCCATCGTCCGCGGGCGGCAAGGGTCGGATCGCCCGGACTCCGCGATGCCTGCGGTCAGGATGCGGGTCCCGGCGACGACGCCGGGCAGGTACTCCTGCCGAATCGTCGAATCACCGTGGCGGGCAATGCTGTCCGCGCCAAGCAGCAGCGTCGCGTAGGCGGGCACCGGCGCCACGCTCCAGCCCACCTCGACGAGCAGCATAGCCAGCTCCAGGAAGCTGCCGCCCGTCCCGCCGACCGAGTCGGGCAGGGCGATGCCGAGCAGGTCGGCGGAGGCGAGCTCAGCCCAGAGTGCGGCGTCGTGCCGGGTGCCGTCGTCCTCCAGCGACGTCAGGTGCTCGGGGGTGGTCCGGTGCTCGAACAACTGACGGGCGACCTTGCCGACCGCCACTTGTTCCTCGGTGAAGGTGAAGTCCATCTGTGCGCCTACAGGGCCGCCGGACGGAACTGGTGCAGGACCAGGCCGTCGTCGTTGAACGCTTGGTAACGCACCTCGACCGCCATGCCGACCTTGACGTCGGCGGGGTCGATGTCGCGCAGGTTCGACACCATCCGGACGCCCTCCTCCAAGTCGACCAGGACGACGATGTAGGGATATTCGAAGAACGGCAGCGGCGGATACTGTGGCATCACATAGCTGTAAACCGCTCCCCGCCCGGCTGATTCGACGGCGTCCCAGTTCAGCGACTGGCAACGTGCGCACATCGGCCGGGGTGGGACGCGCAGCGTCTTGCAGTCACTGCAGCACTGGATCAGTAGTTTGTGCTGCCGCAGCCCGTCGTAGAAGAACTGGTTGTCGCGGTTCATCGTCGGTGCGAGGCGGTTGCCCATCAGCTGCCCGTCCTGAATCGAAGCGTGCAGAACCGCTGACGGCCGACGACCTCATCGTTCTGGTCGCGGTACGTGGTGATCCATGTGACGAAGAAACCGTTGCCCATCGCGGTCTTCTTCTCGTCGGAGATCGTCTCGAACACCGTCTCGGCGGTTATCTCGTCACCGACGCGCGGATAGCGCTCGATCTCGAACTCCGAGTTCGTCGCCACGATCCCGGTGTAACCGGCTTCGGCCAGGAACTGCAACGGGTTGCTCTCGATCTCGACCGGGACGCCGCCGCGTTCGTGAATGCCTTCGAGCTTCGGCGGCGCCATGGTCCAGCTCTGCAGCATCACCGGCGGCGATACGACCCCGCCGTAGCGGGATCGCGCCGCCCACTCGGGGTCCAGGTACGCGGGGTTCATATCCGAGAGCGCGTACGCCCAGTGGCGGATCATGGCCGCATTGACCGGATCCGGCGCCTTGACGGGCTGGCCGGCGCTGATGGGCTGCCCGATCAGCGCGTCCAGGCGTTTGCGCAGTTCGTCTTTCGTCATCACGGTCACGGATGCCCTCTCTACTTGGCGCCGGCTCGCAGGTCGCGAGGCGCCCGCGGCATGCCCAGGCCTGCCATCGCGATGATGTCGCGCTGCAGCTCGTTCGCGCCGCCACCGAAGGTGTTGATCACGGCGAGCCGGTACGCGTGCTCGAGCTCACCCTGTAGGGGCGCGGCGCTGCCGTTGCGGGTGCCGTCCTGGCCGAGCACTTCCAGCAGCTCCCTGGCGACCTGCTGCGTCAGCTCGGTGCCAAACACCTTTGCGGCGGAAGCTTCTCCCATCCCGAGACCACCGGCGGTCATGGCGGCGTTCACCCGGAGATTCAGCAACCGATAGGCGGCCACCTGAGCCTCGACGCGTGCGAGCGACTGCTGAACCCATGGTCGATCGATGACGAAACCGTCGTCGAGAACCGTTGTCGTTGCCCACCTGAGCGCCTTATCGAACAACGGTTCCAGCGCGCCAAGGTTGCCGAGCGCGGCCCGCTCCAGGTTGAGCTGGTTGGTGATCAGCGTCCAACCTTCGTTCTCGCCGAGCACGATGGCATCGGCCGGCACGCGGACGTCGTCGTAGAACGTGTAGTACGTCGACACCCCGGGCATGGTGTGCAAGGGCTTCCACGAGAAGCCCGGCGAACGGGTCGGAACGATGAACAGCGTGATGCCCTTGTGCTTCTTGGCGTCGGGGTCGGTGCGTGCCGCCAGCCAGATGTAGTCGGCGTACTCGGCTCCGCTGGTGAACATCTTCGATCCGTTGATCACGTACTCGTCGCCGTCGCGCACCGCCGTCGTCCGCAGAGAGGCGAGATCGCTGCCCGCACCTGGTTCGGAATAGCCGATGGCGAATTCGACGGTGCCTTTGAGAATCGCGGGCAGGAACCGGTTCTTCTGCTCCTCGGTGCCGAACTGCATGAGAGTCGGCCCCACGGTGTTGAGGGTGATCATCGGCAGGGGTGCGCTCGCTCGCCGGGCCTCTTCGGCGAAGATGTACTGCTCCAGCGCACTGAGCCCGCCGCCGCCGTACTCCGTCGGCCACGCGACTCCCAACAGACCGGCCTCACCGAGGGCACGTCTGCACTCGGCGACCGCCGCGCCGCCTTCCATCTGGCCTGAAACAGCCGCCCGCCGTTCGGGAGTCATGACCGCTTCCAGTCGCTCGCGGTACTCCTTGCGGAGCTGTTCCTGTTCGGGGGTGTAGTCGAAGTCCATCAGCCCCCCGCTCCGAGCAGCACGGGCATCCGCTTCACGCCGGGCACCATCGTGGCGCGCAGACGGGTGACGTCGCCCGCGAGTTCGATGCTCGGATAGGCGCCGAGCAGGATCTCGAACAAGATTCGGGCCTCCAAACGCGCGAGTTGCGCTCCCAGACAGGCGTGTTCACCGCAGCCGAAGGCGATGTGCGGGTTCGGGTTACGGGTGATGTCGAAGTTCTCGGCGGTTGGCCCGAAGATCTCCTCGTCGCGGTTGGCCGCACCGTAGAGCATGACGACGGTGTCGCCCTTCTTGATCAGCTGTCCGCGGATCTCGACGTCCTCGGTGGCCTTGCGGGCCATGTGCGTGACGGGGCTGGTGTAGCGCAGCATCTCCTCGACGGCACTGGTGAGCAGTGCCGGATCCGCGCGCAGCATGGCGAACTGCTGGGGATGCTCGATGAGGCACAGGGTGCCGAGTGCGATGAGGTTGCGGGTCGTCTCGTTGCCCGCCACCAGCAGCAGGAACGAAAAGTTCAGCAGGTCCGCGTCGCTGAGGCGCTCGCCGTCGACCTCGGCGGAGGCCAGGATGCTCAGCAGGTCGGTTCCTCCCGCGATCTCACCCGAGCGCCTGGCCGCGATGAGCTTCGTGAAGTACTCGTAGAGTTGCCCGAGAGCCACGCTGTGATCGAGTTCGATGTCGGGGTCGGCGGTGCCGACGGCCGCATCCGACCACGCGCGGAACTGCTCCCAATCGTCCGGTGGTGCCCCGAGCATCTCGGCGATCAGCCGGGTCGGCAGCGGGGCGGCCACCTGCTCGGCGAATTCGAGAGGTCCGGACACATCGAGGCCGTCGAGGATGCCCTGGACGATCTGTCGGATCTTCGGCTCCAGCAACGTCACCTGCCGACGGGTGAAACCCGAGTTGATGAGCTTGCGCAGCTGTCGGTGCCGCGGCGGGTCGGTGAAGATCAGGTTGCCCTCCTGCACCGGTTCGGGCTGGGTTGGGTCCGGGATCGTGATGCCGCTGGTGGACGAGAACAAGTGCGGGTGCCCGGAGACGAACCGGATGTCGTCGTACTTCAGCAGCGCCCAGAAGTCGGTGACGTCGTTCCAGACGATCGGCGAGGCGGCCCGAAGGTCGCGGTACGCCGGATACGGGTCACCCGCGTAGAAATCTGGCGAATGCAGGGGGACCGTCGTCTGCACACAAGCCTCCCTGAATTCGGTCGATACCGGACATATTTGGCGTAAATGTCCGATACTGTTGTCTACCGGATGTGCTGGTGCAGTGTCAACGCCGGTCTGGTCAGCTAGCGCTTGACGGGTGTGGCCTACATCGGCACATACTGTGTCGAAATGTCGGACCCCATAGCGAGGATCGCCATGACCGAGTCGCCTGCCCTCGTCGACACGTACGGACACTTCATCGACGGCCGGTGGGTCGAGCCAGACGGCGGGCGGTACGAAGACGTCGACCCGGCGACGGAAGACGTCATCGCCACCGCGCCCGACGCCGGCGTCGAGCAGGTGGCCACCTCGATCGATGCGGGGCGCCGCGCGTTCGACTCGGGTGTCTGGTCCGGCCTCGCACCAGCGGAGCGCGCTGGCTGCCTGCAGCAACTCGGAACGGCGTTGCTCGAACGGGCCGACGACTTCTACGCGTTGGCACAGCGGGAGTGGGGGTGCTCAGCAAACGAGCGGATGTTCCATGTCGAAGGGCCCGCAATGATGGTGAGCCACGCCGGCGAGCTTGCCGTCGAACCTGTCGAACAACCCATTGACGCGTGGGGAGCGGCAGGCACCACGCTGTTGCGCTACGAACCGCTCGGCGTCGTCGCGGTGCTGACGCCGTGGAATTTCCCGCACACGCTCAACGTGATGAAACTCGGCAGCGCGCTGGCCGCGGGCAACACCGTAGTGCTCAAGCCGTCGCCGCTGACGCCATTGGCGGGTTTGGCGCTGGCGCGAATCATCGACGAACACACCGACATTCCGCCCGGGGTGGTCAACGTGGTGACGCCGTCCGGCACTGCGGCGAGCAAGCTGCTGACCACCGATCCGCGGATCGACATGGTCAGCTTCACCGGTAGCTCGGCGGTCGGACGGGAGGTGATGGCGGGTGCGGCCACAGGTATGAAGCGCATCCTGCTCGAGTGCGGCGGCAAGTCGGCCAGCGTCTTCCTCGACGACCTCGACGTCACCGACGAACTGCTGGAACGCGTGCTGTTCGAGAGCCTGACGATGCACGCGGGCCAGGCGTGCATCCTCAACAGCAGGCTGCTGCTACCCGACTCACTGCACGACGACGTCGTCGACAGGCTCGGGAAGCTGGCCCGAGGCGTCAAGGTGGGTAACACAATTGACGCGACCGTGCAGATGGGGCCGCTGATCAGCCGGGCTCACCGCGACCGGGTCGAAGGATTCGTGATGCAGGCCGTGCGCGACGGTGCGACGGTGGTGGCCGGCGGCCGCAGACCCGAGGACCTCGACCGTGGGTTCTTCTACGAACCGACCGTCCTCGCCGGGGTGGCGGCGAACGCCCGGATCGCCCAGGAGGAGGTGTTCGGTCCCGTGCTGACAGTATTGCGATATTGCGACGACGACGACGCCGTCCGCATCGCGAACGACACCCAGTACGGCCTCGGCGGCGCCATTTGGGGCGTCGACGTCGAACGCGCCGTGAGACTGGCTCGCCGCATCCGCACCGGACAGATCTCCATCAACGGCACGGTCGCCGGTGATGCACCGTTCGGCGGCTTCAAGCAGAGCGGCATCGGCCGCGAGGGTGGCCTAATCGGCCTGCACGCGTACATGGAACCCAAGGCGATCGGCGTTCCCGCGTGACCGGCGCACTGGCCGGCGTCCGTGTGGTCGAACTCGGCACCGAGATCACCGCCCCGTACTGCACCAAGCTCCTCGCCGACCTGGGCGCGCAGGTGTACAAGATCGAGTCGCCCGGCGGCGACCCGCTGCGGAGCTGGGGACCGTTTCCCGGTGGCGTGGCCGACCCGAATCGCAGCGGCCTCTTCGAGTACCTCAATGCCGGGAAGCGGAGCCGCACAATGGATCTGGAGCGCCCCGGCGACGTCACGAAGGCGCACGAGCTGATCGCCACGGCCGATATCGTAGTGGAGAACCTGGCTGCGAGCTCCCCGGACCGTCGTGAGTGGGGGCTCGACGCCGAGAGCATCGCCGGGATCAACCCGAATGTGGTGATCGTGCGGATCTCCGACTTCGGCCAGGACAGCCCGATGCGCGACCGGCAGACGACGCCGTTGACGCTGCAGGCGGCATCGGGCTGGGTGAACTGCCGCGAGTTCGGCCGTGCACCCGTCCAGGCGGGCGGCCGTATCCCCGAGTACGTCGCCGGCAGCTACGCGGCCCTCGGTGCACTGACGGGGTTGCGCACCGCGGCGGGCGTCTCGGGCCGGCCGGTCGAGGTGGACGTGTCGACGTTCGAGTCATTGCTGTGCACCCTGCCCTACCCGATGCTGATGGCCGAACGGCTGAAAAGCATGGGACTGCCGACGAATGCGAGAGCCGCGCCCATGCTCGGCATCGTGCGCGCCGCGGACGGCTGGGTCGGTATCAATTGCCTCACCGGACAGCACTGGCTCGATGTGTGCGCGATGGTCGGGTTGCCCGAGTTCGGTGAGGACCAGTTGGCGATCATGCTCGGCGGCCCGCAGCGAGACGAATTCTTCGCCAAGGTGCAGCCGTGGCTGGACGGCCAACGGGTCTCCGACATCGTCGAATTGAGTCAGGCGATGCGGATCCCCGCCGCTCCCGTCAATGACGGCGCTTCGATCCTGGCCTGCCCGCAGTACCAGGCTCGTGGCTTCTTCATCGACGGCGGTGGTACGGGATGGCGGTTCCAGCGGCCCGGTGCACCGTTCCGGCTGTCCAAAACACAATCTACGGCAGCGGATTCCGCCCCGCGCAACCCCGCGGTCGATCCCGCGCTGCCCCTCGGCGAGTTGAGGGTCCTGGACCTCAGCACGTTCTGGGCCGGTGCGTATCTCACGTGCTACCTCGGCGCGTTCGGAGCGGACGTCATCAAGGTCGAGTCGATCCAACGCCCCGACGGTCACCGCTTCTCGGGTGCGCTCATTCGCCAGGGCGACGACTGGTACGAGCGCGGTCCGCTGTGGCAGGGCACCAATCTCAACAAGCGCGACCTGACGCTTGACCTGAACTCCGAACGCGGACGCGAGATTGCACTGCGACTGGCCGCCGACGCCGACATCGTGGTCGAGAACTTCTCCCCCCGGGTGGTCGAACAGTTCGGGCTCGACTACGGATCATTGGTTCAGATCAACCCCGACGTGATCATGGTGCGGATGCCGGGCTTCGGCCTCGAAGGTCCCTGGCGCGACTATGTCGGATGGGCGCTCAACATCGAACAGCTGGCCGGAATATCCGCCGTCACCGGCTATCCCGACGGCCCGCCCTGCAATCTGCAGGGCCCCGCCGATCCCATCGCCGGAGTGCATGCGGGTGTCGCACTGCTGGCGGCGTTGCGACATCGTGAGCGCACCGGTGAGGGACAGCTGATCGAAGTCGCCCAGATCGAAGCGGGTGCCGCGGTCACCGCGGAGCCCGTCATCGAGTTCTCGCTGACCGGTGCCGTCGCATCGCGTGAAGGCAACCGCCACCGGGGGTATTCCCAGGGCGTCTATCCCACGAGCGGTGAGGACGACTGGTTGGCGCTGTCGGTTCGCGACGACGGCGACTGGGCGGCACTGGCCGAGTCGATGGGCGCGAACGAGTTGCGCGACGACCCGCGGTTCGCCACTGCCGCCGCGCGCCTGGCGAACCACGACGCCTTCGACGCGGTGGTGGCGCGGTGGACGTCGACGATGACCGCCGAGAACGCCACCGAAGCGCTTGCCACGCTGGGTGTCCCAGCCGAGCGGGTCATGACCGCCGACCGGATGTACGAGATCCCCCAACTCGATGTCCGTGGCTTCTACCAGGAGCTTGAACACCCCATCACCGGGTCGACGAGGTACCCGGGTTGGCCGATGCTGATCAGCCCGGGACCCGCCGCGCATCACCGGCTGCCACCGCCCACGCTCGGCCAACACAATGCAGAGATCCTCGGGCAGTTGGGTCTGTCAGGCGAGGAGTTGGCCGGGCTGGAAGCCGATCAGATCATCGGCCAACGCATTCCGAACTGCTGAGCGTCACTGCGCGTCGCGCGGCTCGTCGAACCGCACGCTGACACGCTGAAAACCCTTGACACGCTCGGCTTTCGCCCTGCGAGTGTAGGTCTTGCGGTCGGCAGAAGTGAGGTCGACGTCGTCGGTGAAAGGCGTCAGCAGCGCCCGCGGGTAGAGCTTGTCGACCCGTACGACGTTGAGCTCCGCGCAAAGCACCAGCGTCACCGAGACCAGGTACAGGAACGCCAGCAGGCCCAGCACCAGCGCGAAGACGCTGTTGGTGGCGCTCGTCGACCTGACCGTATGGGCGACGAAGGTCGCGCCGAACCACTGCAGGAGTTGCCAGACCACCGCGGCCGTGAGCGCACCGGGCAGCACCTCGCGGTAGGTGAGGGGCCGAGTGGTCGTCACGCGGAACACCACCAGACAGATCGCGGCGTTGATCGCCACCGTGGCGACGACGACACCCACCTTGCCGAACCAGCCGAGGCCGGCGGTGGCGTGGCCCGCCGCCGACAGGACGGTCGCCGCGATCGCCGCCGACCCGAGCACCAACAGCAACAGCAGGCTGCGCAACCGGGACCGGATCGGGTCGGGCCGGTTGTGACGGGGCACCGCCCAGACCGAGTCCATCGCGTTCTGCAGGGCCTGGCCGACCTTCATACCGCCGTAGAGGGCGCCCGCGATGCCGACGACGAAACCCACGGCGCCACCGCTGAGTTGCTCCGGCCGCTGCAGCTGGCCGCCGATGACCGGGAACTGGCTCGTCGTTGCCTGCACCACCTGCTGCTGCAGGTCCGGATGGCCCACCAACACCACGCTCAGCACCGTCGTCATCAACAACAGCAGCGGGAACAGGGAGACGAACGCGTAATAGGTGATCAGCGCGGCCAGATACCCGCCCTGGTCGTCGAGGTACTTGTAGACCACGGCGATGGCGAAGCCCACGCGGCGGCGGCGTCGCTGCAGTCTGTCCAGCCAACTCGTCATGGCTTGGCCGGGGCCTCGGCCTCGGCGATGGCCTGCGCGACAACGGGATTGGTGAGCAGCACCTGGTCCATGACCGCGGTGGTCAGGCTGCGGACCGCCAGCAGCGCAGCCACCCACGCGGGCGCGCTGACGCGTGGTGCGCGTCGCTCGATCCCCGACAGCACGGCCGCGGCGGCGTCCCCGACGGTCATCGGCGCGGTGATGAATCCGGGCACCACCTTGCGGATCGCCGCGGCGTGGTCGTCGGCGAACACCTCGGTCGCCAGATCGGTGTCGATGAAGCCGAGGTAGGCGATGCCCGCCGTCGCCCCGTGCCGGGCCAACTCCACCCGCAGGGTCCTGGCGAGCTGCTCGACGCCCGCCTTGCTGACGGCGTACGGCGCGGCGAGCACGCCGTTGAAGAAGGCATAGATCGAGCCGACGAACATGAGGTGGCCGCGACGTTCGGTCACGCTGGGCAGGGTGGCCCGCGCCGTGCGCCACTGCCCGAGCAGGTCGACCTCCACGGTGCGTTCGAAGTCCTCCGGCGTCATCGTCGCGACCGTGCGCGACGGCGGGGCGATGCCGGCGTTGGCCACCACCACGTCGATCCCGCCGAAGGTCTCGACCGCGCCGGCCGCGGCCCGCTGCAACGCTTCGGCGTCGGTGACGTCGGCGCAGAAGGCCGCCGCCCCCTCACCAAGCTCGTCGGCGAGGTCCTGCAACGGTGCCAGCCGGCGTCCCACCAGGGCGACCCGCGCCCCGCGGGCGTGGGCCTGCCGGGCGATTTCGGCTCCCAGCCCGCGGGCGGCGCCGGTGATGAACATGACGCTGCCGTCGAGCTCGAGCCGGCGACGGGAGACCAGCGCGCGGCCGACGAACGGCAGGGCGCCGACGGCCCTCAGCGCGGTGCCGCGCACCAGCCGAACCGTGTCGCCGATCACCGGAGCCGACTACCCGTTGGCGGGCCGGGCCAACCGTGTCAGCCGCCGCCCGCCCGGCGGGCCCGGGCCCGCCGCTTGCCTTCGTGCATCGCGGCCACCCGCGCCACGGGAATGGTCCGCCCGTGCTCGATCAGGTCTCGCGGCAGCGACTGCGGCGCGGGCATCGCCTCGGCCCACGGGTCGTGGCCGCCCAGCGCGTCGAGTGCGGTGTGCACCGTGAAATCGGCCGGGGTGATCCGGTCCAGATCGGACCACGCCACCGGGAACGAGACGGGTGTGCCGGGCCGCAGCCGCGGACTGTAGGCGGCGACGACGGTCGCGCCACCCGCACGGGTCGAGTCGACGAACACCTTGCCGTCACGGTCGGAGACGATGAAAGCCGTTGTGGCGCGGGCGGGATCGAGCGCCTCGGCGCGCGCGGCCAGCGCCCTGGTCGCCGCGGCGACGTCGTCGACCGGGGCGCTGTCGTCGACGGGCACGCACACGTGCACGCCCTTGGCGCCGCTGGTCTTCACCGCCCCGGCCAGGCCGCAGTCCGAAAGCGCTTGGCGCACAAGCTGTGCCACGGCCACCACGGCACCGAAGTCGCTGCCCGGTGGCGGGTCCAGGTCGAGCACGAGGTGGGTGGGTCGGTAGATGTCGTCGGCCAGGCCCAGCGTCGGGTGGTATTCGACCGCGCGCTGGTTGGCCAGCCACAGCAGCGTGCGGCGGTCGTCGCACAGGGCATAGCGGACCTCGCGATGCGACGACTCCGCCCACATCGACACGGTCTTCACCCAATCGGGGGTGTACTTGGGCACGTTCTTCTGCATGAACGGCGCCCGGCCGCGCAGGACCCGCAGCACCGTCAACGGGCGGCCCGCCAGGTTGGGCAGGAGGCGATCGGCCACCGCGTCGAGGTAGTCGACCAGGTCGCGTTTGGTCGCGTCGGCATCCTCGCTCAGCGGCTGGTCGAGGTTGGTCAACTCGACCCCGGCGCGCTCCTCGGCGACGCTCATGTGCCCACTCTAGGCACCTTCACACGCTGAGCAGGCGGTAGCGCTGCAGGCGCCGCACACCCGTCGTCGGCGGGGGACCGTCGTGCGGGCGCAGCGCGGTTTCCATCCGGGCCTCGACGTCACTGACTTCGAAGTGCGTGCCGATCGCGACCAGGCAGTTGGGTCGCGACGTCGACGGTGCGGCCGCGATGTGCACGGACGTGCCGACCACGTTCACGACGTAATTGCGGATCCGTTCCCGGTAGCGCACCGCGACGGTGCCCTTCATCCGGTAGACCCCCGCGGGCGGCTGCTCGAGAAGGTCGATGAGGACGTCGGGGTCGACGCACCCGGCACTGGTCACGGTGACGGAGTCGGCGTGTACGTGGGGGTGCTCGTCGGTCTCGGCGTCGACCAGCAGTTCCCGCAGTGACAGCTGGCCGTCGGCGGCGGTGGCGTCGGACACGTCGTACAGCAGCGCCGGATCGACCCGCCCCGCGATCGCGCCGACCAGGTGCACGTCCGGATTGCGCCGGCGCACCCGCTTTTCGATGCGGCCGACGGCACCCTCCCGGCGGTCCGGCGGGATCTGATCGAGCTTGTTCACCACCACCAGCGACGCGGCGCCGTACCGGGCGGGCGGGGTGCCGCCGTCGTCGACGGTGTCGAAATGCGTTGCGGCGTCGATGACGTCGACGATGCCCCCGGGCCGCACCCGATCCACTCCGCTGAACCGGATGATGCGCGAGATCGCGATCGGGTCGGCCAGCCCGCTGGCCTCAACGATGATGGCGTCGAGCCCCAGCTTCGGGTCGGCGAGCTTGGCCAGCGCCTCGTCGAGGCCGCCGTCGTCGGGCAGGCAGCAGATGCAGCCGCCGGAGATCGAGGCCGGCTCGTCCACCTGTCCGGTTACCAGGCCGGCGTCGACGTTGAGCTCACCGAAGTCGTTGATGACCACGCCGATCCGGGCGCCTGGCGCCCGCAGCACGTGGTTGAGCAGCGTGGTCTTGCCCGCACCGAGGTAGCCGGTCAGCGCGATGACCGGGATCGTCGTGACTGCCACGCCCCACATGATGTCAGCCGTCCAGCAGACCGATGGGCCGAGTGTGGAGTCGAGGCACGCAGGACACCGGAAAACGGTCCTCAACTCCACGTTCGCGGTCCGCTGAGCTGGGCGTCCGCACACAGGGGGTTTGGTTCGCCCCGATTGTGGAATCTATGCGGGCGAGAGGAGGCCAGATGACCGACAACGACAAGGCCGATCAGGCGCGCGAAGGCTTGATCGACTCGGTGAAGGGCAAGGCAAAGGAAGTCTTCGGCGCCGTCACCGGCAACGATTCCCTGACCGCCGAGGGCCAGCTGCAACAGGTCGAGGCTCAGCGGCGCAAGGAGGCCAACACCGTCGAGGCCGCCGCCGACGCCGAGGCCGAACAGGCCCGGCAGCAAGCCGAGGAAGCCCGGCTGGAGGGCGCGCGGGAACGCACCGCGGTCAACGCCGAAGCCGCGGCGGAGAAAGGCGCGGTGGAGGACTACCGGGCCGCGCAGAAGCGAGCCGCCGAAGACGCCGCGCACCGCGACCTGGCTGCAGAGCGCGCGCAGGCCGACCGCGAGGCCGAACGCAAGGCGGCCGAGGTCAAGGCCGAACAGCGCGAGGAGATCCAGTCAGCCGACGAGGAACTGGCCGACGCACTGGCCGATCATCGGCAGGCGGCCCAGGAGTCGGCGACCGCCCACGCCGAAGCGGCACGGATCCGGCGTCAGGCCGAGAACATGAAGACCGACTGAGGAGCTGACCATGACCATCACCGAATTACCCTTGCGGCTCTTGCGTTTCCAATACCAGGTCGCCCGGCTGCCGCTGCAGTTGATCGAGGACCGGTTCGTCGCGCAGATGGACAGCGAGGCGCCCGCCCGGCTGTGGTACGAGCGCTCGCTGGGGATGCTCGACACCGCCGTGGGCACCGCGCTGGCCGACTCGGCGGTCCGCGAGCGCGGCGCCACGCTGCTCGAGCGCAGTGACGCTCTGCGGCGCGCTGCGCAGCTCGACGCGGCCGCCGAGGAGAACACCAGGGCGGCCGAGGCCGAACTCAAGGCGACCCAGGAGAAGGCGCTGCAGGAGAAGCAGCAGGCCTTCCAGGAGACCACCCGCGAGACCAAGGAGGCCCGCGCCGAGGCGCAGCAGCGCAAGCGCGAGGCCATCGAGGACACCGAGGAGCGGATCGCCGCCGACAAGAAGCAGGCCGACGAGGTCGCCGCCCAGCGCAAGGAGGCGGTCGAGCAGGCCAAGGTCCAGGAGCAGGCGCAGATCGACGCGGCCGAGCGCAGCGCCGCCAAGGCCGCGGGAGCCAAACTCGACGACGCGCAGGACAAGCGCATCGACGCTGCGAGCAAGCGGGCGCAGGCCGACCGCATCGAGGACCTCGCCGAGACCGAGAAGGAGAAGCGCCAGGCGGATCGCTAGATCCCCAGCAGCGACTCGATCCACTCTCGCGCGAAGTACAACAGGAAGCCCGCGGCGACCACCCACAGCAGTGGGCTGATCTCGCGGGCCTTTCCTGCTGCCGACCGCAGCACAGCCCAGGCGATGAACCCGACGCCGATGCCGTTGGCGATCGAGTAGGAGAACGGCATCACGGCCACCGTGAGCACCACCGGCAGGGCGACCGAGAACTCGGAGATGTCGACATGGCGCAGGTGCGACACCATCATCGCGCCGACGACCACCAGGGCCGCCGCGGCCACCTCCGTCGGCACGATCGACGTCAGCGGGGCGATGAACATCGCGGCGAGGAACAGCGCGCCCGTCACGAAGTTGGCCAGCCCGGTGCGCGCACCCTCCCCGATGCCCGCACCCGACTCGACGAACACCGTGTTCGACGACGCCGACGCCGCGCCACCGACGGCCGCTCCTGCGCCCTCCACGATCAGCGCGGCGCGCAGCCGGGGAAACGTGCCCTGGTCGTCGGCCAGTCCGGCCTCTCGAGAAAGGCCGGTGAAGGTGCCCATCGCGTCGAAGAAGTTCGCGAACACCAGCGTGAACACGAACATGGTGGCGGCGATGACGCCGATCCGGCCGAAGCTGTCGAAGCTGAAGTTGCCGACCAGTGACAAGTCGGGCACGGCGAACGGCGAACCGGACAGGTCGGGCACCGACAGGCTCCAGCCACCCGGGTTATCCGCCGTCGAACCCAGATGCCAGGTCTCCTCGATGGCGATCGCGACGACCGTGCCGGTCACGACGCCAATCAGGATGCCGCCCTTCACTTTTCGGGCCACCAGAATCCCGGTCAGCAGTAGTGTGAACACGAAGACGACGGTGGGCACCGTGGTGATCGAGCCCGCGCCGGCGCGGCCCAGCCCGACGGGGGGCGACGCCTCACCGGTGGAGCTGATGAAGCCGGCGTCGACCAGGCCGATGAACAGGATGAACAACCCGATGCCCGCGGTGATCGCCAGCTTGAGTTGCATGGGCACCGCGTCGAACACCAGCCGGCGCAACCCGGTGGCCGCCAGGATCACGATGATGAGCCCGTTGATCACCACCAGGCCCATGGCCTCCGCCCAGGTGAGCGACCCGACGAGCGTGGTCGCGACGAACGAGTTGATGCCCAGTCCCGCCGCGAACGCGAACGGCAAGCGCGCGATGGCGCCGAAGAGGATCGTCATGACACCGGCGGCCAGCGAGGTCACCGCCGACACCTGCTCGAAATCCAGGCTGGTCCCGGTGACGTCGTCGGCGCCCGACAGGATGATCGGGTTGAGCACGATGATGTAGGCCATCGCGATGAACGTGACCAGGCCCCCGCGCAGTTCGGCGGCGACCGTCGACCCCCGAGCCGAGATCTCGAAGTAGCGGTCGAGGCGATTCATTTCTCTAGACCCTATGGGGTCTCGTCGACGCGCGTCATCTCGTGCAGCGCGCGCAGGAACACGCGCCGCTCGGAGGCCGACAGCACCGACAGGTAGCGTTCCTCGCCGCGCTGGATCTCGTCCTGCACGGCGTCCTTGAGCGCACGGCCGGCGTCGGTGATCGCGAGCAGGCGGGCACGCCGGTCGGCGGGGTCGGGTCGACGCTCGATGTAGCCCCCGTCCTGCAACTCGTCGAGGGTCCCGATGATGCGCGTCTTGTCGGCGCCGATGGCCTCGGCCAGCGCGGCCTGGGTTCGCACCGGCGCCTCGTCGAGCGCGCACAACACGCTGTAACCCCACATCGACAGGCCGTGCGCAGCCAGCACGGGGCCCTCGGCGGCGATGAGTCGACGGATGAGCGGAGCCAGCATCGCCGCCAGGTCCGGGCGTCGGGGCTTCGGCGGCACGAGACGATATTAGGCATTGCGTAATTATCTATATCTGCTTATCGTAAGCATATGCATATTAATGATGATATTCGGCCCTTCCATCGAGCGGCCGTGACCGCCTCCGTCGACGTCGTCTCACAGGTGGCGATCGGCGACCTCGGCCGGCCGACACCGTGTGCCGGCTGGAATCTCGGCGACCTGCTGGCGCATATGACCGTGCAGCACAACGGGTTCGCCGCGGCCGCGCGCGGCAACGGCGCCGACCTGTCGCTGTGGGACCCGGCCACGGTGGCCGCCGCGGTGGCCGCCGATCCGGCCGGGGCGTACGCCGCGGCCGCCGCCGACGTGCTGGAGGCATTCGGGGCCGACGGGGTGCTCGACGTGTCCTTCGCGATGCCCGAATTTGGTCCCGGCGCAACGGTTCCCGGCGCGATGGCGATCGGGTTCCATTTCGTCGACTACGTCGTGCACGGCTGGGACGTCGCACGAAGTATCGGTGTGCCGTTCGCGTTGCCGCCCGAGGTTGAAGCTGCGGTGCTTCCCGTGGCGCTGGCCGTCCCGGACACCGAGGTGCGCGACACGCCGAATTCGCCGTTCGCCCACGCCCTGGCGCCGGTCGACGGGGCGAGTGACCTCGACCGAGTGCTCACCCATCTCGGCCGCTCACCGGACTGGCGGCCCGAGCGGGTCAGCGCGGATCGATGAGATCGCGCAGGCGGCGCGCCGGGTAGACCGATGCGCCAAGCGCGCTGACGCGTTCGGCGAGCGTGCGATCCGAGGTCGCGACGCAGAGGCCGGCGCGATCGTCGGCGTTGCACACCATCCGCACGATCTCGTCGTCGGCCGCGTTCGCCGCTGCCCCTGGGGCGTGCGCCACCGTGACCACCGATGACTCGATGGGCGGCGACGGCGCGCGTTCGAACACGACCGTGACGTCGTCCCCCGGCGGCTTCCACTGCTCGAGGTGCGATACCAGCGCGGCCATGGCCCGATCGCGGTTCCGCCACCAACCGTCCGGGCGGGACCCGATCACGTTCATGCCGTCGACGATCCAGTGCACAGTCCGCCGATCAGGACATCCACCAGGCCGTCGAAGCCCGCGTTGTCCGAGTCCCCCTGGCGCGCCAATTCGCGGTACAGGATCGTGCCGATGATCGCATCCGCGACCCCAGCGAGGTCGGCATCGCGCCGGATCTGACCGGCGTCGGCGCTGCTGCGGAGCCGCTGCAGCACCGCGTCGCGTTGAGGACCGGTCAGCTGGCGGTAGAGCGCCTCGCCGTCGCGCCGGTCCTCGGCGGCGGCGGCGGCCAGCGCCCGGATCATCGCGGAGCTCTCCGCGGAGGCGAGCGCGCTGATGTGCCCGGTCAGCCAGGACTTCAGATCGGCGGCAAGGTCGCCGGTGTCCGGAAGTTCCAGCCCACCGCCTGCCCGATAGGCGTCCATGATCGCCTCGGCCACCAGCGGCGCCTTCGATGACCACCGCCGGTACACGGTCTGCTTGCCGACGCCGGCGCGGTTGGCGACGCGGTCCATCGACACGTCGGCATAGCCGTCCTCGACGAGGATGGCGCGGGTGGCATTGAGAATCGCGTCGTGCGCCTCGGTACTGCGAGGACGTCCCCGGCGGGGTGTCGACGGGATGTCAGTGCGCGGCGGAGGCGGCGCGCTTGGGCGCCGTGTGCCGACGGCCCAGCAGGAAACCGAGCCAGCGAATATCGATGAGCACGTTGTGACCGGCCTTCCGTTATGCCGTCTTCTTGGTCAACAGCGGCAGCAGTCGCCGGCGTTGGTCGATGCTGTCGGCGAAATGATGCAGGGCGTCCGGCACCGACTCGCTGATCGGGAAGTCCGCGCCGGACGCGCGCAGCACCCGCAGGACGGGTTCGCTCGCGACGACCGACCACTCCACATCGGCGTGGAAGCAGCTCTCGTCGATGTCGTAGAGCAGCGAAACACATTGCGCCGATGGCGAAGTCACGCCGCTCAGATCGAGCACGAAGGGCTTCTCGGCGAGCACGAAGCGGCGTGCCACCGCGCTGACCCGCTCGATGTTCGCGTCGTCGATCATCCCGTCGACGGTCACTACCGCGGCGAGCTGCCGGCAGACCGCGTGAAGCTGGGCGCCTGCGCAGTCGAATGTCGGATTGCCGTACATCACTGCCTCCCCTCGAAGCACCTCGACCTGTCACCCAAGTTAAGGCGCCAATCTAAGGCAACCGGGAGCGGCGGCTAATACTTTGGTAAGGAAGCGGAAACGCCGGGCACAGCAAACCCTTCAGCCGCGCCGCATCCACTGCGGCCCGGAGTAGTTCTCCCAGGGTGAGTAGTCGGCAAGGAGCGCCTCCTGGGGCGGCCGCTCGGCCGGCGGCACATGCTGCAGGTTGATCCGGATTCGATACCAGATCGAACTGGGGCCGCGCATGCCGTCAACCAGAACATCTGCGGGCTCGAGTTTTTCGGCTACCGACGGGTAACGTCGCCGCCACTCGTCGAGCGCGGCCATCGCCTCGTCCTTGGTCTTGGTGCGCGCGATCTCGATCAGCGGCTTCACCGATTCTCTGCGGCCGGTGCCCTTCTTATCTGACTTCTGCTCCTCGCGTGCGCGGCGCCCGCGCGGCGCCTTCTCGGCGGGACCGAGCCGGTCGGCCAGGTCGAGCAATTCGTCCAGCGAACCCGCCGCGTCGTCCATGCCTTCCCACGGATCGCCGTGTTCGGCGAACCGGTTCGGCACGGTGGCCACGGTGAACTCCTCCGGCCGGCAGCCGGGAACCTCGGGCCACGACAGCGGGGTCGACACCCGGGCGTCCGGCGTCGCACGCACCGAGTAGGCCGAGGCGACGGTGCGGTCGAACGCGTTCTGGTTGAAGTCGACAAAGACGCCCTCGCGCTCTTCCTTCCACCACCGCGCGGTCGCGATGTCGGGCGCGCGCCGTTCGACCTCACGGGCCACCGCCTGGGCGGCCAGCCGGACGAATTTGAACGGCCACCGGCGCTCGATGCGGGCATAGACGTGAAAGCCCCGCGAACCGGACGTCTTCGGCCACGCGGTCAGCCCGTGGTCCTCGAGCACCTCACGGGCCACCATCGCGACGGTGAGGATCTGCGGCCATGCCACGCCAGGCATCGGGTCGAGGTCGACCCGCAGCTCGTCGGGATGCGCGAGGTCGTCGGCGCGGACCGGGTGCGGGTTGAGGTCGACGCAGCCGAGGTTCACCGCCCACACCAGGCCGGCGGCATCGTGCAGCACCGCCTCCTTGGCCGACGTGCCGGACGCGTATTTCAGCTCCGCGACGTCGACGAAGTCCGGCCGTTTCTCCGGCGCCCGTTTCTGGAAGACGGCCTCTTCGGAGATGCCCTTGACGAACCGCTTGAGGGTCATCGGCCGGTCCCGCACGCCGCGCAGCGCACCCTCGGCGACGCTGAGGTAGTAGTGCATCAGGTCCGCCTTCGTGAGCCCGATGTCACCGAACACCACCTTGTCCGGATTGGTGATGGGCACCTGCAGGCCGTCGACCTCCAGATACCGGGGTGCGGCCATGGTTGTCATGGTAGTTTCCCGGCCGCGGTGCGACGCCGGTCACATATTGTGGGTTCATGGTCAAGCTCACCGATCTCCCGTCGCAGGCCGTCGCCAAGGCCCAGCAGCTCGCCGAACGCGGATCGGCGGAGTTGCACTACGCCGCCAAGATGTTCGGCGCCGGCGCGTTCAAGCTCGAACCGCCGCAGAACATCGCCGCGATGCTCGCCGACATCCGGCGCTGGGGCGAGTTCGGCATGATCCCTGCGCTCAACGCGCGCCGGACCCCGCATCGCACGGCGGTCATCGACGACTTCGGTGAGATGACCTTCGAAGAACTCGACCACGCCGCGCACGCCGTCGCCAACGGCCTCCTGGAGAAGGGGGTCAAGGGTGGCGACGGCGTCGCGATCCTGGCGCGCAATCACCGCTGGTTCCTGGTCGCCGTCTACGGTGCGGCCCGGGCGGGCGCCCGCATCATCCTGCTCAACAGCGAGTTCTCCGGCCCGCAGATCAAGGAGGTGTCCGAACGCGAGGGCGCCCAGCTGATCATCTACGACGACGAGTACTGCGAGGCGGTGGCGAAGGCCGACCCGCCGCTGGGCAGGCTGCGGGCGCTCGGCGTCAACCCCGACAGAGATCAATCGTCGGCCTCCGCCTCCGGCGACGAGCCCGCGGGAAGCACCGACGAGACGCTCGAGCACTTCGTCAACCGCAGCTCCGGTTCGCCCGCGCCCAAGGCGACCAAGCACTCGTCGATCATCATCCTGACCAGTGGGACGACCGGAACTCCCAAGGGCGCCAACAGAAGTACTCCGCCGACATTGGCGCCGATCGGCGGCGTGATGTCGCATGTGCCGTTCAAGGGCGGCGAGGTCACGTCGCTGCCCGCGCCGATGTTCCACGCGCTGGGCTTCCTGCACGCCACCATCGCGATGATGCTGGGCACGACGCTCGTGCTGCGGCGCCGCTTCAAGCCGGCGACCGTGCTGGAGGACATCGAGAAGCACAAGGTGACCGCGGTCGTGGTGGTCCCGGTCATGTTGTCGCGCATGCTCGATGCGCTCGACGGCATGGAGCGCAAGCCGGATCTGTCGTCGCTGCGGATCGTGTTCGTGTCCGGGTCGCAGTTGGGTGCGGAGTTGGCGCAGCGGGCGCTCAAGACGCTGGGTCCGGTGGTCTACAACCTCTACGGGTCCACCGAGATCGCGTACGCGACCATCGCCAGGCCCGAGGACCTGGCGATCAACCCGGCCACGGTCGGCCCCGTGGTCAAGGGGGTGAAGGTCAAGATCCTCGACGACAACGGCAACGAACTGCCCCAGGGTGAGGTGGGACGGATCTTCGTCGGCAACTTCTTCCCGTTCGAGGGCTACACCGGCGGCGGACACAAGCAGATCATCGACGGGTTGATGTCGTCGGGCGACGTCGGTTACTTCGACGAGAACGGCCTGCTCTACGTCAGCGGCCGGGACGACGAGATGATCGTCTCGGGCGGCGAGAACGTCTTCCCCGCAGAGGTCGAAGACCTGATCAGCGGCCACCCCGAGGTGGTCGAGGCGACCGCGCTCGGCGTCGAGGACTCCGAGTGGGGTCACCGGCTGCGCGCGTTCGTGGTCAAGGTCGAGGGTGCCAGCCTCGACGAGGACTCCGTCAAGCACTACGTGCGGGAAAATCTGGCGCGTTACAAGGTGCCGCGCGAGGTGGTCTTCCTCGACGAGCTGCCGCGCAACCCGACGGGAAAGATCCTCAAGCGCGAGCTGCGGGACATGGAAGTCGATAACTAGCTTGCCGCCGCGAGATCTGCATGAGGGTCGTGAATCGAAAAATCCAACAACCCTCATGCAGAAATCGGCGAAGCATAACTAGCCGGCCATCATGGCGGCACCGGGTATCGACAGGCACACCAGCATGAGGATCAGCAGGAACCACCCGGCGCCCTGCCAAGCGACCCAGACTTCTTCGGCCTTCCACAGTCGGTAGGTCCGTACGAACGCGCCAACGCCGCCGACGAACAGGATCGCCGGCACGGTCGACGCCGCCACCACCGAGGTCTTCGAGATCATCGCGTAGACGGCGAACGCGAGGGCGGCCAGCGCCACGACGACTCCCGCGTAGATCGCCGCCGCGCGGAAGGTGCCGGGTCGGTCCCAGCGCTTCTCGACGTCATCGGTCATGATCGTCGGGTTGCCGTAAGCCGCCCGCTCAAACGGTCACCAGGGGCCGTTGACGTACCACGACAGGCAGCCGGGGATGCCGCGGCACGCGATCACCGCGGTCTGATCCGGCGCGCCGCCGCGCACCTTTCTCTGGCGGGGCCCGAAATTGCACGACGGCACCCACGGATTGCCGGGGATGATGCCGGGGTAGCACGGCGCGGCGTCCGAGCGAGGGGTCGACTGGTCGATCAGCATCGACGGGGCGACCAGAAGACTCAGCGCCGCGGCAGTGGCCACGACGATGCGAACTATGCGATGTACGAGGTTGCTCATCACTACCACCAAACGCTCGTCGGCAACCGCTTAATCCGATGGTACGCCTGGTGGCAAGGGGTTTACGGGTCGCGCGGGAGCCCCAGCAGCCGCTCGGCGATGATGTTGAGCTGGACCTCGGTGGTACCGCCGTAGATCGTGGTGGCGCGGCTGCCCAGCAGGTACTCCGACCACACGCCCGGCAACTGCTCGGAGTCGGCGATCGCGCCGTCGGTTCCGAACGATGACACCGCGAACTCCGCATAGCCCTGACCGGTCTTCATCGACAGCAGCTTGCTGATCGCCGCGGCGGGCATCGGGTCGCCACCGGCCAGCGTCAGCAGCGTCGAGCGCATGTTGAGCACCTTGGCGGCGTGCCCCTCCGCGATCAGCCGGCCCGCGTGGTTCTGCTCGATCTGGTCGAACTGACCGTCTTGGAGGAACTTGACGAAGCCGTTGAGGTTGGCCAGGAACGGCGGTTCGCTGCTGCCGATCGACACCCGCTCGTTGGTCAGCGTGTTGCGGCTGACCTCCCAGCCGCGGTTGACCTCGCCGAGCACCATGTCGTCGGGCACGAACACGTCGTCGATGAACACCGTGTTGAACATCGCGTTGCCGGTCAGCTCGCGCAGCGGCTTGACCTCGACTCCGTCGCTCTTCATGTCGAGCAGGAAGTACGTGATGCCATTGTGTTTCGGCGCGCTTGGGTCGGTTCTGGCGAGCAGCGCACCCCACTCGGAGTACTGCGCTCCGGTGGTCCAGATCTTCTGGCCGGTGATGCGCCAGCCGCCGTCGACCTTGGTGGCCTTGGTGGACAGGCTGGCCAGGTCCGAACCCGCTCCCGGCTCGGAAAACAGCTGGCACCAGATCATCTCGCCGCGGAACGTCGGCGGCAGGAAGCGCTGCTGTTGCTCCTCGGTGCCGAACGCCACGATCGACGGGATGATCCAGGCCGCGATTCCCATCTGCGGTCGCTTGACCCGCCCGGTCTCGAACTCCTGGGCGATGATGATCTGCTCGACCGGTCCGGCCGCCCGGCCCCACGGCTTGGGCAGGTGCGGCTGCACCCAGCCGCCCTCCGCGATCGCCGTGATGCGCTCTTCACGCGGAATGTCTTTCAGCGCTGCGACTTCCGCGCGGATCTCGTCGCGCAGCTTCTCGGTTTCGGGATCGAGGTCGATGTCGAGCTTGCGCATGCCCGTGCTGGTGGCGACGTCGACGACCTGCTGCGGGTAGTCCGCGTGCCTGCCGAAACCGGCCGCCAGCACCAATGCGCGACGGTAGTAGACGTTGGTGTCGTGCTCCCAGGTGAACCCGATACCACCGTGCACCTGGATGCAGTCCTGTGCACAGTGCTGCGCGGCCTCGGGGGCCAGAGTCGCGGCCACGGCGGCGGCGAACTCGAAAGCGCTTTCCTGCGCGCCACTTTCGCGATGCTCGTCGATCGCGCGAGCGGCGTCCCACACGGCGGCGGTCGCGCGTTCGGTGTCGGCGATCATCCCCGCACACTTGTGCTTGATGGCCTGGAACTGCCCGATCGGCCTGCCGAACTGCTCACGGATCTTGGCGTACGCCGACGCGGTGTCGGTCGCCCACCGGGCGACGCCGATGCACTCGGCGGACAGCAGTGTCGAGATCAGCGCGCGGGCCAGGGGGCGGCTCAGGTTGCCCAGCACGCGGTCGTCGGCGACCTCGATCGCATTGGCGCGCACATGGGCCACGGGCCGCAGCGGGTCGAGGCTCTTGACCGGTTCGATCTCGAGCGTCTCCGCGTCGAGCACGACCCACTCCTCGCCGCTGTCGATGGCGACCGGCAGCACCAGCAGCGACGCCTGCTCGGCGGCGGGGACGGCGCGCACCTCACCGCGGATCACCAGCCCGTCACCGTGCCGGGTGGCGGTCAGGCCCGAGTCGATCGCGTACGCCGCGATGGTCTCGCCGGACGCGAGGTCGTTCAGCACCTTGGCGTCGGGGTCGTGCGCGGCGATCAGCGCGCTCGCGATCGCCGAGGGGACGAAGGGACCCGGGACCGCTCCGTAGCCGAATTCGGCGACGACGATTGCCAGCTCGAGAATGCCGAAGCCTTGTCCGCCAACCGATTCAGCCAGGTGTACGCCCTGCAGTCCCTGCTCGGCAGCGGCCCTCCAGAACGGTGGCGGATTGGAGATCGGCGTCTCCAGCGCCTCGTGCAGCATGTCCGACGGGGCGACCCGCGCGACGAAGGAGCGCACGGAATCGGCGAGGTCGTTGTGCTCAGGGTTGATCGCGATGGGCATACCTGCACCTCACTGTGACGGAGTGTCCCTATTAACCGGTCGGTTGGGAACCACGATACCGTTCACGACGTTGGCCAACGCACCGCCGTCCCGCAGGCGGCGGCAGTTGTCCACCGCGTGCTGCAGATACCGCCGCATGGTGTCGGCGGTGTACCAGGTGACGTGCGGGGTGAGCACGACGTTGTCGAGTCGCAGCAGCGGATTGTCGGCGGCCACCGGTTCGGTCGCGAAGACGTCGAGGCCCGCGGCGGCCAACCGGCCGCCGCGCAGGGCGTCGACCAGTGCCGCCTCGTCGACGATCGGACCCCGGCTGGTGTTGACCAGCACCGCATCGGGTTTCATCCGCGCCAGCGCGGTGCGGTCGATCAGCCCTGCGGTGTGTTCGGTCAGCGGCAGATGCAGCGAGACGATGTCGCTATCGGCCAGCAGGGCCTGCAGTGAGCGCCAGCCCGGGTGCCCGTCGTCGCGGGTACTGGTGTGCACGACTCGGGCGCCCATCGCCGCGACGAACCCCTCGACGGTATTGGCGATGTTGCCGTAACCGACCAGCCCCACCGTGCAGCCGCCGATGTCGCGCACCGTCTCGCCGAGGCTCGGGTCCGACGGCCAGCCCCTGCCTTCGCGGGTGGCGCGGTCGAGCTCGGGCAGCCTGCGCAGCGCGGCAAGCATCAGCAGCACGGCGCCCTCGGCGACCGACGGCGCGTTGGCGCCGGGCATGTTGGCGACAGCGATACCGAGTTCGGTCGCGGCACCCACGTCGACGGTGTTGACCCCCGCGCCCATTTTGTGCACCAAGCGGCAGCGCGGCGCATCGGCGAGGTCGTCCGCCGACAGTGGCCGCAGCACGTGCCAGACCACCTCGGCCTCGGCAAGCTCCCGGTAGAACGTGGCGTCGTCGTCCTCGGCGCAGTACCGGATGTCGAGCCAGTCGGCTTCGGGTGCGAGGAGCGCCGTCACCTTGTCACCGGGAACGAAATGCGCCAGGACCCTTATCGCCACCGTTTCGCGATCCACCTGGCGATGATGTCAGCCTGCTCGGTGCGGGCGCCGGGGGTGGTGAAGTAGTGGTCGGTGTCGATCGAGGTCTGCGACTTGTCGCTGCCGGCCAGCGCGTCGAAGATGCGCTTGGCGTCCGACGGGTACACGCCGGTGTCCTGGTCGGCGTTGATGACCAGGGCGGGGCAGGTGATCCGCGCCAGGTGGGGCTCGGCGCGGGTCTGCGCGTGCCGCAGGCTCCACATGCCGAGCCAGTTGCGCACCGTGGTGGCCGCCGCGATGCCGCGCGCGGACCGGTTGGCCTGCACAGGAACTCCGGCGTAGCACGTGTTCGCGGGCCGTTTCGTCGGCTCCAGCGTGGGGTCGACCATGCGCGGGTCGGCCCACGTGCGCAGCACGGTGAACGGGCGGTCGGAGAACCCGGCCGCGCGCACCCGCTTGAGCTCGGCCTCCGCCCAGTCGGTGATCGCGTGGTTGCGCGCGAGCTGTGCCGAGCGATAACGCTCGACGAACTCCGGCGGATACGGTGGGCGATTGCGCTCGTCGAACAGATCGAGGTCGGGATCGGTTGCCACCGGGTCGTTTTCGTCGACGACGGCGCCGTCCATCCACGCGGTGAGAACGTCGGGCCTTCCGGGGTGGGCGGCGGTGGCGACGTAGCCGTCGGCGGGCGGCAGGTCGCCGAGCCCGGCCGCCGGGCGCATCCCGGGCAGCGGGGTGACGTTCGGGTCGACGGCCTGCGCCTGGTACGCCGACATCAGCGATCCGCCGCCCGAATTCCCGAGCAGTACAACGTGGTCGACACCCTGAACGTCGCGGAGCCAGCGCACTCCCACCCCGATGTCGACCAGCGCGTGGTCGAGCAGGAAGCTGCTCTCGAACCCGCGGTAGCGGGTGTTCCAGCCCAGGAATCCGATGCCGCGGGTGGCCAGGTAGTCGGCGAGATAGTGCTCGGAGAAGTCGATCTGGTAGTGCGTCGCGATCATCGCGACCTTCGGTTTGCGGCCGACGCCGCGGTGGTAGAGACCCTGGCACGGATGCCCGCCCGCACCCGCCCGCCGGGCGGTGGGAGAGTCGAGGCCGACGAACTCCCGGGTGACGCCAGGAGCGCCGGTACTCGCCGAGGTTCTGGTCATGCCGCCGCCCGGAGGTAGATGGTCCGATAGAAGATGGTGGCCAAGGTCGCCACACAGGCGTCGTCGTCGACGGAAGCGGCCTTGTCGCCGGACAGTTGGTGATAGCAGAACTGGTTGAGCATCGAGACCAGCGCCACCGCGATCAGGTGGGGGTCGTCGCCGTCGCAGAAGCCTTGCCGCTGAGCGTGTTCGACCATCCGGGTGATCAGGGAGATCGGCAAGGCGCAGATCTCGTTCCAGTAATCGGCGAAATCCTCGTTGACCATCGCCAGCTGCGACACGCTGATGATCTCGGCGAGCCGGTTGCGGTAGGTGTGCCAGTGGGCCGCCGCCGCCTGGTAGGACCGCTCCCAGTCGGACAGGCCCGGCTGGGCGGCGGCGCGGGCGCGTTCGCGGGCCTCGTCGCGGAACCGCACGGCCCACTCCCGGACCATCGCCTCCTTGGAGTCGTAGTAGTTGTAGAACGAGGCCGTGGACCGGCCCGCCTCGGCGGCGATGTCCGCGATCGTCGTCGCCAGAATGCCTTTGCGCGCAACCACCGCTCGGGCGGCGGCATCGATGGCGGCCTGGGTCTGCCTGCCGCGAACGGTCGGCAGCGGAACACGCGGACTGACGGTCACGGCCTCTCCTCGACCATTGATCGCAACTGAACCTGATGTTAGATTCAGTTTGCGGTCTTGGCCAGACTTCCGCCCGAGGAGGCGCCGAATGATCAGACCCGACAACCCGAATCGCGAGTTCGAGCTCGGCGGCATCAACCATGTCGCTTTGGTGTGCTCGGACATGGCCAGGACGGTCGACTTCTACAGCAACATCCTCGGCATGCCGCTGATCAAGTCGCTCGACCTGCCCGGCGGTATGGGGCAGCACTTCTTCTTCGATGCGGGCAACGGCGATTGCGTCGCGTTCTTCTGGTTCGCCGATGCGCCCGACCGCGTCCCCGGCATCTCCTCGCCCGAGGCCATTCCCGGCATCGGCGACATCGTCAGCGCCGTCAGCACCATGAACCACCTGGCATTCCATGTGCCCGCGGAGAAGTTCGACGAGTACCGGCAGCGCCTCAAGGACAAGGGCGTGCGTGTCGGTCCGGTGCTGAACCACGACGAGAGCCCCGCGCAGGTGTCGCCGACGGTGCACCCCGGTGTGTACGTGCGATCGTTCTACTTCCTCGACCCCGACGGCATCACCCTCGAGTTCGCTTGCTGGACCAAGGAATTCACCGAGGCCGATACCGAGACGGCACCGAAGACCGCGGCCGACCGCCGTCCGCGGGTGACGGCCTGACGTTCGCGGGTTCAGGCCCCGCCGGTCGGCGGGGCGGCCAGCACGTCGAGCGTCGCCGCCAGCAGGTCGGCGAGTCCTTCCTCGTCGAGGTCGAGGTCGCCGGACAGCCATGCGCTGATCGTCTGGCCGACCCCGCCGACCGCGAAGTGTGCGGAGGCCTTCGTGACGGCGGTGTCCTCGGCGCCGAGGCTGCCCGCATGCGCGAGCAACAGTGCGGCGAACAGCGCCGTGGACTCGGCGCGCTTGCGGACGATCACCGTGTTCGACAACTCGACGCTGAACAGCAGGCGACCCACCCGGGCGTCGGAGGCGACGGTGCGCACGATGTTGGCCATCGCGGCGTTGGCCTGTTCGCCGGGAGTCGCCGCCGCGACGGCGGCCTGCGTGGTGGCGGCGATGTGGGCGATCACCCAGTCGTAGACCCGGCCGACGAAGTCGTCCTTGTCGGTGAAGCTCTCGTAGAAGTACCGGACGCCGAGGCCGGCCCGGGCACAGATGGCCCGCACCGTCAGTTCAGCCGGGTCCCGGTTGCCGCCGCCGAGCAGGTCGAGGCCCGCGTCGAGCAGGCGGCGCGTGCGCTGCGCCAAGCGTTCGGCGGCGTCGACGCCGCGGTAGGGGCGCACCTGGGGCATCACGCCATCTTGACACCTGTCCAGCGGGCCGGGCAATATCAGGAAACACGCGTTTCCTGATTTCTGACAGGGGTGGCCAATGGCGGTCTCCGAGCCGATCGATCACGTCGCACGCCCGATCAACGACCCCGCCCTGCCCGGCGGGCGACGACCACCGCGATCGATGGCGTCGTCCGATGACGCGACGCTGGGCATCGGGCTGCTCTCCGGCGCGGCCAACGTGATCATGGAATTGGCCCGGCCGGGTGTCGGCTACGGCGTCAAGGACAGCCGCGTCGAGAGTGGCCGCGCCGACCGGCATCCGATCAAGCGGGCGAGGACCACGTTCACCTATCTCGCCGTCGCGCTGGCCGGCACCGACGAGCAGAAGGCGACGTATCGCCGAGCGGTGAACAGGTCGCACGCCGAGGTGTACTCGAGGCCCGAGGATCCGGTGTCCTACAACGCCTTCGACAAGGAGCTGCAGCTGTGGGTGGCAGCCTGCCTGTACAAGGGTTTCATCGACGTCTACCGGATCTTCGTCGGCGAGATGGACGATGCGACCGCCGACCGCCACTACCGGGAGGGCATGGCGCTGGGCACCACCCTGCAGGTGCCCGCCGAGATGTGGCCCGCCGACCGTAAGGCGTTCGACGAGTATTGGCAGCAGTCGCTGGACCTCGTCCACATCGATGACGCGGTCCGCGAGTACCTCTGGCCGATCGCGGCGGGTCGCATCGGCAACCTCAAGGCGCCCGCATGGCTGCAGAAGCGGACGGACGCCGTCAACCTGTTCATCACGACGGGCTTTCTGCCGCCCCGGTTCCGGGAGGAGATGGGCCTGCCGTGGAGCGCTGCCAAGCAGCGCCGGTTCAACCAGGCGATGGCCGCACTCGGCCGGATCAACAGCCTGATGCCGCGCTTCGTGCGGCAGTTCCCGTTCAACTACCTGCTCAAGGATCTGGACTGGCGCGTCCGCACCGGGCGTCCCCTGGTGTGACCGTTCAGGTTCGCGGCGTATAACGACGCCATGCGCTCCGAGGACGACACCTGGGACATCACCACCAGCGTCGGCTCGACGGCCCTGTTCGTCGCCGCCACCCGCGCGCTGGAGGCACAGAAACCCGACCCCCTCGCGCTGGACCCGTTCGCGGAGATCCTCTGCCGCGCGGTCGGCGGCGAGTGGGCCGGACTGCTCGACGGCAACGCCCCCGACCACACCCTCAACACCGAGTTCGGCCGAGACTTCGTCAACTTCCAGGCCGTGCGGACCAAGTACTTCGACGACTACTTCCGCGACGCGGCGGCCGACGGTGTGCGTCAGGTCGTGCTGCTGGCCGCCGGCCTCGACTCGCGCGGCTACCGCCTGGACTGGCCTGACGGGACCGTGCTGTTCGAACTCGACCAGCCGCAGGTGCTCGAGTTCAAGCGGCTGACCCTGGCCGACCGCACTCCGACCGCCGAGCGGCGCGAGGTCGCAATCGACCTGCGCGACGACTGGCCGCACGCGCTTCGTGCGCACGGATTCGACCCGTCGAAGCCGTCGGCGTGGATCGCCGAGGGCCTCCTCATCTATCTGCCCGCGACCGCGCAGCAGCAGTTGTTCACCGGCATCGACTCGCTGGCCGCGCCGGGCAGCCATGCCGCCGTCGAAGATGCGGCGCCGATGGATGCGGAAATGTTTGCGGCCAAGCGCGAGCAGGAGCGCGCCGCCGGCGAGGAGGACACCTTCTTCACGCTGGTCTACAACGAGCAACACGAACCGGCGGCGCGGTGGTTCGGCCGGCGGGGCTGGCGTGCCGAGGCGACACCGTTGCCCGACCGGCTGCGAGCGAGCGGTCGTCCGGTCCCCGCGAACGACTCCGAGGCAGGGGCGATGACCAGCACAATCAGCTTGGTGAGCGCCGTGAAGAAGTGACCGGCCTCACCTGGTGGGCAGGTATCGTGCGTCTCGACAGTTAGCTTATGCAATGCTAACTTGCAGGCGAAAGTTAGCCTGCCATAACCAGGGGGAGACGACGGCGCGTGCCGCTACCTACCGATTTTGCTGCGACACCGCGCGTCGACCAGGACGTGGCGAGCCGCTTTGCGACGTGTTGCCGGGCCCTGGGTCTGTCGGTACACGACCGGCGTCGACCACCTGACCCCATCGCGGCGCGATCCGGCTTCGCCGAACTCACCCGGATCGCGAGCGAGCAGTGCGACGCCTGGACGGGCCTGGCCGCCGCGGGCGATACCAGCGCGCGGGTGATCGAAGGCGTCTGGCGCACCGTGCCGACGGCAGGCGTGCTGCAGCGCCATGTCCAACTCGCCGAGGGCGACCTGTCCTTCACCTACGACACCGGGCTGTACCTGGAGTTCAGCGCGTCGAGGCCGGATGACTTCGCCCTGGCATACGCGGTGACGCTGTGCGACGCCGGTGACTACGCGGGCGCCGACAGACTGATCGATCCCCTGATCACGCGGCGGCCGCACTGGCTGGCAGCCCGCTGGGTCCGCGTCGCGATGTACTACCGCACCGAGCGCTGGTCGGACGTCGTGCGCCTGCTCACCCCGATCGTCAACGACGCCAAGCTGGACGAGGCGTACACCCACGCGGTGCGCGTCGCGCTCGGCACCGCGCTCGCCCGGCTCGGCATGTTCGCGCCCGCGCTGTCCTACCTCGAGGAGCCGGCCGGCCCCGTCGACATCGCGACTGTGGACGGCACGCTGGTCAAGGCGCTGTCGCTGCGCGCGCAGGGCGAGGACCTCGACGCCGCCGACGTGCTCGCCGAGCTCTACGCCGCCAACCCGGATAACGAACAGGTCGAGATCGCGCTGTCGGACACCTCGTACGGCATCGTGCCGACGACGGCGGCGCGCATCGAGGCGCGCACGGACCCGTGGGATCCCGAAACCGAGCCTACCGAAGCCGATTTCGTCGATCCCGGAGCCAAGGAGCGCAAGGCGCACCTGCTGATCGAGGCCGAGGCCGAACTCGCGGAGTTCATCGGCCTCGAGGAGGTCAAGTACCAGGTCGCGCGGCTGAAGAGTTCGGTCGCGATGGCGATCCGCAGGCAGGAGCGCGGGCTGACCGTCGCCCAGCGCACCAACCACCTCGTGTTCGCCGGCCCCCCGGGCACCGGTAAGACGACCATTGCGCGGGTCGTCGCCAAGATCTATTGCGGCTTGGGCATTCTCAAGAAGGAGACCGTCCGCGAGGTGCACCGCGCCGACCTGATCGGCCAGCACATCGGCGAGACCGAGGCCAAGACCAACGCGATCATCGACAGCGCGCTGGACGGCGTGCTCTTCCTCGACGAGGCCTACGCCCTGGTGTCGACGGGCGCCAAGAACGACTTCGGCCTCGTCGCCATCGACACGCTGCTGGCACGCATGGAAAACGACCGCGAGCGGCTGGTCGTCATCATCGCGGGCTACCGCAAGGACCTCGACGCGTTCCTCGACACCAACGAAGGTCTGCGGTCTCGCTTCACCCGCAGCATCGACTTCCCGTCCTACACCGCCCACGAACTGGTCGAGATCGCCGTGCGGATGGCGGAGAAGCGCGACAGCGTCTTCGAACCGGCCGCGCTCGCGCACATGGAGTCGCTGTTCGGCCAGTTGGCAACCGCCACAACGCCGGACGGCAATGGCGTGGAGCGGCGCAATCTCGACATCGCCGGCAACGGCCGCTTCGTGCGCAACCTGGTCGAACGGTCCGAGGAGGAACGCGAGTACCGCCTCGACCATTCCCCGCAACTGGGCGAAGCCCACGACTTCACCGATGACGAGCTGATGACGATCACCGACGAGGACACCATGAAGTCCGCCTTCCCGCTGTTGCGCGGCCTCGGCCTGACGGTGCCCAAATGACCGACGAGCAGGACCGCCGCACGTTCACCTCCAGGACACCGGCCAACGAGAACCCCGACCGGGTCGTGTACCGGCGCGGGTTCGTCACCCGGCACCAGGTGTCCGGTTGGCGATTCGTCATGCGCCGCATCGCGTCCGGCGTCGCGCTGCACGACACCCGCATGCTCGTCGATCCGCTGCGCACGCAGTCGCGCGCGGTGCTCGTCGGTGCGCTCGTGCTCATCACCGGCCTGGCGGGCTGCTTCGTCTTCTCGCTGATCCGGCCCGGCGGGGTGGCGGGCGACGACGCGATCCTCGCCGACCGCACCACCTCCGCGCTGTACGTGCGTCTCGGCGACCAGTTGCACCCGGTGCTCAACCTGACCTCGGCGCGCCTGATCGCCGGCCGCCCGGACAACCCGACGACGGTCAAGACCAGTGAGATCGACCAGTTCCCGCGCGGCAACCTGATCGGTATCCCGGGTGCGCCGGAACGCATGGTGCAGAACATGACTCGTGACGCCGACTGGACCGTGTGCGACGGGGTGTCCGGGCCGTCGGCCGGGGTCACGATGATCGCCGGCCCGCTGAACGGGGGCGGGGAACGCGCCGGTGCGCTGCCCGCAGGCGAGGGCATCCTGGCCGCCAACGCCGGCGGGCCGAACGCCGGCACGTGGCTGCTGTGGGACGGCCGCCGCAGCCCCATCGATCTCGACGACCGCGCGGTCACCAGTGCACTGGGCCTGCATGGTGACCGCCCAGAGGCGCGCCCGATCGCCCCCGGCCTGTTCAACGCCGTGCCGGAGGCGCCAGCGCTGCGCGCACCCGCGATCCCGGGAGCCGGTGAGCCACCGCGCTTCGCGTTGCCGGTCCCCGCGCCGGTCGGCGCCGTGGTGGCATCCTTCGACACCGACAACACGCTTCGTCACTACGCCGTCCTTCTCGATGGGTTGCAGCCGATCTCGCCCGTGCTTGCGGCGATCCTGCGCAACACCGACTCGTACGGGCTCGATCAGCCGCCCCGCCTGGGCGCCGACGACGTCGCACGCCTGCCCGTCGCGACGGTCATCGACACCGACGCCTACCCGAGCGAGCAGATCACCCTGGTCGAGGCCGCCGACGCGCCGCTGACCTGCGCCCGGTGGAGGCGGCCCGCCGACGCGACCGCAAGCACCCTCGAGCTGCTCTCCGGCGTCACGCTGCCGGTGTCCGACGGGCTGCGCACGGTCACCCTCGTCGGCGCGGGCTCGGGGTCCACCGCGAACCGGGTCGCGATCACACCCGGACGGGGCTATCTGGTCACCAGCGTCGGCCAGGACGGCCCGGTTTTTCTAGGCGCCTCACCGCTAGCGACCAGTGGTGCTGCCTTCTGGCTCAGCGACACCGGGGTCCGCTACGGCCTGGACGCCGACGGAGCTAAGGAGTCCATCACCGCGCTCGGGCTCACCCCGCCGATCCTGCCGATACCCTGGTCGATGCTGAGCCAGTTCGCGCCCGGTCCGACGCTGTCGCGTGCCGACGCGTTGCTGGCCCACGATGCGCTCGCAGCCGACCCCCGACCCGCCGTCGTGAGGGAGATTCCGTGAGCGAAGCTTGCGAGCGAACCATCGGGCCAGCACGCGCCGGCCGAGCCTGCGAGGTCGGCGCGTGAGCCGGCTCATCTTTCAGGCGCGTCGGCGCATCCCGGCGCCGACGACGCGACCGGGCACCATCGCGATCGAGCCCCCGCCGGAGCTGCCGCGGATGGTTCCGCCGTCGCTGCTGCGCAGGGTGCTGCCCTACCTGATCGTCATCCTGATCGTGGGCATGATCGTGGCGCTGGTCGCCACCGGCATGCGTCTCATCTCGCCGACGACGCTGTTCTTCCCGTTCGTCCTGCTGCTCGCCGCGACCGCGCTCTACCGCGGCACCGACAACAAGATGCGCACCGAGGAGGTCGACGCCGAACGCGCCGACTACCTGCGCTACCTGTCGGTGGTGCGCGACAACGTGCGGGCCCACGCCGCCGAGCAGCGTGCCGCGCTGGAATGGTCGCACCCCGAGCCCGGCCTGCTCAGCGAGGTGCCCGGCACCCGCAGGCAGTGGGAACGCGATCCCCACGACGCCGACTTCCTGGTGGTCCGCACGGGACTGCACGACGCCCCGCTCAACGCGACGCTGCGGGTGAAGGACAGTGTGGACGAAGTCGACCTGGAACCCTTGTCGCACAGCGCGTTACGCGGTCTGCTCGATGTGCAGCGGACGGTGCGGGCGGTGCCGTCGGGCATCGACCTGGCGAAGGTCTCGCGCATCACGGTGCTCGGCGATGATCCCGACGTGCGCGGCGCACTGCGGGCGTGGATCACGCAGGCGGTCACCTGGCACGATCCCGCGGTGCTCGGCGTCGCACTGGTGTCGCCGGATATCGAGAGCGACGACTGGTCGTGGCTGAAGTGGCTGCCGCACAACGACATACCCGGGCAGGTCGACGGCGCGGGGCCGGCACGGTATCTGGCGCGCGACGCCGGTCAGCTGCGCACGCTGCTCGACCCGCTGCTCGACGACCGAGTCCCGTTCGGCACGGCCGACGACGTCAGCGCCAAGCACATGCTGATCATCGTCGACGATCCCGACACCGACCCGAACGCATTGGTGCCGCGCGGCGGCCTGGCCGGGGTGACGCTGGTGCACCGCACCTCCGAGCCGCCGCACCGCGAGCAGTACGCCGACCCGGAGCGCCCGATCGTGCGCGTCGTCGACGGCCGGCTGGAGCGGTGGCAGACCGGGGGGTGGGCGCCCTATGTCGACGCCGCCGATGAACTCGACGTCGCCACCGCGCGTCACATCGCGCGCCGGCTGTCTCGGTGGGACTCCAACCCCGGCCATGCGCGGACCAGCAGTGCCGGATTGGCCACCTTCTCGACGCTCCTCGACATCCCCGATGCGGCGGCGCTCGACGTGGCGAGCCTCTGGGCGCCGCGCCCACGCGCCGACGAGCTGCGCGTGCCCATCGGGGTGACGGCAACGGGTGAACCGCTGGTTTTCGATCTCAAGGACGAGGCCGAGGGCGGTATGGGACCGCACGGCCTGATGATCGGCATGACCGGCTCCGGCAAGTCGCAGACGCTGATGTCGATCCTGTTGTCGCTGTTGACAACGCATCCGGCCGACCGGTTGATCGTGATCTACGCCGACTTCAAGGGTGAGGCCGGCGCCGACATCTTCCGGGACTTCCCACAGGTCGTCGCGGTGATCTCCAACATGGCCGAGAAGCGTTCCCTGGCGGACCGGTTCGCCGACACGCTGCGGGGTGAGGTCGCCCGCCGCGAGCAGGTGTTGATGGAAGCCGGTCGCCGGGTGCAGGGCAGCGCCTTCAATTCGGTGCGTGAGTACGAGGCCGCCATCGCCGCCGGCCACGACCTTCCGCCGATTCCGACGCTGCTCGTCGTGGCCGACGAGTTCTCGCTGATGCTGGCCGACCACCCCGAGTACGCCGACCTGTTCGACTACGTGGCGCGTAAGGGCCGTTCCTTCCGCATCCACCTCCTGTTCGCGTCGCAGACGCTCGACATCGGCCGGATCAAGGACATCGACAAGAACACCTCGTACCGCATCGGGTTGAAGGTCGCGAGCCCGGCGGTGAGCCGCCAGATCATCGGCGTCGAGGACGCGTTCCACATCGAGGCGGGACCGGAGCACAAGGGTGAGGGCTATCTGGTTCCCGCCCCCGGCGCGATGCCGGTCAAGTTCCGCAGCATCTATGTCGACGGCATCTACGACCCGCCGCGCGTCCAGAGGTCCGTTGTCGTGCAGTCGGTTCCGGTACCGCAACTGTTCACGGCGGGACACGTCGACGCCCCTGCCGACACGGTCGTGGCCTCCGACCCGGCCGTGCACGAGGACCGCCGGCCGCGCAAGCTCATCGCCACCATCGGTGACCAGCTGGCGCATTACGGGCCGAAGGCGCCGCGGTTGTGGCTGCCGCCGCTCGACGAACCCGTCGCCCTCGACGAGCTGCTGGCCCGCCCGGACGTGCCGGAGCGCCAATGGCGTTGGCCGCTCGGCGAGATCGACCGCCCGTTCGCGATGCGGCGCGACCCGCTCGTCTTCGACGCGACGTCTGCCGCGGCCAATGTGTTGATCCACGGCGGTCCGAAGTCGGGCAAGACCACCGCGCTGCAGACGTTCATCCTCTCGGCCGCTGCGCTGCACTCGCCCCGCGACGTCACGTTCTACTGCCTGGACTACGGCGGCGGTCAGCTGCGTGAGCTCGACGGCCTCGCCCACGTCGGCAGTGTGGCGTCCCCGCTCGAGCCGGAGCGCATCCGACGCACCTTCGGTGAGCTCGAGCAGCTGCTGCGAGCGCGGCAAGCGCGGGGCCACTCGGGTAACGGCGAGCGTGACGAGTACGGCGAGGTATTTCTCGTCATCGACAACCTGTACGCGTTCAGCCGTGACAACACCGATACCTTCAACACGCGAAACCCGTTGCTGGCGAAGGTGACCGAGCTGGTCAACACCGGCATGGCCTACGGCATCCACGTCGTCATCACCACCCCGAACTGGCTCGAGGTGCCGTTGGCGATACGTGACGGGCTCGGCTTGCGGCTCGAGCTCAAGCTGCCCGACGCACGCGACAGCAACGTGCGCGTGACGGGTGCGCTGCGGCGACCCGCCGAGGCGGTGCCCGCCGACCAGCCGGGCCGCGGTTTGACGATGGCCGCCGAGCACTTCCTGTTCGCCGAACCGTCGCTGTCGGACATCGCGGTCATCAATGCCCGGCACCTCGGGGTGTCGGCCCCGCCGGTGCGGCTGCTGCCGCACGATCTGGCTCCGAGCGGGGTCGCGCCGCTGTACCCGGCGACCGAGCGGATCGTCATCGGCCAGCGCGAGGAGGATCTGGCGGCGGTGTCGTTGGCCTTCGATCGAAACCCGCTGCTGATGGTGTTCGGCGATGCCAAGTCCGGCAAGACCACGTTGCTGCGTCACGTGATTCGCACGATCCGGGAGCACTCGACGCCGGACCGCGTCGCGTTCACGGTGATCGACCGCCGTCTGCACCTGGTCGACGAGCCCTTGTTCCCGGACAACGAGTACACCCCGAACATCGACCGGATCACCCCGGCGATGCTCGGCCTCACCGCGCTGCTGGAGAAGCGGCGCCCGCCGGCCGGTCTGACCCCGCAGCAGCTCAGCGGCTGGACCTACCGATCCGATCAGGACGGCCACATTCACTACCTGATCGTCGACGACGTCGACCAGATCCCGGACGCGCCCGCTGCCGGCGGTCCGTTCGCCGGACAGCGACCGTGGACGGGGATCATCGGGTTGGCCTCGCAGGCCGCCGAATTGGGGCTGCGCGTCATCGTCACTGCGCGAGCGACCGGTTCGGCGCACGCCCTGATGACGGCGCCCCTGCTGCGCCGCCTCAACGAGCTGCAGGCCAACATCCTGATGATGTCGGGCAACCCGCAGGACAGCGGCAAGATCAGGGGTCACCGGTTCCGCCGGCTGCCCGCCGGCCGCGCGATGTTGCTCGACGACGGTGACGGCCCGACGTTCCTGCAGCTCGTCAACCCGGCCGCGGACGCCGTCCCGGGCGGTGCCGGAGGCCATTCCAGAAACTCAGGAAGGGAGTACAACTGATGACTCTGCGCGTCGTTCCCGAGGGCTTGTTCGCGGCGAGTGCCGCCGTCGAGGCGCTCACCGCGCGACTGGCCGCCGCCCACGCCGCGGCCGCACCCGTGATCACCTCGGTGGTGCCGCCCGCCGCCGATGCGGTGTCGCTGCAGACCGCCGCCGCCCTGAGCGCCCACGGCGTGCAGCACAACACGATCGCCGCGCACGGCGTGGAGGAGCTGGGCCGGTCCGGCGTCGGCGTCGGCGAGTCCGGCACCAGTTACGCCAGCGGTGACGCGATGGCCGCCACGTCCTACCTGGTCGCCGGCAGCTGATCGTGACCGCCCCCATCTGGATGGCCCTCCCTCCGGAGGTGCATTCGTCCATGCTCAGCAGCGGGCCCGGTCCGGGGCCGCTGTTGGCGGCCGCGGGGGCGTGGCAGTCGTTGGCCGCCGAATACTACACGGCCGCAGCCGAATTGACCGGCCTGTTGGGCGCGGTGCAGGGCGGCGCCTGGGAGGGCCCGAGCGCCGAGCAGTACGTCGCCGCGCACGCGCCGTATCTGGCGTGGCTGGCCCAAGCGAGTGCGAACAGCGCGGCGACGGCCGCCGCCCACGACACGGCCGCCGCGGCGTACTCGACGGCGCTGGCGACCATGCCGACGCTCGCGGAGTTGGCGCTCAATCACGCCACGCACGCGGTGCTGCTGGCCACGAACTTCCTGGGCATCAACACGATCCCGATCGCGCTGAACGAATCCGACTACGTGCGGATGTGGATCCAGGCCGCGACGACGATGAGCACCTATCAGGCGGTCTCGGGGGCGGCGGTGGCCGCTGCGCCGACGACCGCACCGGCACCGATGCTGCTGGCTCCCGGTGTGGGCGAGGCGGGTTCGAGTGCGGCCACCGCGCAGCAGTCCTTCGCACAGCTGACGGCGGCAGACTCCGGCGCGGCGTTGAACAACGCGGACTTCATCAACAGCCTGCTGCAGGTGTTCGCGCAGTTCTACCAGGCGTACAGCGAATACACCTACTCGCTGTTCGAGCCGATCCTGACGTACTTCCAGGATCCGGTCGGCAACACCATCCAGCTGGTCACCGGCCTGTTGACCAACCCGGGACCGACCCTGGTGCAGTACGGCCCGTTCCTGTTCGCCGTTGCGTATCAAGCGGTCTCATGGGTCGGCGCGTCGCTGACCTACCCACAGCTCCTGCTGCAGCCGCTGCTGGCGATCGGCCTCGGAGTCGGGAGTTACTTCCTCAACGAGTATCTCGGCAAGATGGGACCGCCTCCGTCCGCACCGGCCCCCGCGCCCGCGCCTGCCCCAGCCGCGCAGCAGTCGCCGGTGCCGCGTGCCGTATCGCTGCCTGCCTTCACGTCGGTCTCCCCGACCGTGCCCAGTGCGCCTGCCGCACCCTCACCGTCGGTGAGCGCCGGCTCCGCGCCCGCCCCGAGTGCGCCCGCGCCGGGTGTGGGGGCCGCGGTGCCGTACGCGATCGGGCCTCCCGGCCCCGGCGGCGGCGAAACCCCGACGTTGCGGGAGGGTACCGGCGCCAAGGCGCCCGCCTCCGATATCGCCGCGTCCGCTGCTGCGGCGGCCGCGGCGTCGTCGCTGGCGAAGCGCAAGGCGCGGCGTCACCGCGGCCAGCGGATCCACCAGCGTCAGTACGCCGACGCGTACATGGACTACGAATCCGAACCCGACACTCCACCCGAGCCGGTGCGTCGCCCGCACGTGGCCGCGTCCGAACGCGGCGCGGGGACCGTCGGTTTCACGGGTGCGGCGACGAAGTCCGGCACCGAACAGGCCACCGGTCTCACCGAGCTCGCCGGCGACTCGTTCGGCGGTGGACCCACCGAGCCCCTGCTACCCGGCGACTGGGATCACCAGGGGGGAGAGCGCACCTGATCGATCGGACCGACCGAATCGTCCACCGCACACCATCCGAAAGGACAACACATGAGCCTCCTGGACGCTCACATCCCACAGCTCGTCTCATCCGAGGCGGCGTTCTCCGCCAAGGCGGCCCTGATGCGCAGCACCATGGCCCAGGCCGAGCAGGCCGCCCAGTCGGCGCAGGCCTTCCACATGGGTGAGTCGTCGGCCGCCTTCCAGGCCGCGCACGCCCGCTTCATCGAGGTCTCGGCCAAGATCAACTCGCTGCTCGACATCGCGCAGGCCAACCTCGGCGACGCGGCGGGCGTCTACGTGGCCGAGGACGCCGCGGCGGCCAGCACCTACACCGGTATCTGAACGTCCAACTGACCCAAGGGAGAATTTGATGTCCCAGATCATGTACAACTACCCGGCGATGCTGGCCCATTCGGGCGAGATGGCCGGGTACGCCGGGGCGCTGCACGGCGTCGGGGCCGACATCGCCAGCGAGCAGGCCGCGCTCGCCGGCGCGTGGCAGGGTGACACCGGCATGAGCTACCAGGCGTGGCAGGCGCAGTGGAACGCCGGCCTCGAGGAACTGGTGCGTGCATACCGCGCGATGGCAGCCACCCACGAGCAGAACACCATGTCGATGAGCGCCCGCGATCAGGCCGAAGGCGCAAAATGGGGCGGCTGAACCTCGGTGGCCGCTAACGCAGTCGAGCTGACCGCCGAGCAGGCCTGGTTTCTCGCCGATACGCTTGGCGCCGGCGGATTTCCGTGGGTCCTCGCCATCACCCCGCCCTACCGCGACCAGTCGGAGCGGGCGGCGTTCGAGACCAGGATGTCCGCCGAACTTGCGGCGCTTGGCGTCGTTGCCGAGGACGGGGCCGTCGATCCCGCTGTCCGCCAATGGGTCACGACGACGTGCCGGGCCCGCCGCTGGCTCGAACTCCGGTTCGTCGGCGGATCGGGCCGCATACTGCGCGGACACGTCGGGCGACGCGACGGCTACACGGTCGTCGCCCTGCGCGGCGGCGGCCTGGTCACGTTCACGGCACTCGATGTCGGCCACCCGCAAGCACTGGTCCCGATCCTGACCGCGGGACTGTCCGGCCGGTCGCCCGCCCGCTTTGAGGAGTTCACCATTCCCGCCCGGATCGGCGCACGCGCCGACGAGCGGTTGCGCACCGGCGCCGCGCTCGCCGAGGTGGTCGAGTTCCTCGGAATCCCGCCGGGCGCACGGCCCGTCGTCGCGGCCGCGTACGCGCCGGGTCGCAGCTATGTGGAGATCGTCGCGGGCGACCATCGCGACGGCCACCGCGTGAGCACCGATGTCGGGGTCAGCGTCGTCGACACCACCGAAGGCCGCGTCCTGGTCCACCCGACGAAGGCCTTCGACGGCGAGTGGGTGTCGACATTCACCACGGGCACGCCGCTCGCGATCGCCACCGCGGTCGAGCGGTTGACCGCGACGCTGCCCGACGGGGCATGGTTCCCCCACCTGAACCTGACCAGAGATTTCGGAACTGAGAACAGAACGGAAGAGCAATGGCGCCAGACAGCCAGTTGACCGACACACCATCCTTGGCATCCATGCCGTCAATGCCCGTCGTTCGTGTCGCCGTGCTCGCCGCCGGAGACACGGGCGGTCGAGTCACGGACATGGCCCTGCCGACCGAACTTCCGCTGCGCGAGATCCTGCCCGCGGTGCGCCGGATGGCGGCGCCCTCCGACGACGAGTCCGGTGCCACCGGTCCCGTCGCACTTTCGCTGGCGCCGGTCGGTGGTGCGCCGTTCAGCCTCGACGCGACGCTCGACACGGTCGGCGTCGTCGACGGCGACCTGCTCGTGCTGCAGCCACTCCCGGCGGGCCCGCCGGCCCCGCCCATCGTGGAGGACATCGGCGACGCCGCGGTGATCTTCTCGGCTGCCCGCGAAAAGCCTTGGGGCGCAGCGCACATCCAACGTGGTGCAGCGGCAGCCGTCATCGGCCTGGCCCTGGTCGCCACCGCGCTCGCGGGCGTCCACCGCGTCGCCACGGGCGGCTACTGGGGCTTGTTCGCGACGGCGACCATCGCGGTGCTGACGGTGCTGGGTGCGCTGGTCACCTGGGCCCGCACGCCCCGACTGGGCACCGCGCTCTCGGTGAGCGCGCTGGTGCCGATCGCCGCGGCCCTGGGCCTCGCGGTGCCCGGTGAGTTCGGGCCGTCGCAGGTGCTGCTGGCCGCCGCGGGCGTGACGGCATGGTCGATCATGAGCATCACCGTGGCCCAGCGCGCGGTCGCGGTGTTCACCGCCGCGACCGTCGCCGGCGTCGGCGCCGTGATCACCGCGGGAGCGGAGGCGATCTGGGACGTCGACTCCGTGATCGTCGGGTCGGTCCTGGTCGTGTCGGCGCTGCTGGTCACCGTGCAGGCCGCTCAGTTCTCGGCGTTGTGGTCACGCCTGCCCGTCCCGGTGATCCCCGCTCCCGGCGACCCCGCGCCGTCGGCGCCGTCGCTGAAGGTGCTGGCCGATCTTCCGCGGCGGGTGCGTCTCAGCGACTCGCATCAGACGGGGTTCATCGCGGGCGGTGTCTTGCTGGCGACCGCAGGAGCCCTGACTCTGGCTGCGCCGCAGGGGGCTTCGTACTGGGCGTGGTACATCGCGGTCGCGGTGGCGCTGGGTGCGGTGCTGCGGGCCCGGGTGTGGGATTCGGCGCCGTGCAAGGCCTGGCTGCTGGCTCAGCCGTTCCTGCTGGCCCTGTCCTTCCTCGTGGTGTTCGCCGCCGACGGCCGGTACCCGGCGGCGTGGTGGGCGCTGGCCGCGCTGACCGGGTTGACGGGCGTATGGGTGGCCGCGGCCCTGTTCCCGCGGGTCGCCTCGCCCGACACCTACTCGCTGCCGATGCGCCGTCTGGTCGGGTTCCTGGCCTCCGGTGTCGACGCCTCGGTGATCCCGGTGCTGGCCCACCTCGTCGGACTGTTCGCCTGGGTGTTGAACCGATGAGGCATCGGTGAGAGCGCAGTGGCGTCGGGGGGTTGCGTTCGCAGCGGTGACCGTCGCCGTCGCGGGCTCGAGTTGCCCTGCGGCGCAAGCTGTCACACCTCCACACATCGACGCGGGAGCGGTGCCGCCGTCGGGCGCCGCCGGTCCCGTCCAGCCGATGGCGCAGCGCAGTCCGTGCGTCAGCACCGGTGTCCTGCCGGGGGTCGACCCCGGTGCGCACAACCCCAACCGGTCGATGCTCAACCTCGACGGCGCGTGGCGGTACAGCCGCGGCGACGGGCAGCTCGTCGCGGTGATCGACACCGGCGTCAAGCCGGGCCCGCGGCTTCCCAACGTCGACCCGGGCGGCGACTTCCTCGAGTCCACCGACGGACTGACCGACTGCGACGGACACGGGACTCTGGTGGCCGGCCTGATCGCGGGCCAACCGGGGCCCGACCGGTTCTCCGGCGTCGCACCTGCGGCGCGGGTGCTGTCGATCCGCTCGACCTCGGCGCGGTTCTCACCGCGCGACACCGGCCAGGACGCGGCGACGGCACGCGTCGCATTCGACGTCGCAACGCTGGCCCGCGCGGTCGTCCGCGCCGCCGACCTCGGCGCTCGCGTCATCAACATCTCGGCCGTCACCTGTCTGCCGGTCAGCGAGGCCGTCGACCAGAACGAACTCGGCGCTGCGCTGCGGTATGCCGCGGTCGACAGGGACGCGGTGATCGTCGCGGCGGCCGGTAACAACAAGGCGGGGCTCAACCCCGGCTCGGCCTGTCCGTCGAACCCGCTGTCAGACCCCGGCAGGCCCGAGGATCCGCGCAACTGGTCGGCCGTCACGTCGGTGTCCATCCCGTCGTGGTGGCAGCCGTATGTGCTGGCGGTCGCGTCCCTCGATCCCGCGGGACGCCCATCGGCGTTCACGATGGCGGGTCCGTGGGTGGGCATCGCCGCGCCCGGGCAGGACGTCGTCTCGGTGGGCAACGGTGAGGGCGGCGGCCTGGCCAACGCGTTGCCCGACGAGCAGGGCCGGCTCTTCGGGCTCAACGGTTCGAGCTTCGCGGCGGCGTACGTGTCCGGTGTTGCGGCGTTGGTGCGCAGTCGTTTTCCCAAGTTGACCGCGCACCAGGTGATCGACCGGCTGACCGCGGGCGCCCACGGCGCCGCCCGTGCGCCGTCGAACCTGACCGGCTACGGCCTGGTGGATCCCGTTGCGGCGCTGACGTGGGATGTCACCGACTCCGTCCGGGGCGACACCGGACCCGAGCCGCAACCCGTGGCCGCCCCGCAGCAGCCCGCCCCGCCCGACGGCACGCCGCGCACCGTCGCGTTCGTCGGCACCGGGGTGCTGGCCCTGATCGCGGCCGTCGCCGCCGCGGTCGCGGTACACCGTCGCAGAACCATCGAGGAGACACCGTGACCATCCGAATCGCTTTGGCGTTGCTGTTCATCGTCCCGGCGGCCATGGCGTACCCGTGGCAGTCGAACGTCGACTGGTGGCTGTTGGGCATCGCCGCCGCGGTGCTCGCGGTCGTGTTCGCCTGGTGGCGCGGCCAGTTCGTCACGACCATCGTGGCGCGACGGTGGGCGGTGTTCCGGCGCAACCACTCCACGCCCAGACAGCAGAGCGCCGATCGGGCGACGGTGGTCGTGCGCGTCGACGACCCGGCGGGTGTGGGTCTCTCGCTGCCGGTGCTGGCCGGGTACGTCGAGCGGTTCGGCGTGCGCAGTCACAAGGTGCGCGTGACGAGCCGCACGCAGGGCGCGGTGCGCAGGACGTGGGTGAGCCTCACCATCGACGCGTCCGCGAACCTGGTTGCGCTGCGCGCTCGTTCGCCGGAACTGCCGCTGCACGAGACCGCGGTGATCGCCGGCCGCCGGCTCGCCGGCCACCTCCGGGAGACCGGCCTCGAGGCATCCGTCGTCGACACCGCCGACACGCCGCTGGTGGGCGCGGGCAAGGAGACATGGCGCGGGGTGCGCGACGAGCACGGCGTCGTGTCGGCCTACGGAATCGCGGTCGACGACCGGCTGTCCGAGCGACTCGCCGAGGTGTGGGCACAGCCGGCCGAGAACTGGACCGCGGTGGAGTTCGCCGGCACGGCGGCCGAGCCGACCGTTGCCGCCGTGTGCGCGATGCGGACCCCGGAGGCCGTTCGCGGCGTGCCGCTGCCCGGTCTGATTCCGCAGCGGGGCGGTCAGCGGCCACTGCTCGCCGCGCTGGACCCGAAATCGACCGACCGCCTGGGCATTCCGGCCGAGCCGCTGACCGCCGGCCTGCTGGACGGGGTCGGGTGGCCGGGCGGGTCGAGTGTCGAGCTCAGTCGAACATGAAATCGCGCATGAAGCGGGTCATCCGGCGCAGGTAGTCCGGCTGGCTGACGTGCAGGATGTGGTTGCCGGGGAACCAGTGGAACGCGCAGCGGTCCCAGTGTTCCCACAGCATTTCGGCTTGCTCCGGAGGAGCGAGACGGTCGCCGAGGCCGGTGATGATGAGCCGGCGGTCCTTGGGTACCAGCGGGACATAGTTCAGCGGTGAGGAGAACTGTGTCGCCGCCGTGGTGAGTTCGGAGTTGGTGCGCGACAGAAGATTTCGTAGCCGTACCACGTTGTTGGCGGGAAACCATTCGTCGACGGTCTGGTCAGGTGCGACGACGGGCACGTTGGGGATGACGGCCTGGATACGGTCGTCGACGCCGGCGATCAGCGCGGACGTGTAACCGCCCAGGGACATCCCGGTGAGCGCGATCCGGTCGACACCGGTGAACTCGAGGTAGTCGATGATCGAGCGGAAATCATGCACCGCCTGCGCCATGGCCTCGGCGAAGCCGGAGAACCCGTTGGCGAAGAACCCGTAACCGCTGAAGGGTGAACCCCTTTCGGCGCGCGGACCGTGGAACGGCATGGTGTAGAGCAGCACGTCGTAGCCCGACCGGTAGAACCAGGGCAACGAGAAGAACAGGCCGTTGAACAGATACGGCGAACCCATGAAGCCGTGAATGACGCACAGCGTGGGATGCGGTCCGTCGTCGTGACGCCAGTGCTGGGCGTGCACCACGTTGTTGCGTTCGAAGCCGCGGCACTGGTCACGCAGTGCGGGGTTGATCGCCTGGAAGCTGCTGTCGAAGCGGATGTTGGAGACGTGGCCCTTGGCAATGATCTCGGCGATCGGGTTCGCGGTTCGCGACGCCACCCGGGGTACCTCCGTCGGGGCCGGGAACGACTGCGCCGGGTCGTGCGCGGCGGCGAGCTCGGCGTAGAACTGCAGTTGTTCGCGTTCCGCGCGGGACTGCTCGCGCCGCAGGCCGCCGATCAGCGTCGGCAGCATGGTCACTGCGAGCAGCGAGGCGATTCCGGTGCGCAGGGCGAGGTCGGCGACGGCGGAGGACTCGACGATGGCCCGCTGGCGAAGCGTGAGTTCCTCGCGACGGGGCAGCCCGCCGACGCTGGCGTCGGCACCGGGAACATCGGGAACAGGGAGGGGCGGATCCACCGGGGCGGCGTCCGATTGGGTCACGTCCGAATGGTAGCCCGTCGTAACGGCCGAGCAGGCGCGCCAAGCGGTGCCAGACTGGCCGCATGTGGAACCCGGACGTCTACCTCGCCTTCGCCGACCAGCGCGGACGGCCCTATTTCGACCTGCTGGCGCGCGTGCGGGCCGATGCGCCGCGCCGCGTCGTCGACCTGGGCTGCGGCCCCGGCAACCTCACGGCGAGCCTCGCGCAACGCTGGCCGGGCGCCGTCGTCGAGGCGTGGGACAGTTCGCCGGAGATGGTCGAAGCCGCGCGCGAACGCGGCCTGGACGCGCACGTCGGGGACGTGCGGGAGTGGACGCCGCAACCCGACACGGACGTGCTGGTGAGCAATGCGACGCTGCAGTGGGTGCCCGAGCACCCGCGGTTACTGGTTCGGTGGGTGAGCCAGCTCGCGCCGGGGTCGTGGATCGCGATGCAGGTGCCGGGCAACTTCGACGCGCCGTCGCATCGCGCCGTGCGGTCACTGGCCAGTAGTGAGCGGTGGGCAGAGCCGCTGCGCGATTTCCCGTTTCGTGACGGCCAGGTCGACGATCCGGCGGGCTACGCGGCGCTGCTCACCGATGCCGGCTGCGCGGTCGACGCGTGGGAGACCACGTACGTGCACGAGTTGACGGGGGAGAACCCGGTGCTGGAATGGATCAGCGGCACCGCGCTTCGGCCGGTGCGCAGCAGGCTCACCGATCCCGAATGGGCGAAGTTCCGGTCGGAGCTGATACCGCTGCTGCATGCGGCGTATCCGCGACGGACGGACGGCAGGACGTTCTTCCCGTTCCGGCGGATCTTCGTGGTGGCGCAGGTGAATTGATGCCGGGCGGTCAGGTCGGCAGCCCGTCGCGTTGCGCATCCGCCCGGTACCGGTCCACCCAGTCGTCGGAGCGTTGGTCGGCCTGGCGCTCCAGCGCGGGAGCGGGCGCCAGCCGACGGTCCTGCCCGAGCGCCTCGAGGACGTCACCGACAACGTCGGTCAGGTTGCGCCACAGCACCGGGTAGGGCACCTCGATGGGCGCCACGTTCTCCTCGGCAAACCAGGTGCGCCAGCCATTCTCCTGAGCGCGCAGCATGGTCACCACGTGGGCGATCGCGCCCGCGTGGTACTCGGCCCGAGCATCGCGGACCGGATCGGGCCTGCCCCGCCAAACCCGGGTCTGCAGCGCGCGCCAAAACGAAACCGCCTGTGACACAACGTCGGGGCGGTGGACATAGATCAGGAGCGGTTCGCTGCCGATGACGTCGCGGATGGCCGAGAGCAGCCCGTCGCCGGACCGGTCGGGCAGGCCGTGGGCGCGGTCGAGCAGCAGCGCCGTCTGGTTCCACATGAGCTTGCCGCCCCAGATGCCGTTGGGCGTGCGGCCCACGGTGCGGATGTAGTCGCGCCAGATCTCCGGCGGGGCCAGGTCGGGCTTGCCGTCATCTAGGGGGTCGAGCAGGCGGAGGATCGAATCGTCGGTCATGCCGTCGAACCACTGCCTGGGCTGCGGCGACTGGCTGGTGGCGGGCAGGTACTGGAAGAACTCACCGGGTTCGCCCGCGACGCCGGTCGCGCGCAGCGACTCGACCAGCAGGGTGCTGCCGCTGCGCTGAGAAGCCAGAACCAAGTAGGCCGTCGGAGCCGACATGGGCGCAGCTTACCCAGATGGGAAAAGGTTTACACCACTTGGTATTTCGCTCATGGTGAGCAAAACTAGCGGCCGCCGTGGTTCTCCTCGACTCCCCGTTCCGCGGCGATCGCCGAGCGGCTGGGAAGTTGGCCCCGGATATGCAGATAGGTTTCGGTGTAGCGCACGGAGATGCGCGTGCCCGCGAACTCCGACGGGATGACGTCGTTGGTCTTCTGACGCCAGTTGTTCAGCGACAGGGCCAGGTCGTGGGCGATCGCATCTGCCGCGTCGGCGCCCTCCGGGCCCAGCAGGTTGCGCGACTCCGTGGGGTCCGCGACGAGGTCGTAGAGTTCGCGCTCCGGGCGACGCTCGGTTATCCGCGGTGCGACGGCCCGGCCGGGAGCGCTGTCAGCGATGTCCAACGGCAGGTCGAGCATCGGGCGCGAGGCGTAGTTCTCGATGTAGCTGTACTCCTTCGTGCGGATGGCGCGGATCGGGTCGAAGGAGTCGTGGAAGGTCTTCATCGTGTAGACCTCCGTGCGGACCGGCGACGGCACGTCGGTGCTCAGCAGGTTGGCCGCATGAGATACGCCCTCGATCGCGGCGGGAATCTCGACGCCGAGCAGATCGAGCAGGGTAGGAACCAGATCCACGCCGCTGAACAACTCGTCGTAGCCGCGCGGTTCGATCGCGGCGTCCTTCGGCGGGCGCACGATGAAGGCAATGCCCGTGCCGGCGTCGTAGAGGGTGGACTTCGCGCGGGGCAGCGCCGGACCGTGGTCGGTCATGAACACCACCCAGGTGCTGCGGTCGAGGCCGGTTTCGGTGAGCCTGTCGAGCAGCCTGCCGACCGCGGCATCGGCGACCGAGATCGCGCCGTAGAAGTCGGCGAGGTCCTGGCGGACGTCGGCGGTGTCGGGAAGGTAGTCCGGCACCGTGACGCCGGAGGCGTCGGCGGGTTCGTACCGGTCGTGGGGATAGGGCCGGTGGGTCTCGAAGAAGCCGGTGGTGAGGAGGAACGGCTCCGATGGCGGGTCGTCGAGCCACCGGGTCGCCTGCTCGACGACATACTCGCAGTAGGAGTTCGAGACGTCGAATTCGTCGAAGCCCAGCTTGGGCGGATGGGACGTCTCGTGCTGCATACCGAAAAGCGCTGTGTGCCAACCAGAGTCAGACAGGATATGGGGGAGTGTCTGGACACCCGAGCGGTATTCCCAGCCGTGGTGGGCGAGGCCGACCAGTCCGTTGCTCTGTGGGTACCGGCCGGTGAACAGCGAACCGCGCGAGGGGGAGCACAGGGGCGCGGTGGCGTGCGCACGGGTGAACAGGATGCCCTCGGCGGCAAGTCGGTCCAGGCGCGGACTCGACACGTCCGGGTGACCGTAGACGCCGAGATACCGCCCGAGATCGTGCCAGTGCACGATCAGCACGTTGTCCCGTCGAGGCTTCGTCACCGAGCATTCCTCTCGTCGCCGGTCTTCGCAGGCTTCTCCACTTCATAGGGCGACGTCTGCCCGGGGCAACCCTTTGGCTCAAAGAGTTCGCGTTGTCCCCAATGGCGAATTGATCCACAGGGTGGCGGGCTCGGGCTGGTTCCGAGACTGGCGGGTGGGCGGCGCGGCGTAGTTTCGCTCATATGTTCGAGTCTTTGGTGGAGGCCGCTGGACCCACCGCCGATACCGCGGCGGTGGGGGCGTGGGCGCGGGTGGAGAACGCTGCGTGTGCGCGGCGGCTCTCGGCGGCCGCCGATGTGCTCGACCGCCACCACGCCGCCGACGGCTCGGCCGAGCGTGATCAGTGGATCGAGGACAACTGGTCGGCGGTGGCCGCCGAGATCGCCGCGGCCCAGAACGTGTCGCGGGGGATGGCGGCGGCTCAACTCGGGGTCGCGGTCGCGCTGCGCGATCGCCTGCCGAGAGTCAACGCGGTGTTTCTCACCGGCGCGCTCACCTACCGCATGGTCGCTGCGATCGTCTCGCGCACCTGGCTGATCGAGGACCCCCACGCGCTGGCGCAGATCGACGCCGCGATCGGCGGCCATGTCGCGGGGTGGACGACGTGGTCGGTAGAGCGACTGCACGCCGGGATCGACTACTGGGTGGATCGCTTCGACCCCGCCGCGGTGCGCCGCGCCGAAAGCAGCTCGCGCGACCGTTACGTCGAGGTCAAAGACCCCAAAGACGGCTCCGGGGTGGCCTACCTGGACGCCATCGTCTACGCCCAGGACGGTGAACTGATCGACGCCCGCCTCGAGGCGATGGCCGGCACCGTCTGTAGCAACGACCCCCGCACGATCGACCAGCGCCGCACCGACGCCATGGCCGCGGTGTTCAACGGCGCTCAAAGTCTGGCGTGTGCCTGCGGCAGTGCCGACTGCCCGGCCGCGGGTACCACGGCGAGTGCGGTGGTGGTCCACGTGGTCGCCGGCGAGGACACCGTGACCGATGAGACACCGGTGCAGCTGGACGGGCACGAGCCCGCCGAGTCCAGCGCCGACCCCACCGCCGAGTCCGCCGACGCTGCGACCGCCGGCCCCGCTGTGGCCGGGCCGGGTTATGTGATCGGTAATGGCGCGATCCTGCCCGCCCCGCTCGTGGCCGACAAACTCGCCACCGCCAAACGCCGCCCGGTGGTCCATCCCGGCGACAGCCCGCCGGAGAACCGGCGGATCCCCTCGGCGGTGTTGGCGTCGTTCGTGCGCTGTCGCGATCTGACCTGCCGGTTCCCGGGCTGTAGCAAGCCGGCCACGCACTGCGACGTGGACCATACGATCCCCTACCCGCGCGGGGCGACCCAGGCGTCGAACCTCAAATGCCTGTGCCGAGCACATCATTTGTCCAAAACGTTCTGGGGCTGGCGCGACCGACAACATCGCGATGGAATGGTCGACTGGATTTCTCCGGGTGGGCAGAGATACACCACCTATCCGGGCAGCCGACTACTGTTCCCGTCGCTGTGCCGGCCCACCGCGCCCGCGGTCGTCGACCACTCCGTCGAGCTGCTCGACGACGCCGTGCGCTGCCTGAAGATGCCGCGCCGCAAGCAAACCCGAGCCCACGACCGCACCAAAGCCATCGAAGCCGAACGCCGACGCAACCAGCCCCACGCCGACGAACGCAACAAACCCCCACCCTTTTGACGGGCGGTCGCCGGAACTACGGGTGGTACGGGATTCCGACTGCGCGGTAGACGAATTCGGGCGGCACATCGAAGGCCAACGATCGGTGAGGCAACCGACCGATCACGTCCTGCGGGATGGTCACCTTGTAGTGCATCGAGAGTTCGCCGGAGAACTTCGGATCGATGGCGTTGATGTCGACATCGAGAGACAAGCCGTTCGTTGACAACTCGGCCTTGACGGTGCCCGACTGCGGAGCGTCCCAGCTTTGGTCGACGGTTCTGCCGGCCAGTTTCGGAACCGACGACAGCGTGGCGAGTACCCGTTGATTGGTCAGCGCAAGTGCTCCGACGTAGCTGCTGACCTTACCTCGTGAGCGTCGGCCGGGGACCTTGCCGCTGAACCAGCGGGTCACTGGGACATACTCGGCGAGGAAGATGACGCCCTCGGCCTCGACCTCGGCGCGCATCTCCTCGGGCAGACCGCCGATGCGAAGCAGTTTGCGCAGAATCACGGCCATGAGCAGCCACCATAACCGTCGGCGGCGACGGGTGGTAGAGGTAAAGCATGGCTCCGCACAAGCGCTGGCTCGTCGCCTCGGCGGTCCTCGCGCTCGTGGCATACGCGTTCTTGTGGACGGGTTATGCCCTGCAATGGAATTGGCTGACGTCACTGGACGCCGCGGCGCTGCGCCTGTCGTACCAGAACGGCGAGGCGCGTCCGGACTGGGTTGTGGCGTGGGACGTGTTCTGCACCGTACTGGGACCGGGCGCCTTCCGATTGTTCACCGTCGTGCTGATCATCCTGGCCCTGGCGCGGCGCAATGTGCGCATCGCGATGTTCCTCGTGATCAGCGTGGAACTCGCGGGCCTCGTCACCGAAGCGGCCAAAGCCGCGGCAGACCGGCCGCGGCCCGACACCGCCTTCGTCTCCGCGCTGGGCACAGCCTTTCCGTCAGGCCATGCCCTCGGCGTGCTGGTCGCCGTCCTCGCGCTGCTGACCGTCGCTCTGCCGGTCACGCGAGCGTCGCTGCGCGGATGGCTCATCGCCCTCGGCGCGGTGGTCGTCGTCGGAATCGGAATCGGCCGCGTGATCCTCAACGTGCACCACCCGTCCGACGTGCTGGCGGGGTGGGCGCTCGGCTACGCGTACTTCGCGTTCTGCCTGCTGGTCCTGCCGCCCTCGAACCCGATCACGGAAGCGGACGAAACACCGGCAGTACCCGGTACCTCACGGTGAAGCTGGCCTTCGTCACCTCGGTGCCGACCTCGCCGTCGTGCGCCAGCACGGTCGGCCCGTCAACCGAGGTGAACTCGAACTCGGGCACCCGGAGTTCGTGATACAGCGGGCTTCGCTCGAGTCTGCCCGTCACCAGCGCCGCAAGAATGCGCAGTCTGCTGAACCTGCGGCCGGTCTCCAGGATCCGGACGTCGATCATGCCGTCGTCCATCCGAGTTCGCATCGACGGCGCGAAACCCGATGGCAGGTAAGTCGAATTGCCGAGGAAGAACAGCGACGTCTGCAGCGTCTTGTTGTCATACGAGATGCGCACCGGCTCATCGCGGCCCAGTGTGTGGAACATCGCGTACAGGCCCGCCAGCGGCTTACCGATCCGGTGCTCGTACTTCTCCCGCGTCTCCACGAACTTCGGGTACGCGCCGATGCTCGCCGTGTTGATCACCAGGTGGCCCTCGTTGAGGCACACGAGGTCCACGCACGCCACCGTGCCTCGCCGTATCGCGGCGATCGTGTCGGCGGCGGTCGTGCACCCGATGTCCTTGGCGAAGTGGTTGAACGTGCCGCAGGGGAAGACCGCCAGCGGAATTCCCGCCTCGATGGCCACCGCGGCACCGCATGAGACGGTGCCGTCGCCACCGCCGACCGCCAGCACCTCCGCGCGACCTGCCGCCGCGCGGATCACCTCTTCGACGTCGTCGTCGTCGCCGAGCTCGACGATCTCCGCCCGAGGCAGGGCCTCCTTGACCTCGTCGACAACGCGTGCACCCGTCCCACCGCCTGACGCCGGGTTGACGACCAGCACCACCCCTTCGCCATCCGGTCGCTCGGCAGTTTCGACGCGCAGCGGGTCGGCGGTCGGAATCCTGCTGGGCACCAACGGCGGGACCAGGCGCCCGCCGAGGACAGCAACCGCCGCCCCGAGGCCGAACCCGGCGAACACATCTCCGGGATAGTGCGCTCCGACCGCCACCCGGGACAGCCCGACCAGGCCCGCGAGCAGTGCCAGCGGCAGTCCGAGGGCAGCGCTCTCCAGCCCGACACCGACTGCGAACGCTGCGGCGCTGGCCGAGTGGCCCGACGGAAAAGAGTTGGACGTGGGAACGCGACGGGTGCGCCGAATCAGCGGCACGGAATCGAACAGCGGACGTGGACGCCGCCGGATGCGTTTGGCGCCCTGGTTGGTGACCAAGCTTGTCGCCGCCAGCGTGAGCACTCCCCTCACCGCACCTCGCCGTGCGCTCGATTTCCCCGTGGCGGCCATGCCTGCCGCGATGACCAACCACAGCTTCGAGTGGTCGGCCGCACGGGTCAGCGGCGGCATCATCGTGTCGAGCAGCGGGGTGGGGGAGTCGGCGATCGCTTCGAAGACCTCGCGGTCCAGCGCACCGAGGCCCTGGGTGATCCGTCGTAGTCCGGTCCGGCGACGGCCGAGCGACGGCAGGGACGGGGGCTGGGGTGCATCCATCTCCCCAACGTATCCACAGCCCTTGACAAATAATCTTGTCAACGTCGAGGATGGCGACATGCTGGACGTCGAGGTGATCGCCGACCCCGCCGCGGCGGTCACCGCGCTGGATCCGACCAGGAGCAGGCTGCTCGCCGAACTGACCGAGCCGGCCTCGGCGGCGGCCCTCGCCTCGCGCGTCGGCATCTCCCGGCAGAAGGTCAACTACCACCTGCGCACGCTCGAGGAGCACGGCCTGGTGACCGAGGCCGGCGAGCGCAAGTGGGGCGGCCTACGTGAACGCCTGCTGGTCGCCACTGCGACGTCGTACGTCGTCTCGCCCGCCGCGCTGGGGCCTGTCGCCAGCGATCCCGGCCGGGCCGAGGACCGGTTGTCGGCGAGCTTCCTCATCGCGCTGGCCGCCCGCGCCGTGCGTGAGGTGGGTGAGCTGTGGTCGGCCGCCCGCGCGAAGAACAAGCGGCTCGCGACGCTGTCGATCGACACCGCGATCCGGTTCCGCTCACCGGCCGACCGGGCCTCGTTCACCCGCGAACTCTCCGATGCGGTCACCGCGCTGGTGGCCCGCTATCACGACGAATCCGATCCGCATGGTCGCGCCTACCGCCTGATGGTCGCGGCCTACCCGACACCACAGGAGGTCTGAATGCCTTTGCACAGAGACGATTCCGGACGTCGCTGGGTCGAACTGGAAGTCCTCGTGCCCGGCACACCCGAGCAGGTGTGGCAGGCCATCGCCACCGGCCCCGGGATGAGCGCGTGGTTCACCACCACCACCGTCGAGGAACGTGTCGGTGGCGCAATCAGCTTCGACTTCGGCGGCGAGAACTGCGGTGCGGACGTGTCGGCCGGCAAGGTCACCGCATGGGAACCGCCGAACCGCATCGCATACGAGGAGTACGGGTGGCACGGCGACGCCCCACCGGTGGCCACCGAGGTCACCGTCACCGGCCGATCCGGTCACCAGTGTGTGATCCGCATGGTGCACAGCCTGTTCAGCGACCGCGACGACTGGGATGACGAGCTCGAGAGCTTCGAGACCGGGTGGCCCGGTTTCTTCGAGGTGCTCAAGATCTACCTGAGCGATTTCCCGGGCGAGCCCGCTGCCACCGTGCGGGTGATGGCCGGCCATGACGGCGGGGACCTGCAGGCCTGGACGACGCTCACCGACGCACTCGACCTCGCAGGTGCCAACGTCGGTGAACGACGCGAAACCCCGCCCGGCGCACCCCGTTTGGCCGGCGTCGTCCACCGGATTCATCAGGACGGCAACCTGCGAGAGCTGACGATGCGGATCGACGAACCGGCTCCCGGTATCGCCATCGTCGGCGCCTGCATGATGGGCGACCAGGCCAGCGGGATGATCAGCATCTACTTCTACGGCGAGGATGCCGCCGAAACCGCCGCGGCCCATCGATCCAAATGGACCTCCTGGCTGCGTGGCTTACTCTCCGGGGAGAGCGTCTGCACTTAGCATGATCGGATGCGACGACTGCTGATCCTCGTGTGCGCGGCGGTGCTCTCGCTGACCACAGCGCCAGTGAGCCGTGCTCAGGTCACGCCGTGGTTCGCCCAGTCGGTCGGTACGGCATCCCAGGTCATATCCGTTGTCGGCGTTGGCGGTTCGAAGGCCAAGCTGGACGTCTACCAGCGCACCGCCGCCGGGTGGCAGCCGGTCGCCGCCGGCATCGACGCCTGGATCGGCGCCAACGGCATGGCACCGCAGACCCATGACGGCGAGATGAAGACGCCGATGGGCGTCTTCACGCTGGACTTCGCGTTCGGCACCGCCCCCAACCCCGGCGGCGGGTTGCAGTACGTCCAGGTCGGACCCAACCACTGGTGGGACGGTGACATGAAGAGCCCGACCTACAACACCATGCAGGTCTGCGAGAAATCGCAGTGCCCGTTCAACACCGATCCCGCCAGCGGCACCGAGAACCTCGAGATCCCGCAGTATGTACACGCCGTCGTGATGGGCGTTAACAAGGCCCGCGTGCCCGGCAACGGCGGCGCGTTCTTCCTGCACGCCACCGACGGCGGGCCGACCGCGGGGTGCGTGGCCATCGACGACGACAAGCTCGTCGAGATCATGCGGTGGCTGCGGCCCGGCGCGGTGATCGCGATCGCGCAGTAACTCAGATGTTCAGCGCGCGGCCGGGTTTCACCTTGAAATTGAGGTTCTCGGTCGACATCGAGGCATCGTAGGTGCGGTCGTAGCCCGTCTCGCTGATCTTCCAGCCGTCGGGCGTCCGGCGGTAGCGGTCGTGGTAGAAGCCCGCGCCGATCAGCATGAAGTTGAAGTCCGGGGCGATCACGCGGTCCTGCAGGTACCAGGTGGCCGTCGCCTCGTCGCCGTCGACGGCGATCTCGGGATGGGTGACGCGGTGCTCGGTGATGATCTCGGGGCCCAGCGAGTTGCGCATGAAGGTCACCAACTCGTCGCGGTTCTTGAAGTGATGCTCCTCGCCGATGGATTCGCCGTACTTGCCGACCACGTCCTCGGTGAGGGTGTCGGCGAACTCGTCCCAGTGCTTGGTGTCGAGCGCGCGCAGATACCGGTACTTGACTTGCTTGATGTCGTCGATGTCACCCATGGCCGACATTGCAGCACAACCGTGCCGGGACGCGTACAGTCCGGGCATGAAATTCATTGACGCCTACGTCAAATCTCCGTTCGCGGGGCTGGCGCCGTGGATCCTGATGGCGGTGGTGGCGGGGCCGGGCCGGTTCGAGGAGGCCGCCTCCGCCGCGCTCGGCCTGGCGCTGCTGACGCTGTGGGTCGGCACCCGGCGCGGTGTGCGGGTGCACGCACTCGAGGTGCTCACCATCGCCTACTTCGGCGTCCTCGCCGTCGTGGGCCTGCTTGCGCCGAACCGGGTGATCGACTGGCTGCAACTGTGGGCCGGCGAACTGAGCAACATCGTGCTCGCCGTCTTCGCCGTCGGCACGCTGGCGCTGCGCCGGCCGTTCACCATGGCCTACGCCAAGGACACGACACCCCCCGAGCACTGGGACACCGAGGCGTTCCGGCGCATCAACTACGCGATCTCCGGCGCATGGGCCGGTGCCTTCGTGGTGTCGGCCGTCGCCGGGGCGATCGGCGATGCGATGCTCGGTGACAACGACAACTTCTGGACGGCGTGGATCATCCCGATCGGCGCCGTGGTCTTCGCCGCCTCGTTCACCGAGTTCTATCCCGACTACGCGACGGGGGAGTCGGACTCGTGGGCGGGCGCCGTCGACTGGCTGCCGCCGTTCGTCACGGTAACCGGAATCGTCGGCTGGGTGTCGGATTCGGTGTCCGACGCCGTGGCGATCGCGTTGATCGCGGTGGGCGTCGTCGGCTCGGCCGCCGTCAGGAAGTTCCTACCCGAGGAGCCCGGAACTACTGTGCCGCAGTGAGGTTACGCGTCGCCGGCCCCTCCAGCAGGGTGCCATCGGGCGCGAAGCGTGATCCGTGCAGCGGGCATTCCCAGGTCTCGTCGGCGTCGTTCCAGTTCACGATGCCCCCCAGATGCGGGCACACCGGCGACACCCGGTACTCCTTGCCGTCGACCATGCTGCGGGCCTCGAGGTCCCATGGCGGCCCGCTGACCACGCCGCCGTCGTCGGGTGTGCGGTTGAGCATGCGGGTGACCGGCGTGATCCAGCCTCGAGTCAGATAGAGCGCCACCTGAGCGTTGTTCTGCATCGCCTTCGGGATTCCGGACAGCTCGTGTGGGCTCCAGCTGGCGAACGCCTCCGCCCAGTCCATCCGACCGCCGAGGATTCGGCTCGACAACGCGAGCGCGGCTGCAGCGCCGTTCGTCATGCCCCACTTGTCGAAACCGGTTGCGACGAAGATCTTGTCGTTGCCGGGCAGGATCGGCCCGACGTACGGCAACTCGTCGATCGGCGAATAGTCCTGTGCCGACCAGTAATGCGTCTGCATCGCGCCGGGATAGTGCAGCTTGGTCCACTGGTCGAGTTCCTGCACCGACGACGCCGGGCTCTTCTCATGGCCGACCGGATGGCCTGCGCCACCGGCGATCAGCCGGTCGCCGTCAGGGGTCGGCGCGTAGCGCACCGAGCGGGTGGGTGAGTCGGCCGAGATGTACATGCCGCGGGTGATGTTGCCCGGCACCCTGTACGCCATGCAGTACGAGCGCTGCGGCTTGAGGCGGGCGAAGAAGCCGCCGCGGTCCAGGATCGGGATGCCGGTGGCGAGCACGCACTGCTTGGTGTGCACATCGAACTCGTCGCCGGTGCCGGTGCGCACACCCAGCGCGAGCCCGTCGCCCTTGCTCGAAACCTTCTGCACCCGAACGCCTTGCGCGAGCCGGCCGCCGCGCTCGTCGAGTTCCACGATCAGGCTGTCGAGCAGCGGCATGGGGTCGAACTGCGCCTGGTCGGCCAGCCGGACCGCGCCCGCGAACGGGAACGGCACATCGGCGTCGTCGACCCACTCCGCGTCCAGCCCGGCGGTCTCGCAGGCCGCCAGCTCCTGACGCACCGACGAGATGCCCTTCTCGGACTGTGCGTAGGTGAAGGCCGATTCGCGCTGCACGGCCAACCCGTGGGCCTCGCAGTGCTGGATGAGCCACTGCTGGCCCTCGAGGTTGCCCTCCACGTACTGACGGGCCGTCTTGGCGCCGTGCTTGGAGACGATCTTCGACAGCTTCGTGCTCTGCAGCAGGCTGATCTTCGCGGTCGTGTTGCCGGTGGCGCCGGCGCCGACGTACTGCGCCTCGAGCACCAGCACGTCCTTGCCGGCGCGCGCCAACAGAACCGCCGTGATGAGGCCGGTGATGCCGGCGCCGACCACGACGACGTCGGCGGACCGCTCCGTCTCGGGCAGTGGACTCGGCGGCGTCGACGGTTGAGCGCGGTTTGCTAGCCACAGTGAGGTCATGGCTGAACAGGTACCCGTTCGGCTGCCCCCAAAACCGTGGCCGCCGAACGGGGTTCGCACGGAGTGTCTGACCGGTTTGTCGAGGTCGGACGGCTATCGTGTGGTCCGTTATGAGCGACCCGTTGGGGTTGTCGGTCGGGACGACGAACTTGGTCGCGGCGCGAGTCGGCAATCAACCTGTGATGCGGCGTTCGGTGCTCACGCTGCCGAACGGCGCGGTGCTGGGCGGATTCGTCGAGAGGGTCGGCGACTCGGTGCCGCTGATCGCCGCGGACGGGTCGGCCCATTCGGCCGACCGGATGCTGGCCGCCTCGCTCGCCGCGCTGATCACCGACAGTGGCGGCCCACCCTCGTCCGGCATCGCCGTCGCGGTGCCCGCGCATTGGCGCCCGTCGACGCTGTGGGCACTGCGCACTGCGATGCGTGACGAACCGGCGCTCGCGCCCGACGGCACGCCCGCGCGACTGGTGTCGGACGCCGTGACGTCGCTGACCGCGCTGCAGGCCGATCCGGGGCTTCCGGCGCAGGGCTTGGTGGTGCTGCTCGACTTCGGCGGTGGCGGCACGAGCATCACCGTCGCCGACGCGGCTGCGGGCTTCGAACCGATCGACGAGACGACCCGCTACGCCGAGTTCTCCGGCGACCTCGTGGATCAGGCGCTGCTCAGCCATGTGCTCGACGGCATCGCCACCACCGGCGAGATCGACCCGGCGGGCACCGCGGCGGTCGAGTCGCTGACCACACTGCGCGAGGACTGCCGCGCGGCCAAGGAGCGGCTCTCGACGGCCGAGGCGACCGAACTCGTCGCCGAGTTGCCGGGCTACCGGTCGGCGATCCGGCTCACTCGGGCCGAGCTGCAGGCGTTGATCGCCGGGCCGCTCGCCGGGGTGTTGTCTGCGCTGGATATGTTGTTGCAGCGCAACAACATTGCCTGGGACCAGGTCGCCACGGTCGCTGCGGTCGGCGGTGGCGCGGCCATCCCGCTGATCGGGCAGCGGCTTGCGGAGCACACGAGCGTGCCGGTGATCACGACGCCGCACCCCGCACTCGACGCCGCGGTCGGGGCCGGGCTGCTGGCCTACGGCGCGGCCGCCGACGCGCAGACCGGGCTGGCGCCGGCCGCCCCCGTCGACGCGCCCGGGTCGTCGACGTTCCGCGCGCTGGCGTGGTCGCAGGACGACGCCGCGGCCGACGACCCGGTGCCCTTCACCGAACCATACGAGCCGTACGAGCCCTACCAGAGCGACGTCGCGTCGACGCGGTCGCCGGTGCAGTACGTGCCCGCGACCGGGCCGATCGACGAACCGCGCACCTGGCAGCGGCTGCCGGGGTTGGTCTTCGGCGTCGCGGCGGCCGTAGCGCTGATCGCCGTCGGCGGTGTCGCGATTGCGCTGACGAGTGCGACGGGCAGCACCGAGGCCACCGAACCGTCGCGACCCGCCCCGTCGGCGTCGGCGCCCCCCACCAGCGCTGCACCGCCACCGAGCCCGCAGGTCGAGACCGTCACGGTGACCAGCGCGCCGCCGCAGCCCACCGAGGCGCCGCAGACCACCGTGCCGCCGGTGACGACGACGGCGGTGGTGACCACGACGCCGCCGACCACGACGACCACGACGACGACCACCACCACGACCACCACCACCACGACCCCGACGACCACCACGACGACGTCGACGACCACCACGACCCCGACGACCACGACCACGACGACACCGATGACCACGACCTACCTGACGGTGCCGTTCCTGCCGGTGCCCATCCCGATCCAGGTGCCGGGTGGATAATCCCGACGAGCCCGAGAGTCGGGCGGCGGGGAGGTAGAGATGAAGCGTGGGGCAGTCACGGCGACCGCGGTGGCGACCGGAATCCTGTCGGCCGCGGCGGGGATGCTTCCCGCCTCGGCGGGGGCCACGCCCGTCGAAGGCGAGATCCAGCGCACCGATGTGGCCAAGGGCACCACGACCGCGCCGGTCGCGATCGTAACGGTGGGACAGCCGACCACCCTGTACGTGCAGAACCTTGTCCTCGGGCCCGCGTCGAGCAGCGGCTGGCACACCCATCCCGGACCGGAGTACTCGGTGATCAACGGGGGAACCGTGCACCTGCAGACCGCGCACGCGTGCGCGCCGGCGGCGTTCGGCGCCGGTCAGGCCATCTTCATCCCCGGGGGTGTCCCGCACGTCGTGTCCAACGAGGGCGCCGAACACGCCGAGGCGACGGCGACGTACACGCTGCCCGCCGACCGGCCGGTCCGCGACGACGCGCCGGCCGCCTGCCCGGAGGGCTACCGCGGGTAGGAGTAATCCGGTTCGTGGAACCGGTTGATGATCGGGATGCGCTCGATGATGCGGTCGCGCAGGCGCGGCTGGGGAGCCACCGGCGGAACGTAGTTCTGCACGGGTGGGGTGTAGGCGGGCGCGGGAGCCGGCGGCACATAGGCGGGCGCCGGCGGCGAGTAAGCCGGGGCCGGCGGGGAGTAGACCGGGGCCGGCGGGCTGTACGCGGGCTCGGGGGCGGGCGGCACGTACGCGGGCGGCTCGGAGATCTCGGCGGCCGGGGCCGGCGGGGAGTAGGCGGGCGGGGGCGGCGCGGCCCGCGCGATGGTCTGCGCGACGACCGGCCTGGCCTCGGCGGGGGTGGTCGCCTTCTGGACGATCTGCGCGGGCGGCGCGGATTCCCCGGCGGTGGACTGCTCGGCGGCGTTGGCGGCCTGCGGCCGGTGATCGCCGCCCGTCAGACCGAGTCCCACCGCGGCCGAGATCGACACCACGAACGTCACCACCGCGGCGACCAGAACCGACGCCAGCGCACCCACCCGCGACGGCCGCCGCGGGCCCCGCGCATCCAGGGTGTTGACGGCGCGCGCCGAGGCCAGCGCGGCACCGCGGGCCAGCGCCAGCTCGGCGTCGGCGGCGGAGAACACCGGCGAGGTGGTGACGTCGTCCAACGTCGACTGGACCAGCTGGAGATCGCCCGCCGACCCGACGACGAAGATCGCGTCGGGTCGCCATTCGTTCAGTTCGAGCATGGTGATCACGCTGCTCGGCAACTCGATGACATCGGCCCCGTCTAGCGGCCTGGGGATGCGGTCGACAGTCACCCCGCCCGCACCGACCATCGCGACGACGGCGGCGTCGGGTTCGACGATGCACACCGCGACGTCGTCGTAGTCCGCGATCTCGGCGATACCTTCGGCCAGCACCTCTGCGGCCTCGAGCTCGGAGATGGCGATCGCGTTGCCGTAGCCCCGCGTCGTCAGCGCCCCCAGCACCCCGGACACCGTCTGCTCGGCCTCGTTGGTCCAGGTCACGCCGATCGCATGGATGGGGTCGACGACGTCGGCGAGCAGCACATCGAGCAGTTCGTCGGGATCGATCGCGGCGTCGAAGTCGAATGCGCCGCGGTCGACGGTCGCGCCCTCGCCGGTCACGCCCTCGACGAGCACCCACCGAACCGTGCTGGACGTCAGCGACAGGCCGAGCACGAGGTCCATAGGAATGCCCCCGATCGTGGTGAGAATCAGGCTCTGAGATTACCCCCGTCGCCAGAGGCAGTACCCATTCAGTTCGAAAGCTACGAACCACACGTCTGGCCGGTGCAGGCGGGCTCTTCGCGGACCGCGGTTGCCCAGCGCGGAGTTGGCCGAATCCACTCGCTGCGCCGAGGTAAGCAAACGAGGACATCAGCTCGGTGGATCACTTCTGACCGTTCCGTTAATTACATATCCCTACGGCGCGATGGTTTGCGACCATTTTCGAAGGGGAATGATTTCGGTTTCCTCCGTTGGGCGTACCTGAGGTGGATCAGCAAGTGGACCGACCGGCCATGACAATCGACCGCTCGCTCGATCGCGCTCGGACAGCGTCGTTGCGATTCGGCCTGAGCACTCCCGGGGGATTCACCGCCGCACGGGAACTGCAGGCCGTCGCCGACGCGGTCGGACGCCGGGCCGAGATGGTCATGGCGTTCGAGGACTTCTTCGCACCACCGCCGATCTCCGCGATGGCGGTCGCCGCCTACTGCGGTGCCGACCCCATCATCAGCTGGGAACCGTGGTGCTGGACCGACGACCGGTCGCCGGCGGTCATACGGTCGCTGCTGTCGGGGGCACTCGACGACTACATCTACCGTTGGGCCGACGAGATCCGTGACTGGGGCGGGCGGACGTACGTGCGCTTCGCCCACGAGTTCAACGGCGACTGGTACCCGTGGACACCGGCCTGCGGCACGATGCCCGCGGACTATGTCCGGGCCTGGCGGCACGTGCACGACATCTTCGCCGCACAACGGGTCGGTAACGCTATGTGGGTGTGGGCTCCCACGATCGGCGGGATCACCGGCCTGGCGCACTGGTACCCGGGTGACGAGTATGTCGATGTGCTCGGTATCGATGGGTACAACTGGGGGACGAGCCTCCCGACGACTTGCTGGACGGAACCGGAAGCGCTGTTCGGCGAGACCTTCGACGAGTTGCGTTCCATCGGCCCCGGCAAACCCATCCTCGTTGCAGAGGTCGGCTGTGCCGAGGTCGGCGGCAGCAAGGCGGACTGGATCGCGCGCTTCACCGAGTTCCTGAGCCGGCAGCCCGACGTGATGGGCTTCGTCTGGTTCGAGCACGACAAGGAGACCGACTGGCGGATCACCAGCTCACCGGAGTCGGCGGCGGCGATGTCGAATGCGCTGAGCGACCCGGCGTTGGCCCGATGACGTCCTCCGCGATCGACGATCCTTTCGCGCTACCGGCCGAGGTCGAAGAGCGGCGGCTGCGGTCGCTGCAGCAGTTGCAAATTCTCGACACGCCAGAGGAAGAACGGTTCGGCCGCATCATCCGGATGGCGCAGACCATGTTCGACGTGCCGAGGGCCTACATCAACTTCATCGATCGCGACCGGCAGTGGTGCAAGCAGGCCGTCGGCGAGGGGCTGACCATCACCGGTCCACGGGAGACCTCGGTGTGCCGGGCGACCATCGCCCGCGTCTACGAGCAGCCCGACGATCCCGCCCTGATCGTCGACGACCTCACCACGATCCCGGACTTCGCCGAACTGCCGGCCATCGCGGCCGAGGGCGGCATCCGGTTCTACGCCGGCTACCCGCTGTTCGGGCCCGGCGGACATGCGGTCGGCACGTTCTGTATCTACGACACCAAACCGCGCACCCTGGACACCCGGCAGCGGATGATCTTCCGGGACCTGGCGGCATGGGCGCAGCGGGAACTCGAGCGGTCCGACGATCTGGAGCGGGCGGCCGCCGTACAGCGACTGCTGCTGCCCCCACCCGTCGACTATCTGGCGGGCTACTCGGTCTGCGCGATGTGCGCGCCCGCTTATGCGGTGGGTGGCGACTTCTACGATCACTACCCGGTGCAGCGCGGCGCGATCTTCACCGTGGCCGACGTGATGGGTAAGGGGTTGGGGGCGGCGCTCATCACCGCCGGCCTGCGCTCGGCGCTGCGGGGCGCATCGCGGGCGGTCGACCGGTTCGGCAAGGACGCCGACATCGCCGCCGCGGTCAACTCGGCGGCCGACCAGATGGCCGACGATCTCGATCGCACCAACACCTTCGCGACCTTGTTCCACGCGTGCCTGGACGCCGAATCCGGCCGCATCCAGTACGTCGATGCGGGCCACGGGATCGCCGCCGTGATGCGCCGCGGCGGTGCGGTGGAGCGGCTCGACAGCATGGGCCTGCCGATCGGCGTCATGCCCGACGACACCTGGGTGGCGCTGGAGACGAAGCTGGATCCGGGCGACATGCTGGTCATCGCGTCGGACGGATCGCTGGAGTTGCTAGACAAGCAGGCCGTCGAGAAGGACGTCCTGGATTTCGTTGCCGCACATCCCAAGCCGGACGACCTGTGCTCGGCGGTCACCGCGTTGACGACCCGGCGACCGCCCCTCGACGACGTGACCGTGGTAGCGGTGCGCCGGGACGACGCGTGACCCATCGCCTCCCCGCCGAGGGCACCTCAACCTCGCCGTGGCTGCGGCTGCTGATCCTGGTGACCGCTGCGCTGGGAATCAACTACGTCGTCTGGCGGTGGCTGGCCTCGACGAACTGGTCGGCGTGGTGGATAGCAGTGCCGCTGGTGACGGCCGAGACGTACAGCCTGATCGACTCGCTGCTGTTCGGGATGACGATGTGGCGGCTGCGGCGGCGGCCCCCACCGCCGCCCCCGCCGCCGGACGCCACCGTCGACGTGTTCATCACCACCTACAACGAACCGCTGGACATGGTCATCGCGACCGCCGAAGCGGCACAACGTATCCGGTTCCCCCACCACACGTACATCCTCGACGACGGCGAACGTGAGGATCTGGCGAAGGCCGCGGCCGAGCGGGGGATCGGCTACCTCACCCGCTCGTCGCACTGGATGGACAAGCCGCGCCACGCCAAGGCCGGCAACCTGAACAACGCGCTGCTGGAGACCGACGGCGAGTTCATCCTGATCCTCGACGCCGACCAGGTGCCCGAACCGGAGATCCTCGATCACACGCTGGGCTACTTCTACGACCCGAAGATGGCGCTGGTGCAGACCCCGCAGTACTTCGTCAACGTGCCGTTCTCCGATCCGCTCGGCAGCCAGGCGCCGCTGTTCTACGGTCCGATCCAGCAGGGCAAGGACGGCTGGAACGCGGCGTACTTCTGCGGCTCGAACGCGGTGCTGCGCCGGGAGGCCCTGATGCAACTCGGCGTGAGGGGCTACGTGCGCGCGGTCGAGGACGGCGTCAAGCGCGCGCTCTACACCTCCCGCAAGATCCTCAAACAGGCCAGGTCTCACGTCGGCAAGGATCAACCGGAGGCGCAGGCGGCCCTCGCCGGCGTCGAGGACGCCGTCCGCGATGCCCGCTCGGCCCTCAAGAACACGCAACCGCTCGCCGACATCACATTCGAGTTCCAGCAGCGCGTCGACGAGGCGGCGCGCAGCCTGGTGGCCGCCGACGTCGACGCGATGCGCGCCGACCTGGACGTGATCGCCGCGATGGGCGATCACGGCGAAACCCTGGACACGGCGGTGATTTTCGACGACGAGGCGCTCGAGTCGCTGGCCGGCCGGGACTGGTCGCCGCTGGGCGCGCTGGAGTCGATCCGCACGATGATCCGTGCCGTTGACGTGGGCAGGGACGACGAGGCGCAACCGATGCTGCCGATGGCCACCATCTCGGTCACCGAGGACATGGCCACCTGCATGCGCATGCACGCGCTCGGCTGGAAGTCGGCCTACCATCACGAGGTCCTGGCGCACGGTCTGGCGCCCGACGACGCGGGCACCATGCTCACGCAGCGACTCCGCTGGGCGCAGGGCACGATCCAGGTGATGCTCAAGGAGAACCCGCTGGTGCAGAAGGGGCTTAGCCTCGGGCAGCGGCTGATGTACTTCACCACGATGTGGAGCTACCTCGCCGGGTTCGCCGCGTTGGCCTACATCGCCGCGCCGGCGATCTTCCTGATCTTCAACGTCATGCCGGTGCAGGCCTACAGCTGGGACTTCTTCGGCCGGCTGATCCCGTTCCTGGTGCTCAACCAGTTGCTGTTCCTCGTGGTCAGCAGGGGTACGCCGACGTGGCGGGGCCAGCAGTACAGCCTTGCCCTGTTCCCGGTCTGGATCAAGGCTTGCGTCACGGCTTTTCGCAACGTCTACTTCGACCGTCCGCTGGGGTTCGCCGTCACGCCCAAGACACGCCAGGGAACCGGGGCGATCCCGTGGGGGCTGGTGAAGTGGCAGTTGGCGGCGATGGTGCTGCTGGTCGTGGCGTCGGTGATCGGGATCGTGCAGCTGTATTTCGGCGCTATTTCCGTGCTGGGCGTCGGCGTCAACCTATTCTGGGTGATCTTCGATCTGGTGATTCTGAGTGTGGTGTTCCAGGCGGTGCGCTATCGCGGCCATGGCACGGAAGGGGAGCAATGAGCGAAATCGGGAAGCGCACAACAACTTCGGGGGCAGTGGTCATACGACCCGAAGGGCGGCTGAACATGGTGGCGGCACCGGCGTTACGCCAGGAGTTGCACGATCTGGTCGACAGCGGAAGCAACCGCCTGGTGGTCGACCTGTCCGGCACGGACTTCATCGACTCCTCCGGTCTGGGTGCGTTGATCTCGGGTCTGAAGGTTGCCCGGCAGGCGGGTGGCGACCTTCGGATCGCATCACCCACCACCCAGGTGGAAACGGTGCTGTCCTTGACGAATCTGAACCGGGTACTCCGCGCACACCCCTCCCCCGACAGTGCTTTTGACGAATGACCGCCCGGTGACCAGCGAGCCCGCCGCCGTCATCGAGACGACGACGACACTGGATGCGCTTGCAGTGCTTCAAGAAACGCTGGACAAGGTGTGGTCCGACCACTCCATACCGGGTTCGGTGCAGATGTCGATGGATTTGGCCGTCGGAGAGGTCGCGGGCAACATCATCGAACACGCGGCCGCCGGGAGGTCGGTGCCGCTGCGGATGGAGGTCAGCGTCACCCGCGGTGAGGTGCGCGCCACCCTCATCGACGGCGGCAAGCCGGCGCGGATCGACCTGACGAAGATGTCGCTGCCCGACGAGCTCGCCGAGAGCGGCCGTGGCCTGGCCATCGCACTGGAGGTGCTCGACGAGTTGTCCTACCGCCGCGACAAGGCCGGCAACCGCTGGACGCTGGTGTCGCGGCTGCCCTGACCCCGGTCAGGGCCGAAAGGTGACGCCACCGTCGACGCTGATGGTCTGGGCGGTGATGAAACTGCCGTCGTCGGAGAGCAGCAGGGCGGCCATCGCCGCGACGTCGTCCGGGGTGCCGAATCGCGACTTGATCATCTGGCGGGCACGGGTCTGCTCGACAACGCCCTCGGGCATGGGCTGCTGGTCGAACTTGTAATGCCAGATCAACCCGGGCGCGATCGCGTTGGCGCGGATGCCCTTCGGACCGTACCTGCGGGCGATGTGTCGCATCAGCGCCAACTCGGCGGCCTTGCTCATCGCGTAGGACACGCGAGTGCCGGCACCGTTGTAGGCGTCGATGGACGCGGTGAACACGATCGAGCCGCCGCCGCCGTCGATCATCGGGGGAATCGCGTGCTTGGCGCAGATGACGAAACCCCTGGTGTTGACGCGCATCACCTCGTCGAAGGCGTCGAGTGGGAGTTCGACCACGCCGCCTGGCAAATACGCGTCGGCGGCGTTGGTGAAGTTGACGTGCATTCCGTCGAGCCTGCCGAAGGCGTCGACGGCCAGCCTCACGATCGCGCCGACGGAGTCCTCGTCGGAGCCGTCGAGGGGTACGCCGCGGATCCGCTCGCCCGTCGGGTCGAGCTCGTCGACGATGCGGGACACCAGGTCGCCGTCGAGATCGCCGATGACCAGGCGCGCACCCTCGTCGGCGAACCTGCGAGCCAACCCGTTGCCGATGCCGCCGAGTCCGGCGACGAGGACGACCTTGCCCTCGAGCAGTCCTGCCACGGCTTCCGATAATCCCTGATGCACCGGCCCGCCGGCCATGTACTGGGCGGCCGCACACGAATCGAGGCAGAATTGCGGCAAATGTAACGGTTTGATATAGGCTGCCCCCCGTGGGGCGACACTCCTTAGCCAAGAAGCGACGCAAAACGCCGCTTGGTGTGGTCGCGGCCATCGCTCCGGTTGCGGTCTTCTTCGCGATGGAGGGACAGGGACACTCCTCCCTCGAATCCCTCGAAGAAGTCCGCGCCGCCGAGCCGGTCGAGAGCGCTGCACCTTCGGAGATCACGAGCGTCGAGATCGTGGCCGCGGCACCGACCGCGCCACTGCCTGAACCGAATATCGCGCAGGTGGGAATGAACTCGGTGCCGGACCAGATGGTCACGGCGTCGCGCTATCGGACCGTCGACCGGGCGTTACCCGTCGGCGTCGCGCCGGAGCGTGGGCTGCAGGTCAAGACGATTCTGGCGTCGCGCGCGATCAGCGAGGCCTTCCCGGAGATCCGCAGCATCGGCGGGGTACGGCCCGACGCGCTGCGGTGGCATCCCAACGGACTCGCGCTCGACGTGATGATTCCCAACCCGAGCAGTGCCGAAGGGATCCAGCTCGGGAATGAGATCGTCTGGTTCGTGCAGCGCAACGCGAAGCGCTTCGGCATGCAGGACGCGATCTGGCGGGGTGTCTACTACACGCCGGGCGGTGCGCAGTCGGGTGGCTACGGGCATTACGACCACGTCCACATCACCACCACCGGCGGCGGCTATCCCGACGGAGACGAGATCTACCTCCGCTAGATCGCCGGGAGACCGGGCGAACTCCACCGCTCCTCCCATCCGGCGGCGCTCGCCCGGCGAGCCGTCACTGCCTCCCGACGCCGAAGCGTCTCCGTATCAGTTCGCCCACCGATCCGGTCGCGTCAGTCTGGTGCTGATCACCGGGCGCCGCGGGTGGCGGAGGCGGCGGTTTCCCCACTGATACCTTGGTCGGTTTTCCTTCGTCGGCAGTCGACATGATAGGCAGCCCTCCTTGCTTGAGGCGCACGTCGACCATACCGCGGTACCGGCTCGGAGGCGACGCCGATCGTCGATTGGCTCGTTCGAATTGCCATGTCACCAGATATATTTCGGTTGGCTAAGGATAATCCGTTTACGGATAGTCGTAACGTAATCGCCCTGGGGGCCACCCGGATGCGGTGCGAGGAGTGCGGGACGTGGTTCTATGCGCGTGCCGACGCCCGCTACTGCCGCGGGTCCTGTCGTCAGAAGGCATAGCGGGAGCGAGTCCATCGCTCGCGGTCGGGCACAGGATGCGCGCCATGCCGCAGCCGAGGTGCACAAGGCGTTGATCCGTCAGAATGCGCCGCGGCAACACATCACATGGAGCCGATGACGGGAATCGAACCCGCGTATTCAGCTTGGGAAGCTGATGTTCTGCCATTGAACTACATCGGCCTTGGTGATCTCGGAGATTAGCACCCGGAGCCGATACGCTCATCGCGTGCTGCTCTCCGACCGCGACATCCGTGCCGAAATCGCCGCCGAGCGGCTGAGCCTCGACCCGTTCGACGACACCCTCATCCAGCCGTCGAGCATCGACGTCCGGCTGGACAGCCTCTTTCGCGTCTTCAACAACACGCGCTACACCCACATCGATCCGGCCAAGCAGCAGGACGAGCTCACCAGCCTCGTCGAGCCCGCACCGGGCGAGCCGTTCGTGCTGCACCCCGGCGAGTTCGTGCTCGGCTCGACGCTGGAGCTGTGCACCCTGCCCGACGACCTGGCCGGCCGGCTGGAGGGCAAATCCTCGCTCGGCCGCCTCGGGCTGCTGACCCACTCGACGGCGGGCTTCATCGACCCGGGCTTCTCCGGCCACATCACCCTGGAGTTGTCGAACGTCGCCAACCTGCCGATCACCCTGTGGCCGGGCATGAAGATCGGCCAGCTCTGCCTGCTGCGGCTGACCAGCCCCGCCGAGCACCCCTACGGCAGCGCGCAGGCCGGTTCGAAGTACCAGGGCCAGCGCGGACCGACGCCGTCGCGGTCGTATCAGAACTTCATCAGCTCCAGCTGACGCGGGGCCAACGCGCGAAACCCGCGGTGAGCAGTCGGTAACCGCCGCGAAACACGAAACATTCCGGAAACACGCTCGCCCCCCGGCCGAAACCTTCGGCCGAAATGCTCTTCCCCGACTGGGAGGGAGCCCCCATGGACGCGATCGATCCTGCCGCTACTGCCTGGCTGCTGGCCGCCACGGCGATGGTCCTGCTGATGACCCCGGGCCTGGCCATCTTCTACGGCGGCATGGTGCGCACCACCGGCGTGCTCAACATGATCATGATGTGCTTCATCTCGATCCCGCTGTGCACCGTGGCCTGGCTGCTGGCCGGCTACAGCGTGGCGTTCTCCGAGGACGCCGGCGGCGGTCTGGTCGGCAATCTCGCCCACTTCGGGATGCTCGGCGTGGACCCTTCCACGCTGCGCGGCGCCGTGCCCGAACTGCTCTTCGCCACCTTCCAACTGACCTTCGCCATCGTCACCGCCGCGCTCGTCAGCGGCGCGATCGCCGACCGCGCCCGATTCGCGGCCTGGATGGTGTTCGTGCCGGTGTGGACCGTCGCCGTCTACGCCGTCGTGGCGCACTGGGTCTGGGGTCCCGGCGGCTGGCTCTTCGAGTTCGGCGCGCTGGATTACGCCGGCGGCTTGGTCGTCGAAATCGTCTCGGGCGCCTCGGCTCTGGCGCTCGCGCTGGTGCTCGGCCCGCGCATCGGGTTCAAGAAGGACGCGATGCGCCCGCACAATCTTCCCTTCGTGCTGCTCGGCGCGGGACTGCTGTGGTTCGGCTGGTTCGGGTTCAACGCGGGTTCGGCGCTGGCCGCCAACGGGACCGCGGCCGCGGTGTTCCTCAACACGCTGGTGGCCGGCTGCCTCGGCATGCTCGGCTGGATCACCGTCGAACGCATCCGCGACGGCAAGCCCACCACCTTCGGCGCCGCCTCCGGTGTCGTCGCCGGCCTGGTCGCCATCACGCCGTCCTGCGGCACGGTCAACACCCTCGGCGCGTTAATCGTCGGCCTGGCGGCCGGGATCGTGTGCTCGTTCGCCGTCGGCCTGAAATTCCGCTGGAACTACGACGACTCGCTCGACGTGGTGGGGGTGCACTTCGTCGGCGGTGTGGTCGGCGTGCTGCTGATCGGGCTGATCGCCACCGAGGTGATGACCGGCGGACCGTCCGGGCTGTTCTACGGCGGCGGGCTCACCCAACTCGGCAAGCAGTCGCTGGCGGTGGTCGTGGTCGCCCTGTACGCCTTCGCAGTCTCCTTCGTGCTCGCCAAGATCATCGACCGGGTGATGGGCTTCCGGGTCAGCGCCGACGACGAGACCACCGGCGTCGACTTCTCCCAGCACGCCGAGACGGCCTACGCCGAGGGCGTGCACGGGCACGTCCCGACCCGGCGGCCGACCCCGGGCGGCTTGGGTCCCATCGAGGCGCCGCAGCGCGCCGAGACGGCCGACGACAACTGAACGGACGGGCGCGCTCGGTCGTTGACACGAGTAGGGTTTGGCCTACCGGCGTCGGCAGCACCCGTGCCGTCCACGGCCGGCCAGGCTTATCGCTCTGCAGCAAATGTGTGTCGGGGTGTAACGCGCATGCTGCTCAGGACGATTAAGTACTAGTCGTCGGCTCGTGTGGGATAAGGTGTCGCACGCCGACCTAGGAAGCGTAGCAAACACTTTGGAGGGGTCAGTGGACATCGTATTAGGTGTGTCGATGACACCTACGACGGTCCGCATGGTGCTGGTCGAAGGCGAGAAGGCCGACGGAGCGACCGTCGACCACGACACCTTCGACATCACCGCCAGCGAAGGCTCGAGTGCCGCTGCGGCGGTGGTCGATGCCGTCTTGGGCACCAAGGAGAGCGCCGAAGCGGGCGGCCATGATCTCAAGGCCATCGGCGTCACGTGGAGCGACCACGCCGAGGCCGGGCAACTGCGGGAGGCGTTGTCCGCTCGCGGTATCGACGACATCATGCTCGTCTCCGACGGCCATGCAGCAGCGGCTCTCGCCCAGGCCGTGGGGCGTGCCATCGGGTACGCCACCACCGCGCTGTTGTTCATCGACCGCGACACCGCCACCCTCTCGGTGGTGCAGACCGACGACGGGTCGGTCGTCAAGGTGCTCAGCCGCACCCTGCACGGCGGTGACGCGATGGCCGTGCTCGCCGAGATGGCCGCCGCCGTAGACCAGCAGGATACCCCGCCCCAGGGCATGTTCGTCGTCGGCTCCGGCGTCGACGTCAGCTCGGTCAAGGACCATCTCGCACACCTCGTCAGCCTGCCCGTGCAGGCCCCCGACGAGTCCGAGCTCGCGCTGGCCCGCGGCGCCGCCCTGGCCGCCGCGCACGCGCCGGCGTTCGAGGCGTCGACGGTCGGTCTGGCCTACTCACAGGATCCCGACGGCACCACCGCGGGTTCGGCGTACGCCGGATTCGCGGCCGCGGAAACCCAGCTAAGGCCCGTCGGCGGCGACGGCGCCTACGTGGACGCCTACGAGCCGCAGACCGACCTGACGCCCGCGGCCGAGAAGGGCAAGCCGTTCCTGCTCGTCGGTAGCGCGTTGACGTCCGTGTTCGTGGTCGGCGTAGTGGCACTGGTCATTTCGCTCGCGGTGAGCATCCGGCCGACCGCGGACCAGCGGCCGAGCCCGGCCGAGAGCGCGATCGCTCCGAGCAGCGTCGTACCGGCAGCGCCGCCGCCGGTGCAGGAGGCGTTGCCGCCGGTCCAGCCGCCGCCGCCGTCCGCCGAGACCATCAAGGCGCCGGTGCCCGTCGTGCAGCAGCAGCCCGCACCGCAGGCTCCGCCGCGGAGGGTCTTCGTGGAGTCCGCGCCCGCTCCTGCGGCACCCCCGCCGGCGCCGGCCGCACCGCCGCCGGCGCCCGTCGCGCCGCCGCCCGCCCCGCCCGTCGTGGCGCCCGCGCCGGTTCCGGTGTACGTGCCGCCGGTGGTGACGCCGCCGCGGTACTACCCGCGGCCGCAGTACCCGTGGACGCCGCCGTGGCGGCCGTCGCCGCCGACGTGGGAACCACCGACGCCGACATGGACCCCACCCAAGCCGACCTGGACCCCGCCGAAGCCCACCTGGACTCCGCCGGAGCCGGAAGCTCCTGAGCCACAGGAACCGCAGTACCCGCAGCAGGTGCCGTCGTGGCAGAACGGTGGGTCAGGCTCGGGCGGCTATCCCGGCAGCGGCTACCCCGGTTCCGGATCGGGCTCGCGCGGCTCGGGTGACTACGGCTCCGGCGGCTCGTCGAGTCGTGGTGGCGGCTCGAACTGCTTCCTGATCTTCTGCAGTTAGCCGCTCGTAACCTGTCGTTGGCCGGGCGTCTGGTGTCGCGTAGCGGTTAGCTCATCGCGGCTGCCTATAGAAGCAGTATGCGCTGCACCGTTTTCGGCACGGGTTATCTGGGAGCCACCCACGCGGCCGGGATGGCCGAACTCGGTCACGAGGTGATCGGCGTCGACATCGACCCCGGCAAGGTGGCCAAGCTCGCCGCGGGCGACGTCCCGTTCTACGAGCCCGGCCTGTCGAAGTTGTTGCGCGACAACATCGCTGCCGGGCGGCTGCAGTTCACCACCGACTACGAGACCGCGGTCGAGTTCGCCGACGTGCACTTCCTCGGTGTCGGCACGCCGCAGAAGAAGGGCGAGTACGGCGCCGACCTGCGCCACGTGCACGCGGTGATCGACACCCTGGTGCCGCGGTTGCGGCGGTCCGCGGTGATCGTCGGCAAGTCGACGGTGCCGGTGGGCACCGCCGCCGAGCTCGTCGGCCGCGCACGTGCGCTCGCACCGGCCGGTGTCGACGTCGAGGTCGCGTGGAATCCCGAGTTCCTGCGCGAGGGGTTCGCCGTGCACGACACCCTGCATCCTGATCGCATCGTGCTTGGCGTGCAGCCGGATTCGGTTCGCGCCGAGGCCGCGGTGCGTGAGATGTACGCGGCATTGCCCCCCGCCGACGTGCCCTTCCTGGTGACCGATCTGCAGACTGCCGAACTGGTCAAGGTGTCCGCGAATGCCTTCCTGGCGACCAAGATCTCGTTCATCAACGCGATCGCCGAGGTGTGCGAGGCCGTCGACGCCGACGTCACCATGCTCGCCGACGCGCTGGGCCACGACCCGCGCATCGGCCGTCGGTTCCTCAACGCGGGACTGGGCTTCGGCGGGGGCTGCCTGCCCAAGGACATCCGCGCGTTCATGGCGCGCGCGGGCGAGCTGGGCGCCAACCACGCGCTGACGTTCCTGCGTGAGGTGGACAGCATCAACATGCGCCGTCGCACCCGGATGGTGGAGCTGGCGACGACGGCGTGCGGCGGGTCGCTACTCGGCGCCAACGTCGCGGTGCTCGGCGCGGCGTTCAAGCCGGAGTCCGACGACGTGCGCGACTCACCCGCGCTCAACGTCGCCGGCATGCTGCAACTCAACGGCGCCACCGTCAACGTCTACGACCCCAAGGCGATGGAGAACTCGCGGCGGGTGTTCCCGACGCTGACGTACGCGACGTCGGTGCAAGAGGCCTGCGAGCGGGCCGACGCGGTGCTGGTGCTCACCGAATGGCGGGAGTTCGTCGACCTGGATCCGGTCGACCTTGCGCCGACGGTGCGTGCGAAAGTCGTTGTGGACGGCCGTAACTGCCTCGATGTGGAGCGGTGGACAGCGGCTGGCTGGCGGATGCACTGCCTGGGTCGCAGCCCGGCGGTGGTCCACCCGTCCGGGTTCATCGATCGGCCTGTTTGAGCATCCCCTCGAAGCCCTGCCACAGCAGCATGAACACCAGCTCCACGACGCGTTCGCGGGGCACGTCGCGATTCTCGTACCACCACCGCGCCACCCCGTCCGTCGCCGATTGCGTTGCGCGCGCGAGGATCCACGCCGCGTCGTCGAGCGTGATACCCCGCAGCGACGTCGCGTCGCCTGCGCCGAAGCGGATGAGGTCGGCGATGCTGGCGGTGCCGCGGTCGGCGATCTCGCGGCACACCTCGGCGATCTCCTCGTCGGCCGGCACGTCCTGATGCAGGACCCGCCAGATGAACGGGTCCTCCTCGACGAACGCGAAGTAGTTGGCGATGCTCGCGCGGACCATCTCCTCGACCGACGCGCCCTCCAGGCGCCGCAGTGAGCGCTCGCGCAACTGCTGGCCGTGCTGCTGAAGCAGCGTGATGTGCAGCGCGCGCTTGGAGGCGAAATGGTCGTAGAGCACCGAGGGCACGACGCCGGCGCGGGCGGCGATGTCCTGCATCTTCGCCGCGTTGTAGCCGTGCTCGGCGAACACCTCCACCGCGGCGTCGAGGATGCGCAGCCGCCGCTCTTCGGCGGGTATCCGCCTCCTTGCCATACCGAATACTAATTCGGTAGGCTCGCGACACCGTACCGAACCGCTATTCGGTTACCAGGAGTGCTCCAGATGGAACCCGATCTCGGCCGTCGTCGCACCGGGCCGGTCCGGCAGCGGATCCGCTGGCTGGCGGTGCACGGGTTCGTCCGTGGCGCCTCGAAGCTGCTGGCGCGCCGCGGCGACCCGCAGGGCCGGCTGATCGCCGACCCGACCGTGCGGGCCAACCCCGTCCCGTTCACCGAGGAGTTGCGCGCGCGAGGGCCGATCGTCAAGGCCGCCGCGGTGCACATCACCGTCGACCACGGTGTCGTCAACGACGTGCTGCGCTCCGACGACTTCCGGGTGCTGTCCATGGGCTCGAATCTGCCCAAGCCGCTGCAGTGGGTGGCCGACCGCACCAAGACCGGCCTGCTGCACCCGCTCGAGCCGCCGTCGATGCTGTCGGTGGAACCGCCCGAGCACACGCGCTACCGCAAGCTGGTGTCGTCGGTGTTCACCACCAGAGCCGTTGCCACGCTCAAGGATCGGGTTGCCGAGACCGCCGAGGGGCTGCTCGACGGGCTCGCCGACGCGGGCACCGTCGACGTGGTCGAACGGTACTGCTCGCAGCTGCCGGTGGCGATCATCAGCGACATCCTGGGGGTCCCGGACGAGGCGCGGCCGAGGGTGCTCGAGTTCGGCGAGTTGGCCGCGCCCAGCCTGGACATCGGGCTGACGTGGTCGCAGTACCGCACGGTGTACCGCGGCATCGAGGGCTTCAACGACTGGCTCGCCGCCCACCTCGACGAGCTGCGGCGCAACCCGGGTGACGATCTGATGAGCCAGCTGATCGCGGCGTCGGACGAAGGCGCGAAGCTCAACAAGCAGGAACTGCTGGCCACCGCCGGACTGGTGCTGGCCGCGGGGTTCGAGACGACGGTGAACCTGCTGGGCAACGGCATCCGGATGCTGCTGGAGCATCCGCAGCACCTCGAGACGCTGGCGGCCAGGCCCGAGCTGTGGCCGACCGCGGTCGAGGAGATCCTGCGGCTCGACCCGCCGGTGCAGCTGACTGCGCGGATTGCCAAGCAGGACACCGAGATCGCGGGCAGGCCGGTGCGGCGCGGCGACGGTGTCATCCTGTATGTGGCCGGGGCGAACCGCGACCCGAACGTGTTCGACGACCCGCACCGATTCGACCTCGAGCGGGCCAACGCTGGCAAGCATCTGTCGTTCTCCGGCGGCAGGCACTTCTGCCTGGGCGCGGCGCTGGCGCGTGCCGAGGGCGAGGTCGGGCTGCGCACCTTCTTCGAGCGTTTCCCCGACGCCCGGCTCGCCGGCGCAGGCAGCCGACGCGATACCCGGGTGCTGCGCGGGTGGGCTTCGCTGCCGATCACGCTGGGAGAAGCCAGGGCGCCGATCAGTTCGCGGCCCTGATTCGGAGGCTTTCGCGTCGAGTATTGAGTAGGTTCGTATCGTGGATTTCCGAGCGGCGCTGCTCGACCAGACCCGGTCCTTCGGGGAGCTGATCCGCAGTGCAGACCCGTCGACCCCCGTCCCGACCTGCCCCGACTGGACTCTCAAACAGCTCTTCCGGCACGTTGGCCGCGGAAACCGTTGGGCCGCACAGATCGTCGCCGAGCGGCTGTTGGAGCCGCTGGACCCGCGCGACGTCCGTGACGGCAAACCGCCCGAGGATCCGGACGGCGCCGTGGACTGGCTCGTCGGCGGGGCGGAGGCGCTCATCAAGGCCGTCGATCACGTCGGTTCCGACTGCCGGGTGTGGACGTTCCTGGGCGCCCGGCCTGCGGGGTGGTGGATCCGCCGGCGGCTGCACGAGGTGGAGGTGCACCACGCCGACGCCGCGCTGGCCCTCGGCGTCGACTACGACCTGCCCGCCGATCTGGCCGCCGACGCGATCAGCGAGTGGATCGAGTTGATGACCGTGCGGGCCAAGCGGAGCTCGCCGCCGGTGGAGCGCGGCCGAAAGCTGCACCTGCACGCCACCGACGACGGCCTGGGCCCCACGGGCGAGTGGACCATCGTCAACGACGAGGACGGGGTGTGGTGGTCGCACGAGCACGGCAAGGGTGATGTCGCGCTGCGCGGGCAGGCCAAGGACCTGCTGCTGGCGCTCGTCCGCAGGCGGGCCGTCGCCGATGGCGGGGTAGAGGTGTTCGGGGACACCGCGGTCTGGGACGGCTGGCTGGACCGCACCCCGTTCTAGGCTTACGGCATGCGGGGCATCATCCTGGCCGGCGGCGCGGGCACGCGGCTGTATCCGATCACCATGGGCGTCAGCAAGCAGCTGGTGCCCGTGTACGACAAGCCGATGATCTACTACCCGCTGTCCACGCTGATGATGGCCGGGATCCGCGACATCCTGGTGATCACCACCCCCGACGACGCCCCCGCGTTCCACCGAGTCCTCGGTGACGGTTCGGCCTTCGGTATCAACCTCGACTACGCCGTGCAGGATCGCCCGGAGGGGCTTGCGCAGGCTTTCCTCATCGGCGCCCGGCACATCGGCAACGAGCCGGTGGCGCTGGTGTTGGGCGACAACATCTTCTACGGCCCCGGTCTGGGCACCAGCCTGCGCAGGTTCCACAACGTCAGCGGGGGAGCGATCTTCGCCTACTGGGTGGCCAACCCGTCGGCCTACGGTGTCGTCGAGTTCGCCGCCGACGGGACCGCGCTGTCCCTCGAGGAGAAGCCCGCCACGCCGAAATCCCATTACGCGGTGCCCGGTCTGTACTTCTACGACAACGACGTCGTCGAGATCGCCCGCGGGCTGAAACCCTCGGCGCGAGGCGAACTGGAGATCACCGAGGTCAACCAGACGTACCTGAACCAGGGCCGGCTGCGCGTCGAGGTGCTCGCCCGCGGCACCGCGTGGCTGGACACCGGAACCTTCGACTCGCTGCTGGACGCCAGTGACTACGTGCGCACCATCGAGCGCAGGCAGGGGTTGAAGATCAGCGTCCCCGAGGAGGTCGCGTGGCGCGTCGGGTTCATCGACGACGACCAATTGGCCGCGCGCGCAAAGACTCTGCTCAAGTCCGGCTACGGCGCCTACCTGTTGGAGCTGCTCGAGCGGTAGCCGTCACGACCGTCAGCTCCACGCTCAGACCTCCGTCGGCGACGAAGTCCTGCCAGCGCGCGACGACGTCGTCCTCGAGCGCTTGCCGGCGATCCTCGTCCGCCGCCAGGACGAGCCCCGCGATGGGGGTGACTCGAAGGTACTGCCAGAGAAATTCGTCGGGCGGCGGTAGGCGCAACGTCCTCGTGGCGCTCTGGACGCTCACATCGTGAAAATGGGCGGCGTCGATCAATCCGCGAAGCGCGGTTTCGTCGAGCGAGAAGACGGTACGTAGGAAGCCGGGGAGAGCGGGGTCGATGTGGCGACCCAGCGCCTCGCACATGATCTCGAACAGTGCCGGCATCGGTGCGGGCACGTTGACGGCGAGGCGCCCGCCCGGTGACAGCACCCGGCGCATCTCACCCAGCGCTGCGAGTCGGTCGGCGAAGAACATCAGCCCGAGCTGACACAGCGCCAGGTCGTAGGACTCGTCCGGCAGCGGAAGAGATTCGGCGTCGCCCTGACGCCAGTCGATCGGCGCGCCGGACGGTGTGGAAGCGGCTGCGGCGACTTCCAACATCTCCGGCACGAGATCCACCCCGACGACTTTTCCGTTCGCCCCGACCCGTTCGGCGGCCAGCCGGGTGACGACGCCGGTTCCGCACGCGACATCGACGACGAATTCGCCGGGCTCGGGCGCGGCCGCCTCGATCAGATCGGCGGCAAGTGGCGCGGGGATGAGGGGGACGAAATCGCGGGCGTAGTTCTCGGCCTCGGTGCGCCGGAGGCCACGGTAGTCCAGATGTCGAGTCATAGGGCGACGCTACGAAGGCGACGGCGTGGGCCGCATCGACCGAATTCACCATTTCGCCCGCCCGGCGCCGTGGTCCGTTCTGACCACGATGGCCCGAGCTCAGACCAGGTGGTGCCGGTAGGCGTAGGCGGTGGCTGCCGCGCGTGAGGACAGGTCGAGCTTGGCGTAGATGTTCTGCAGGTGACGGGCGACGGTGTGCTCGCTGAGAACGAGCCGCGTGCCGATCTCGCGGTTGGAGTTGCCTGCGGCAACGAGCCGTAGCACCTCGCGTTCCCGACCGGTCAGGCGTGCGGCACGGTCAGGGGCGGACTCGACGAGCCGGGCCAGCCGGGCCAGGTCGGGTTCGGCGCCGAGACGCTCGAATACCTCTCGCGCGGCGTCGAATTCGAAGCTGGCCGAATCGCTGTCGCCGAGCGCGCGGCAGCAAAGCCCGATCTCGACGCGAGTCCGTGCGGCCTCGTACGGCATCGTCAACTCCTGCCAACCCGCCGCCGCCCGGTTCAGCGTGTCCAGCGCCGCGGCCGCGTCGCCCTCGGCGAGCAGCGTCGCACCGTCGGCGTGCGCAGCGATGGCATGCAGGAACGGCGCGTCGGCGGCCTCGGCGATCCCGGCCAGTTCGTCGGCGCTCGCGCGCGCGGCCGCGACCTCACCGGTCGCGAGCATGACGTCGACGTGAGCCGCGATCGCAGTCGGCCGGCCGAAGCGATCAGGGTTTGCTTGTTTGGCACGACGGGCTCCGGCCGTCGCGGCGTCGAGCTGCCCCTCGGCCAGGCGGAGCAGGGCCAGACCGGGCAGCGGTTCCCTGCCCCGCCGGTGGGCTTGCCGGTAGGCGATCTCGGCGTCGTCGAACGCCCCGCGCAGCCGATACAGCTCTGCCAACTGGTAGGCAGCCATGCCCAAGGCCGGGTGTTCCGGGCGCGACATGTGCTCGCATGCCTGGCGGGCGGCGGTCGTAGCCTCGGGCCACTCGCCGTGGATCTGCAGGATCTGCGAGCGATGCACCAGGCACTGGCCGCGGTAGGGCACCAGCTCGGGTTGGGCGTCGCACCAGTCGCTCAACGCGATCGTCCACTCGGTCGCCCGCCGCAGGTCGAACACGCCCATGCAGGTCTCGATGACGCCGCAGTACACAATGCCCGCGGGTATGGGTGACACCTCGCCCGCGGTGACGCTCACCATCGCTTCGTCGAGCAGTGCCACGCCGGACACCGTCTCGCCCCGGGTCACCGACGCCTGCCCCTGACCCAGGCGGGCCAGCGCCGTCAGGTCCTTGTCACCGAATCGTGTCGCGATGCGGGCGGCCTCGGTGAACAGCTCGAGGGAGTTGCTGCAGTCTCCACTCATCCACGCCTCGAGGCCCGCGGACACGAGCAGGTAACCCCGGGCGGCGCAGTCCGGTGCGGCGTCCTCGACGAGTCGGCCCACGCGTGCGAGCCAACCACCGCCGCGCGCCGAATTGCCGGCAAGCAGCTGCGTCAGCGCCAGCCAGAAGCCGCACTCGGCCGCCCGGTCGGGCTTCTCGCGCGCCAAGAATGCGGCGTACGCCCGTTCCCAGGTGCGAACGCTCTCGTGATCCCTGCCCAGCAAGTAGGTCGCCACGGCGAGGCGTTCGAGGTCGTCGGCGTCCAGCGGTTCACTCGCGTCGGCGAGACACTCATAGACCTCGGCCCACGCCTGGCGTTGGAAAGCCCTGGCCGCGTCAGCGACCCTGCCGGCCATGATCAGAGTCTTCCGCACGTCGATGCGGATGGGCAATCTCCCTGGGGGAGGCCTGCTGGTGCGGCGTCGCGAGAATCGCGGCGATGGCCGTCGTCAGCGGCACCGATAATGCCAGCGCGATACCGCCCACCGCCGAACGCGCGATCTCGATCGCCACGCTCTCACTGGTGAGCACGTCGCCGAGCGAGCGGTTGGCGACGCTGAACAACAACAGCAGCGGCAGCGCGCTGCCCGCGTAGGCCAGTACCAGCGTGTACACCGTGCTGGCGATGTGGTCGCGGCCCACCCGCATGGCGCCGACGAAGATCGCCCGTCGCGAGGCCCCTTCGAGCTGGGCCAGTTCGAACACCGTGGACGCCTGGGTGACGGTGACGTCGTTGAGCACGCCGAGCGAGCCGATGATGAACCCGGCGAGTAGCAGCCCGGTGATCGAGACGTTGCCGAGGTAGGCGGCGACCTCGTTGTTCTGATCCTCCGACAGCCCCGTCAGATGCGCCAGTTCGATTGCACCCCAGGACAATACGGCGGCTAGCAGAAGTGAGGTCAGGGTGCCCAGCAGCGCGGCGCTGGTGCGCAGGCTCACGCCGTGCGCCAGGTAGATCACGGCGTAGAGGATCACGGCGGAGGCGACGAGCGCGACGGGGATGGCGGCGGCGCCGTCGCGCAGCGCGGGCAGCATGAACACCACCAGCACGACGAACGCGACGACGATGCCGACCAGCGCCCGCAGCCCGCGCCAGCGGGCGACGGCCACCACGACGATCGCGAACGCCGCGGCGAGTGCGATCAGCGGCCAGGTGCGTTCGTAGTCGTAGAACGAGTAGGTGGTGATGCCTGTCGGGTCCACCTGGCGGGTGATCCGGACCTCGTCGCCGACGGCCAGGTTGGGCTGGCCCGGACCGCCGCTGAACTCCAGCAGCGTGTTGGCGCCCTTGTTCGGTCCCGAGTCGATCGCGATCAACGTCTGCACGCACTGGTTGCCGTCGCCCTGGGCCGGGACGGGGTCGGCGGTGAGCACCTGTCCGACCGACGGGCCGCCGCACGCCGCGGCGCTGCTGGCGCGAACCACGCCGGCCTCGGTGGTGACGGCACCGCCCTCGGCGTTCTGGAACGGCAGCGGAATGTCGACCTCCTGCTGGGTCGGCCACAGCCACGCCGCGCCGGCCAGCACCGCGACGCCGATGGCGATCAGCAGCCCGACGACGACCTTGGCGGCCATCGGCCCCAGTGGCGCCGGGCCGTGCAATGAGTGCGAGTGAGCGTGCGAGTGCGTCACGCGGTCAGGGTAGAGGAACTCGCCGAGCGCTCACCCTTGTACGGTTTCGGGCCCGGATTCCGTACAAGACTGAGCGCTCGCGGGCAACAAGCTACTGGCGGTAGCTGGCCAGGAAGTTGCCCAGCCGCTCGATGGCGTTGGCCAGGTCACGCGACCACGGCAGCGTCACGATGCGCAGATGATCCGGTGTCGGCCAGTTGAACCCGGTGCCCTGGGTGACGAGGATCTTCTCCTGCAGAAGGAGGTCCAGCACGAGTTGCTCGTCGTCGACGATGTCGTAGACCTCGGGGTCCAGTCTCGGGAACGCATAGAGCGCGCCCTGCGGCTTCACGCACGAGACCCCGGGGATCTCGTTGAGCTTCGACCATGCGACGTCGCGCTGTTCGAGCAGTCGCCCGCCGGGTAGCACCAGGTCCTCGATGCTCTGGTGACCGCCCAGCGCCACCTGGATGGCATGCTGGGCAGGCACATTCGGACACAGTCGCATGTTGGCCAGCAGGCTGATGCCCTCGATGAAGCTGGCGGCGTGCTCCTTGGGCCCGGTGATCACCAGCCATCCCGACCGGTAGCCGGCCACCCGGTAGGCCTTCGAAAGACCGTTGAACGTCAGCGTCAACACGTCGGGGGCCACCGAGGCCATCGCGATGTGCTCGGCGTCGTCGTAGAGGATCTTGTCGTAGATCTCGTCGGCCAGCAGCAGCAGTTGGTGCTTGCGCGCCAATTCGGCCATCTGCTCCAGGGTTTCGCGACCGTAGACCGCACCCGTCGGATTGTTCGGGTTGATCACCACCAGCGCCTTGGTCCGGTCGGTGATCTTCGACTCCAGGTCGGCGATGTCGGGCTGCCAGCCCTGGGTCTCGTCGCACAGGTAGTGCACCGGGGTACCGCCCGCCAGTGACGTCGACGCCGTCCACAGCGGGTAGTCGGGTGCGGGGATCAGCACCTGATCGCCGTTGTCCAGCAGCGCCTGCAGTGTCATCGTGATGAGCTCGGAACAACCGTTGCCGAGGTAGACGTCGTCGATGTCGAAGCGCGGGAAGCCCTCGACGAGTTCGTAGCGGGTGAAGACCGCCCGGCGCGCACTGACGATGCCCTTGGAGTCCGAGTACCCCTGCGCATACGGCAGCGCGGCGATGATGTCGCGCATGATCACGTCGGGCGCCTCGAAGCCGAACGGCGCGGGGTTGCCGATGTTCAGCTTGAGGATGCGGTGACCCTCGGCCTCCAGGCGCGACGCGTGCTCGTGTACCGGGCCGCGGATCTCGTAGAGGACGTCCTGCAGCTTGGAGGACTGCGTGAACGTGCGTGGCCGCGGGTGGTGCCCGGTGGCACCGTGAAACGGCACGTGGTGAGTGGTCACGTCCTCCATGGTCTCACCGGTGTCCAGCCATTAAGCCGCGCCGATCAGCGCTTACCCGGCGGACGGGCACCCTTGGCGATGCCCAGGCCCTTGACGGGCGGCTCCGGCTTGCTGCCGTTGCCGTCCGAGGACGTCTCCGTCTCCGGTTCCGGCGCGGCGGGTTCGGGCTGCTTGGGCGCCGCCGCCGGCTTCTTCGCCCCCGGCCGTCGGGCACCGGCCGCGATACCGAGCCCCTTGACCTGGGGTTCGGGCTTGCTCTGCACGCCCAGATCGGAGTCGGCGGTCTCGGTCTTGGCGCCGGGCTCGGCCTTGTCCGGATCGACGTTCGGCGGCTGCGTGACCGTCGCCTCGCCTTCGTTGGGCGACGCCTTCGCCGGTGCCTTCTTGGCGCCGGGCCGTCGCGCACCCGCCGCGATGCCGAGGCCCTTGACCTCGGGCTCCGGGGTGGCAGGAGCCTCGGGCGCTTCGGTGGCGGCGGCGGCCTCGGGAGCCTTGGCGGCGGCCTTCTTCGCGCCTGGGCGCTTGGCCCCGCCGGCGATGCCGAGCCCGGTGACCGGCTTGGTTTCGGTGACCGGCTTTGTTTCGGTGACCGGCTTTGTTTCGGTGACCGTGGAGGCTTCCGTGGCCTTGGCCTCCGCGGGTGCGGCCTCCTCGGCCTCGGTGGGCGCCTTTTCCTCGACCGCCGGAGCCGACGCCTCGACCTTGGCGGCGCGTTCCTCGGCTTCCTTTGCGGCAGTTCCCTTTTCGGGCAGCGTAATGGTGCTGGTATCCAGCGACGCCAGCAGCAGCTGTGCGACGTCGAGGACCTCGGCCTTCTCCTTGCCCATCGCCTCGGCCCGGTCGTCGACGCCGTCGGTCATCATCACGCGGCAGAACGGACAGCCGGTGGCGATCTTCGAGGCGCCGGTGTCCAGCGCCTCCTCGACGCGTTCGTGGTTGACGCGCTTGCCGATGTGCTCTTCCATCCACATCCGCGCACCGCCCGCGCCGCAGCACAGGCCGCGGTCGGCGTGCCGGGGCATCTCGGTCAGTGTTGCGCCCGAGGCGCCGATCAGCTCACGGGGCGCCTCGTAGACCTTGTTGTGCCGGCCCAGATAGCAGGGGTCGTGGTAGGTGATGTCGCCGCCGCCGTCGACCGGGGTGACCGGGACCAGCTTCTTGTCGCGGATCAGCCGGTTCAGCAGCTGGGTGTGGTGCAGCACGGTGTAGTTGCCGCCGAGTTGGGGATACTCGCGGCCCAGCGTGTTGAAGCAGTGCGGGCAGGTCACGACGACCTTGCGGTCGACCCGCTCGACGCCTTCGAAGAGTTCGTTGAGGGTCTCGACGTTCTGCGCGGCCAGCTGCTGGAACAGGAATTCGTTGCCGGAGCGGCGGGCCGAGTCGCCGTTGCAGGTCTCGCCTTCGCCGAGCACCAGGTACTTCACGCCGGCGGCGGCCAGCAGTTCGGCGACGGCCTTGGTGGTCTTCTTGGCCCGGTCCTCGTACGCGCCGGCGCAGCCCACCCAGAAGAGATACTCGTAGCCCTCGAAGGTCTCGACGTCCTTGCCGAACACGGGCACGTCGAAGTCGACCTCGTCGATCCAGTTGGTGCGGTCCTTGGCGTTCTGGCCCCAGGGGTTGCCCTTGGTCTCCAGGTTCTTGAACAGCACGCCGAGCTCACCGGGGAATTCGGACTCCATCATCACCTGGTAGCGGCGCATATCGACGATGTGGTCGATGTGCTCGATGTCGACCGGGCACTGCTCGACGCAGGCGCCGCAGGTGGTGCAGGACCACAGCACGTCGGGGTCGATCACGCCGCCCTGTTCGGCGGTGCCGACGAGCGGGCGGGTGGCCTGCTCGGGTCCGGAGCCCATGATGCGTTCGAAGCCCGACTCCGGCACGTGCTCGTGCGAGTGCTCCTCGCTGCGCTTCTCGCCGCGCAGCTCCTCGCCGAGGCCACCCTCGGGCGTGTTCTCCAGCGGCGACTCCTTGTCGCCGAGGATGTAGGGCGCCTTGGCGAACAGGTGGTCGCGCAGGTTCATGATCACGAGCTTGGGCGACAGCGGCTTGCCGGTGTTCCAGGCCGGACACTGCGACTGGCAGCGGCCGCATTCGGTGCACGTGGTGAAGTCGAGGTAGCCCTTCCAGGTGAAGTCCTCGATCTTGCCGCGGCCCAGCACGGCGTCCTCGGCGGGATCCTCGAAGTCGACCGGCTCACCCTTGGACTCGACCGGCAGCAGCGGGCCCAGGGCGTTGGGCAGCCGCTTGAACGTGACGTTGAGCGGCGCCAGGCCGATGTGCAGGTGCTTGGAGTGCAGCACGATCAGCAGGAACACCAGCATCACGCCGATGTGGGCGAGCAGCGCCAGCGTCTCGATCCACTCGTTGGCGGTCTCCCCGAGCGGATGCAGAACCCAGCCCATCGCCTGCGAGAAGAAGGCCCCGTTGCCGTAGGGCAGCGCGTCGGTGTTGACCGCGGCACCGCGCACCAGCGCGTAGGTCCAGATGACGTTGAAGATCATGAACAGGATCAGCCAGGCACCGCCGGTGTGCGAGCCGTAGAAGCGGGAGTCGCGGCCGTGCTGTTTGGGCTCCTGCATCAAGCGGATGATCGCGAACGTGATGATGCCGAGCAGCACGGCGACGGCGAAGAAGTCCTGCAGGAAGCCCAGCGCGTCCCAGCGGCCGATGAGCGGGATGTGGAAGTCGTGGTCGAAGAGCAGGCCGTAGGCCTCGAGGTAGACCGACGCGAGGATGAAGAAGCCCCACATCGTGAAGAAGTGCGCGATACCCGGGATCGACCAGCGCAGCAGGCGGGTTTGCCCGAAGACCTCCTCGACCTGCGTCGTGATGCGCTTGCCGAGGTGGTCCTTGCGGTTGTTCGCGGGGCTCATCTTCTGCCCGGAGCGGATCAGGGTGGTCAGCCAGCGCACCCGCTTGGCGGCGAATACCAGCACGAGCGCCGTCAGTCCCAGCCCGACGACGAGCCTGATGAGCATCTGGGTATCCACCGCGTGCCTCCCGTGTCTAAGTTACCCAAGAGTAACTTAATCGATGTTACTGGCCAGTAACTTCGCGCAGGGCCTGCTCAGGCCCGGGCTCATAGTTGCATCTCGCCGGGAAACACCGCTACGAAGGCTGTCCTAACTAGGATCCGCCGTCGGTTTCGGGCTGTCCAGGGGGCAGATCGCCGGGGTCGGCCGGCGGGGTGCCGGGGTCCTCGCCGTTGCCGGGGCCGGGGTCGATCGGCGGCGGCTCCGGCGACGACGGGGGCGTGTCGGGCGGGTCGATCGGCGGGGGCTCGGGTGGGGTCGACGGCGGCGTGCTCGGGGGAGTCGTCGGCGGCGTGGTGGAGGGCGGGGTCGTTGTCGGGGGTGCCGAAGGGGGTGGCGCCGCCGGGGGTGGAGCGGCGACCGGCGGGGCGACCGGCCGCGGCGCGGGGGCCTGCTGGCGCGGCACCGGGCCGGACCGCTGCGCCGGCTGCACGACGACGGTGGTGACGAGAGGGGCCTGCGGCGCCGGGGGTGCAGGAGTGTTGACCGGCGCCGCAGGCGCTGAGGAAGGCGCGACCGTGGTCGCCGCCTCGACTGGGGTGGCGGTGTCACTGCTCAGTTGCATGACGCCGAACACGGCGGTGGTGATCACCGCGGCCGCCGCGGCGAGGCCGAACAGCACCAGCGGGGCGCGCCGGGGCGGTGCGCTGTCCTGCCACTGCTCCTGCTGGAAATGCAGCTCGGGTCGCGAGCTCGCGGGCTGGTAGTCGGTGTCCGCGGAGGCGAAGAGGACGTCCGCGCCAAATCCGTCGTCCTGCGACCACGCGAGCGCGCCGAAGGTCGACGACGGTGCGCCGGTGGCGACGGTGGCGGTCATCGCGTCGGCTCCGGCGGCGGGCGCGAGGGCCGTCGCGGTCTCGACGACGGCGCTGCGTCGCGCGATCAGCGCCGCCCCGTGCGCGGCGGTGAGCGCAGGGTGTGGTGTGGTCACCACCGGCACTCGCAGATGCTCGGACAGCAGCTGCGTGAGCAGGGGGATGCGGGCACCGCCGCCGACGGTGGCCACGGCCGACACGGCAGCCGGCGCGACGTGCTGGCGCTGGAGCGTATCGTCAAGCACCGCAAGGAAATCGGTGACAGAGCCGTGCATCAGCCCCTCGAGTTCGGCGCGGGTGATGCGGAAGTCGGTGCGGTGTCCGGGCAGGTCGACGACGATCGTCGTCGCGGTGTCGCCGGACAGTCGCTCCTTGGCGCCGCGGCATTCGGCGCGCAGGCGGCTCAGCGACCCGACCATCAATGTGCCGGACGGGTCGATGCCGAAATCGGCGAACGACGCCGCGACGTGCCTCAGCAGCGCCTGGTCGACGAGGTCGCCGGAGAAGTCGGCAAAGCGAACGGTGTCGCCGATGACGGCGTGGTCCGCCGCGGCGTCGGCGAGCGTGATGCTGGTGCCGCTGCCCCCGAAATCGCACAGTACGACCACGCCGTGGCGGGGCAGACCGGGATCCGCGCTCAGCGCGGTCAGCGCCGCGGTCGCATCCGAGACCACCTCGTGCTGCACGGTGCGGCGCAGTGTGTCGACGACCGACGGCTGCCAGTGCGCGGGCACGGCCACCGCCACCTCGGCGACGTCGGATCCCCGGGTCGCTCGCTGCGCGACCGTGTGCAACGCGTCGGCGAGCAGGTGCTCGGGGCGATGGTTCGAGCCGTCGGGGGCGACGAGCGGAACCGGATCGCCGATGCGCTCCACGAAGCCGGTCATGCGTTGGCCCTGCAGCGTCACTTCCGAGGGCAGCACGACAGCGGGGTGCACGTCGCCGGCCCCGGCGAGGTTGGTCGCACCGACAGAGAGTCCCAGCGGGTGCAACGGGGCTGCCTGGTGAGTGAACATGGCATGACGCTATGGCGCGGCGCAGCGCGGCGAATCCGGTGCGATTCCCCTCGTCGACCACGCCCCCATGGGGATTCGGTATTAGGGGATAGGACGGCGTTGGGGGATGGCCGGGGGATTCAGGACTGCGGTGTCAGCATGGCCCGAAGCATCGACAGCATCTCCGAGCGCGACTCGGCGCCGAGCCTGCGCCTGATCCGGGCGACATGGTGTTCGACGGTCTTGGCCGAGATGAACAGCTGCGTGCCGATGTCCTTGTAGGGCATGCCGAGCAGGAGCAGTTCGGCGACTTCGCGTTCGCGGTCCGAGAGCCGCGACGACGTGGGTCGCGCCGGGCTCGACGGGGGCGTCTCCGCTGCGGTGGGCAGGTCGGTGCCGGGTGCCTCGTCGAGCGCAACGGCCTGCTTGAGGTCGCGGGCCAGCTGCAGCATCGCCTGCGACACCCGGCCGTCGGGAGTCTGCAGCGCGGCCTGGCCCGCCAGGCGGGTGGCGTCCCAGGTGTGGCCGAACTGCGCCAGCAGCCGCGCCGCCGTGGTGACCTCCTCGGTGTCGACGTGATTGGCCAGCACCCGCAGCCAGGTGCGGCCGGCGTTGGCCAGCGCCTTGGCGAACGCGCTCTGGCCCGCCGCGGCGGCCAGCGCCTGGCCGTGCGGGGCGACGGCATCGGGGGCGTTGGCCAGGATCCCGGCGTGCACGCCGGCCCAGTGCAGCGGCACCGACCACAACACCGGGTTCCCCAGCGCGCCGAGGAGCGCGAACGCCTCGTCGAGGGTGTGCTGCAGCCGGTCGACCTGGCGCAGGCGCGCGGCGGCGACCCACAACTCGCCGAGCGGCAGCAGCGAGAACAAGTCGATGGAGTATTCGGCGAGCACCTCCGTTGCGGCATACCAGTACTTCTGCAGGGCGCCGCTGTCGCCGCTGCGGCGGGCGATCGCGGTCTGCAGCGCGGCCGCCCACAGCGCGTCGCGGCGGTGCAGCGAAGCGGACTCGGGATCGCCCGTGGCGATCGCGACATCGGCGCTCGCCGCAGGCAACTGGCCCTCCTGCATCCGCACCCAGCCCAGCAGCAGTCGGTGCCTGCGCGTGACGAAGACGGTGTTCTCGGCGGTGTCGTCGAGGCCGGCCCGCACCGCGCGCCCGATGACGCTGCGGGCCCGCACCGGGTCACCGCCGTGCAACGCGGCCAGTGTCACGAGCGCGACGGGGGTGTCGGGCGCGACACCGACTGCTGGCTGCTCCGAGGTGATCGCCTGACCCAGGCGGGCCACGGCCGCGGGGTACGGCGTGTCCAGCGAGAGCAGCATGCCGTCGGCGAGGCTGCGCGCGGCACGGGCGGTCGTGGTGGGTGGACCGCTGCTCTCGGCGCTCAGCGCTGCGCGGGCGGCGGGCAGATCGCCGGTGGCCAGCGCCACGACGGCGCCGGCCGCGCTGACGAACGCGTCCGGGTACGGGCCGAGCCAGCGGAACAGGTCGGCGGCCTGCGCGGCGCTGCCGTCGTGCATCGCGATGCTCGCGGCGATGCGCACCGCGGCCGCCCGTTCGGCGGCGTCGGTGGAGGCGAGCAGTTCGTCGGCGAGCCGGCCGGCGGTCGCGCAGTCGCCGGTCAGCGCCAGCGCATCGGCCAGTCGCGAGGTCAGCGTCGTCGCGCCCGCGTCGGCGGCGGCGCGGTACAGCCTTGCCGCCCTTGCAGGTTGGTTGTGACTCCGCGCGGCCAGCTCGGCCAGGGCGGTCGCCAGGCGATCGTCGCGCAGGCCGTGCTCGGCCAGTTGGAGTGCGAGATCGCCTGTGAGCGTCGATGATTCGAGCTGGGACACCAGCAGGGCGATCTCGACGTCGTGATGTCGGGCGGTGCCGAGGATCTGCGCGACGCATCGGTGCGCCGTACGCAGGAACGCCCGGCTGAACGACGGCTCGACCAGTCCGGAGGCCCGCGCGCGATCGACCGCAGCGTGCGCGTCGTCCGCGCCCATCTGCAGGGCGGCCGCGACGTCGTCGGGTCCGAGGTCGCGGCTCAGCGAGGACACCAGCAGCGTGTCGAGGGTGGGTTCGTCGAGGCGGCGCAACCGCTCGATCAGCGCGGCCCTGGCCGCCTGCAGGATCGCGGTGGCGGGTGCCTCGCCCTCGGGCGAAGCCGCCGCCGCGACGGCGGGCCGCAGCAGGAACGGCAACCCGGCAGTCGCGATGATCAGCGACCGGACGATCTCGGACGGCGTTGTCGCGCCGAGGCTTTCGGCCGTCATCCGGGCGACGTCGGCGGGCGCCCACGGACCCAGCGCCACCACCGGGCTCTCCCGTTCGATCGCGGTGCACAGCGCGCGCAACGCCGGCCGGTGGGCGAGCGGCTGGGCGCCGACGACCACCGTCGCAGCCGGGTCGGCGACCCGGTCCGCCAGCTGGTCGAGTTCACCGTCGGTGAGTAGGTGCGCGTCGTCGATGATGACCGCGCAGTGCGGATCGTCGTCCACGCGTGGCGGTCGGGTCAGCACCGCCACCCCGGCGGAGCGCAGCGCGGTCCGGACCACGGCCAGTACCGCGCTCTTGCCGGTGCCGATGCCGCCGGACACCAGGAGCTTGACGGGTTCGGTCGGCGCGGCGCAAATCGTCGCGACGGCGTCGCGCGCGGACGGCGGAATGTCGGTCAGCGAGTCCGGCGCCGGGGTGGCCATGGCTCAGGCCGGCGCGTCCGGGATCAGCACCTCGGGGGTCGTGCTGATCGGCGGCGGCTCGGTGGTAGTCGGCGGCGGTTGGGTGGTCGTCGGCTGCGTTGTCGTGGGCTGCGTGGTCGTCGTGGTCGTGGTCGGCTGCGTGGTGGTGGTCGTCGTTGTCGTCGTCGTGGTGGCCGTGGTGGTGGTCGTCGGCGCGGTGGTCGTGGGCGGCGGCGGGACCACCGTCGTGCTGGGCCGGCCGTCGGGTCCGGTGACGGTGACGGTCTGCGGCTCGGTCACCGGCTCGGCAGGCGACGGTCCGGTCTCGACCGTGGTCGCGGTCTCGGTCACCGGGCCCGAGTCGCCGCTCGTGCCGGTCAGCGTGACCGCGAGGCCGCCGACCGCCAGCAGGGCGGCCGCCGCCGCCGCACCGAACAGCACCACGGGACGCCGGTACCACGGCAGCGGCGCGGTCTCCGGCTCGTAGCCCTCCTCCTCGTGGGCGAACTCCATCGCCGGCCGGGCGCCGGTCGCACCGGGCTCGAAGGTGTAGTCCTCGCCCGCGTACGGCACCGGCTCGCCACCGGGCGCATCGTCCTGCGACCACGCCAGCGCGCGGAACGTCGCAGAGGCCGCGCCGTCGGACGCCGACTCGGACGCCGCCACACCCGCCGCACCGGCCGCCCATGCCGCGGCCGACATGCCCGTCGGCGCGTCGGCGGCGGCCGCCATTCCGGTGGGCGCCATCCCGGTGGGCGCGTCGCCCGCCAGGCCGCTGTCGGCGATCAGCGCGGCACCCGCCGCGACGTTGAGCTGTGACTGCGGGGTGGTGATCACCGGCGCCCGCAATCGCGTCGAGAGCTGCTGGGTGACCAACGGAATGTTCGCGCCACCGCCCACGGTCGCGACGGCGGAGACGTTGGCGAGCGGAATGTTGTTGCGCTGCAACGTCTCTTCGACGGTGTTGAGCACGCCGCCCAGCGGCTCGCCGATGAGCTGCTCCAGTTCGGTGCGCGTCAGCCGCACATCGGAGTCGAAGCCGGGCAGTTCGGCGTGCACCACGGTCGCGGTCTCGCCCGAGAGCCGCTCCTTGGCGAGGCGCACCTCGTTGCGCAGCCGGGCCAGTGAGCTGACCGCCGCCGTGCCCGCGGGATCGGCGTCGTTGGCCGCGGCGATGCCTGCGATGACGTGGTTGAGCAGCGCCTGGTCGATCTGGTCGCCGGAGAAGTCCGCGGAGCGGACCGTCTCACCGATGGGGTCGAGGTTCGCGCCCGCGTCGGCCAGCGTGATGCTGGTGCCGCTGCCGCCGAAGTCGCAGAGCACAACGACCCCGCTCGCCGGCAACCCGGGAGCGGCCTGCAGTGCGGCCAGCGCGGCGGTCGAATCGGGCAGCAGCGCGGGCGGCACGCCGCCAGGCGCCAGGCCCGGCGCGGCGCGCAGCGCGCCCCGCAACGCACCGACCGTCGCTGGACCCCAGTGCGCGGGCACCGCGATCGCCACCGGCGCGCCGCCGCCGACCGTGCGCGCCATCGCGTCGAGAGCGTCGACCAGGACGCGCTCGCCGCGGTGCGGCGAGCCGTCGGCGGCCACCAGCGGCACCGGGTCGCCGACGCGTTCGACGAATCCGGTGAGCACCATTCCGGGCTGGGCCGGGCCGCCCCCCGGGGAATCCGAGAACTCGGACGGCACGCCGACTTCGGGCGCACGGTAGTCGAAGAACGTCAGAATGGATCGGCGCATGACCGGAGGTCGGCCGACCCGGGCCGCCACCAGATTGGTCGACCCGATCGACAGTCCGAGTGAGTCGCTCATCTCCACCTCTGCGTTTGGCCGTCCATCACGATAGCGGCTCCACTGCCCCACACAGGGTAGGTGCCCCTAGTGGTGCGCAAACCCCTAACGCCCGGCCCCCTAATGGCGGGGCGGGGAAGGTGGGTTCTGCACCGATCACCGGGGCAGCACCCGTCGATAGCATCGTGACAAGCCTTTGGGCTACCGCCGCATATATCTACACAGGGAAGGAGGTCGTTTCATGGCGAACTCGCTACTCGACTTCGTGATGTCCGTGGTGCGTGATCCCGACGCCGCCGCACACTTCGCCGCGAACCCCGACCAAGCCATTCTCGACGCCAATCTGACCAACGTGACCAGTGCCGATGTCAACGCCCTGATCCCGGTGGTCTCCGAGTCGATGTCGTCACTGTCCGACGCGGTGCCTGCCGCCGGACTCGATGGCGGCATCGCTGAGATGGCAGGCAATGTCTGGACGAGCGGGGCGGCCACCGCCGCCTTCGACGCGTTCGGCGATCAGGTGCCCGCCGAGGCGTTTGAGGACATCCACACCACGGCCACTGAGGTCATCACCGATCCGGGTGCCGGCCTCGGCACGTTGGCCGATGCGGGCATCCCGGCCGTCGCAGACGCCGACGATCTGCACTTCGATCAACCGGTCATCGACGAGGCGCCCCTCGACGACGTGCCCGCCGTCGAGGATTGGACCGATTCGCTGTCCGACGCTGCGCAGCAGCTCGACGTCGACGGAGGCGGGTTCGACATCTTCGACTAGACGTCCGGCCCCATCGAGTGCGCGGCCCCGCTCGGGGCCGCGCACTTTTTCGTTGCGAGCTGGGTGAACGCCGTGCTGAGCAGTCGGCCCCACGAACCCCCTAATCCCCTAACGATCCCCCTACGGTGATCCCGAGCGGCTGGTCCGCAGGGAGGGGTTGCGACCCCGTTTCTGCGGCGTCGACGGGTCCATAACGTAGTGACCAGTTCGCCGGACGACCCGGCGACAGGACCTAAGAACACACACCCGAAAGGACCCGACAATGAACCTCCTCGACTGGTTCCTCAACCTGTTCCGCGATCCCGTCTCGGCTGCGGCCTTCGTCGCCGACCCCGACCGCGAGCTGCACCAGGCCGGCTTCGGCAACGTCTCTGCCGCGCAGGTGCAGGCCGTGGCCGCCACCGTGGCGCCCGCTGCGGTCATGCATGGCGGCGGTAACCCGGTCGTGGGCCTGCAGCAGGCGGTGGCCAACACCCACGGCATCGCCTTCGTGCCGCAGCGCCAGACCGACCTGCTGTCGAACAATGACACGCTGAGCCACAACGACACCCGGCTGCTGAGCCCGGAGACCAACGTCGTCAACTCCGCGGGTGAGGATCAGCAGCAGGGCGTCGGCAACTTCGACCTGGACTTCGGTGACATCACCTTCGGCGACAAGACGACCAACACCGCGACCGACGGCGGCGTGGTCAACACCGGCACTGCCGGCGACATCGACACCACCAACGTCGAGGGTGACGGCAACGTCGTCGGCGACGACAACGAGAACGTCAACACCGGTGACATCGAGGACTCCAACGTCAACATCGGCGAGGACAACGAGATCGACGACAGCGGCGACCAGACCGCCGGCGGCGACATCATCTCCGACAACGAGGGCCCGGTCATCAACGACGTCGACATGAGCGGCGGCAACGGTGGCGGCGCGGCCGGTGGTTCCGGTGGCGGCGGCCTGATCGGGGTCGGCAACGACGGCGGCAACGCGACCGGTGGCGCCGGTGGTTCCGGTGGCGGGATCGTCATCAACGACAACGACAGCCAGACCACCAACACCGGTGGGGGCGACGTCACGACCGTCGACACCGGCGGCGGCGACATCTCCGGCGGCGTCGACGCCAGCCACGACGACAATTCCGTCGACAACTCGGTGGACAACTCCAACCAGGACAACTCGGTGGACAACTCCCAGACGGTCGATACCGACGTCAACGTCACCAACGACGTCGGCATCTTCTGACCCGAGGGCACCATCGAAAACAGCGCAGCTGGCGGGGATCGAAACTCGATCCCCGCCAGTTCGCACGTCTACCGTTAGATCACCGGCTTTTTTCGCCGACCAGAGGACCCCATGACGCAACCGAACGACCCCCGCAAGGTCACGGCCGGCGAGCCGGCCAGACAGGTCAAGGTCATCGTCGAGCTGATCGACCACACCAGCAAGATCGCCGGTGCCAACGATCGCGGTGACCTGGTCGAGCGGTTGGCCAGGGCCAAGGCCCGCATCACCGACCCGCAGATCCGGGTGGTGGTCGCCGGCCAGCTCAAGCAGGGCAAGAGCCAGTTGCTCAACTCGCTGCTCAACGTTCCGGTGGCGCGCGTCGGCGACGACGAGAGCACGGTGCTGGCGACCGTGGTCTCCTACGGCGAGACCGCCACCGCCAAGCTGATCGTGGCGCGGGGCGAGGGGGAAGAGCCCGATGCCATCGAGATCCCGATGGCCGACATCAAGAACGACTTGCGGCGGGCGCCGCAGGCGGGCGGGCGCGAGGTGATCCGCGTCGAGGTGACCGCGGCCAGTCCGCTGCTCAAGAACGGGCTGGCGTTCGTCGACACCCCGGGCGTGGGTGGCCACGGCCAGCCGCACCTGTCGGCGACGCTGGGGCTGCTGCCCGACGCCGACGCGGTGCTGATGTGCAGCGACACCAGCCAGGAGTTCACCGAACCCGAGATGACGTTCATGCGGCAGGCCTTCGAAATCTGCCCTCTCGCAACAATCATCGCCACCAAGACCGACCTCTACCCGCACTGGCGCCAGATCGTCGAGACCAACAAGGGCCACCTGTCGCGCGCCGATCTGAACATCGGAATGATCCCGGCGTCGTCGCTTCTGCGCAGCCACGCAATCCAGCTCAACGACAAGGAACTCAACGAGGAGTCGAACTTCCCCGCGATCGTGAGGTTCCTCAGCGAACAGGTGCTGCTGCGGCAGAACGACCGCATTCGCGACCACGTCGTCACCGAGATCCACTCGGCGGCCGAGCATCTCACCTTGAAGGTGAGCGCGGAACTGTCGGCGCTCAACGACCCCGACACCCGCGACCGGCTCACCGAAGACCTCGAACGACGCAAGCAGGAAGCCCAGGATGCGCTGCAGCAGACGGCGTTGTGGCAGCAGGTGCTCAACGACGGCATCTCCGACCTGACCGCCGACGTGGACCACGATCTGCGCGGCCGGTTCCGGATCATCAGCCAGCACATCGAGAAGGTGATCGACACCTGCGATCCGACCCACCACTGGGCCGAGATCGGCGCCGAATTGGAGAACGCGGTGGCGACCGCGGTGGGCGACAACTTCGTCTGGGCCTACCAGCGCGCCGAGGCGCTGGCCGCAGAGGTGGCCCGCACCTTCGTCGAAGCGGGCCTGGAGGCGGTGCAGATGCCGCAGATCGACCCCAACCGGATGGGCGCCGGCCTCGGCGAGCTGAAGTCGCTGGCCCGCCTGGAGGCCAAGCCGGTCGGCAAGGGCCGCAAGCTCACCATGGGCATGCAGGGTTCCTACGGCGGTGTGCTGATGTTCGGCATGATGACGTCGTTCGCTGGGTTGGGCATGTTCAACCCGCTGTCCCTCGGCGCCGGCCTGCTGATGGGGCGCACGGCGTACAAGGAGAACATGGAGAACCGAATGCTGCGGGTGCGCAACGAGGCCAAGACCAACACCCGCCGGTTCATCGACGACACCCAGTTCCTGGTCAGCAAGGAGTCACGCGACCGGCTCAAGGGGGTCCAGCGGCAGCTGCGCGACCACTACCGCGGGATCGCCAACCAGACGACCCGATCGCTCAACGAGTCACTGCAGGCGACGATCGCCGCGGCCCGGCTCGAGGAGTCCGAACGCAACGACCGGATCCGGGAACTCGAGCGTCAGCTCAACATCCTCAAGCAGGTGACCGACCATGCGGTCAAGCTGATGCCCGCCGTCCCAGAACCGGTGGGAACGACGTAACCGGGTAGAAAGGAGCCCGCTCGTGTCTGTTGGAATGTCGATCCTGGACTACACGACGGGGCTCTTCCGTGAGCCGGCCAGCCTGCGCGCGTTCGTCGACGATCCGCGACAAGCGCTGTGCGACGCGGGTTTTCCTGATGCCACGCCCGAGCAGGTGCACGACCTGCTACCGGTGATCGCCGAGTCCATGCCGCCGGACCACCCGCTGCAGGCGGTGGTGCACGCCGATGACCTGGCCGCGGCGCTGCAGGCGCTCGACGTCGACGACCTGGTCGCCGATGCGCACGACCACCACCGCGATGTGGCCCTGATCGAGAAGGCGATGGGTGGGCCTGAAGGGGTCGTCGCCGTCCCGCCGGCGCGGTGTGCGGCTTCCGAGGAGGCGCCGATGATCGTCGTCGACACCGATCCGGCCGAGCGTGGGCGCGTCGGCTCCGACAAGGCCCTCGATGAGGTGCCCGACGATCCGTTCACGTCGCCGACCGACGAAACCCCATCCGACGACGTACCCGGCCCTGACGGCGAGGAGGACACCGTGGCGGAGCTCATCGTGCGGCCCGATTTCGACGCGGTGGTCTGGGGCAAGGCCCTCGAATGACCTGACGGTGCCTAAGCTGGATCTCCGGCCACCGCCGAGCGGGGAGAACAGCCAGGAGCATCGTGAGTAGCGCGAGATGAGCACGAGCGATCGAGTGCGCGCAATCCTGGGCGGCACCATCCAGGCGTACCGGGCCGACCCTGCTTACCAGCACCGCCCCGACGTCCACAACGAACTCGACCGCATCGGACACGCGCTGAACCAGCCGATTCGCATCGCGCTGGCCGGAACGCTCAAAGCGGGTAAATCAACCCTGGTGAATGCCCTTGTGGGCGAGGACATTGCGCCAACGGACGCCACCGAGGCCACGCGGATCGTGACGTGGTTCCGGCACGGGCCGACGCCGAAGGTGACCGCCAACCACCGCGGCGGCAGGCGGTCCAACGTGCCGATCGGGCGCGACCCCGTCGAGGGCGGCCTGACGTTCGACTTCGCCAGCCTCGACCCGGAGGACGTCGTCGACCTCGACGTCGAGTGGCCGGCCGGCGAGCTGATCGACACCACGATCGTCGACACCCCGGGCACCTCGTCGCTGTCGCGCGACGTCTCCGATCGCACGCTGCGGCTGCTGGTGCCCGAGGACGGGGTGCCGCGCGTGGACGCGGTGGTGTTCCTGCTGCGCACCCTCAACGCCGCCGACATCGCGCTGCTCAAGCAGATCGGCGAGTTGGTCGGCGGATCGGCCGGGGCGCTGGGCGTGATCGGTGTGGCCTCGCGCGCCGACGAGATCGGCGCCGGACGCATCGACGCGATGCTCTCGGCCAAGGACGTGGCCAGCCGGTTCACCCGCGAGATGGACCGCACCGGTACGTGCCAGGCCGTGGTGCCGGTGTCCGGACTGCTGGCGTTGACCGCGCGCACGCTGCGCCAGAGCGAGTTCGTCGCGCTGGAGAAGCTCGCGGGCGTCGACGCCGCCGAGCTGACCAAGGCGATGCTGTCGGTGGACCGCTTCGTGCGCGAGGACAGCGCGCTGCCGGTGGACGCGGCGACGCGGGCGGCGCTGCTGGACCGGTTCGGCATGTTCGGGATCCGGATCTCGATCGCTGTGCTGCGCGCGGGCGTCAGCGATTCGGTGGCGCTTGCCGACGAACTCCTGGAACGCAGCGGGTTGGTGGCACTGCGCGACGTGATCGACCAGCAGTTCGCACAGCGCTCGGATCTTCTCAAGGCGCATACCGCACTGCTGTCGCTGCGGCAGTTCGTGCAGAACAACCCGATCTACGCCACGCCGTACATCCTCGCCGACATCGACCCCCTGCTCGCCGATACGCATGCGTTCGAGGAGCTGCGGCTGCTGACCCAGTTACGTTCGCGGCCAACGACTCTCAACGAGGACGAGATGGCTTCGCTGCGCCGGATCATCGGCGGTTCGGGTACGGACGCGGCCAGCAGGCTGGGCCTGCAGCCCGACAACCCCTACGACGGGCCGCGGGCCGCGTTCGCGGCGGCGCAGCGCTGGCGCCGACGAGCCGAACACCCGCTCAACGATCCGTTCACCACCCGCGCGTGCCGGGCGGCGGTGCGCAGCGCCGAGGCGCTGGTGGCGGAGTACGCCGCGCGGGGCAGGTGATCAGGGGGCCGGCGGCGGTGCGGTGATCGTCTCCGTCACGGTGCTGGTCTCCGTGCTGGTGCTCACGCTCGTGCTGACGCTGGTGGTTGTCTCCGTGATGGTGGACGGAGGTGCCGTCGTGGTAGTCGGCGGCGCGGTGGTTGTCGGAGTGACTGTCTCGGTGACCGTCTCCGGCGTCACCGAGGTGGTGGGCGTCGCCGCCCGTGACGTTGTGGTCAGCGGCGTCAGCGTGGTGGTCTCGGTACTGGAGTCGTCGCCGCTGATCAGGTTCGCCAAACCCCAGACGATCAGGGCGATGAGCAGCGCGCCGAGCGCGCCGAAGGCGACCAGCGCCGCAGGCTTGCGGTACCACGGGACCGGCTCCTCGGGCGGCGGGCCGTAGCCACCGTTGCCGTAGCCGCCACCGTCGCCGCCACCGTCGCCGTAGCCGGTGGGGTCGTAGTCCGGGTAGTTCGGATCGTCGTTGGGTCCGTTTCGCGCCACGGGCCGATAGTAGGCCTTACCGGAACGGGTTGAGCGTACGTGTCACATTCGTGCGGGGCGTGCGGCGCGTCGTGCGCTCGGTGGACTCCTCTTCGTCGTCCTCGGTGGTCGGCGATTCGCTGGTGGTCTCGGTTGTGGTTTCGGTGGTGGTCTCGGTGTTCGACGTCGTGGACGGCGTCGTCGAGGGATCCAGCGGTCCGCCGATCTCCGTCGTCTGCGGTGGGCTGGTGCTGGTGACGGTCTGGGTGGTGGTGGGCGTGCCCGACCGGGGCGAGGTCGCCGAGAACGTCGGTTCGACGAAGTTCAGCGGCGCCTGCTCCGGTTCGCCGAACTGGCGCGACATGTAGGCGATGGCCAGGACCAGGATCCCGATGACCGCGAAGGCGAGCACGCTGGCCCCGACGACCGCGGGCGTGCGGTTGTGCCAGGGCTGCGACGAGCCGTTGCGCCCGTCGTCCAAGTCACCGCTGGTCACGGCCACTGATAGTAGCCGCGAGTTGCTCGAAGTGACTCGGTCAGCCGAGCTGCGGGATCACCTCGTGCGCGAAGAACTCCAGATGTGCCAGGTCGGACATATCGAGAAGCTGCAGGTACACCCGCTGCACACCCACCGCGGTCCAGGCGCCGAGCTTGTCGGCGATCTCACCGGGAGTGCCCACCACGGGTGAGTTGCTGCGTAACTCGTCGACCTCGCGGCCGATCGCGGCGGCGCGCCGCGCGATCTCGGCGTCGTCGCGTCCGGCGCACACCACGAACGCCGCCGAATACGTCATCGAGTCCGCCGCGCGCCCGGCGTCCGCGACCGCCGCAGCGACCCGGCCGAACTGCGTCGCGGCCGTGTCCAGTGGCACGAACGGGACGTTGAACTCCGCGGCGTACTTCGCGGCCAGCGCGGGTGTGCGCTTGGCCCCGCCGCCGCCGATGACGATCGGCGGGTGCGGGGTCTGGGCGGGCTTGGGCAGCGCGGGCGAGTCGACGACGGTGTAGTGCGAGCCCTCGTGATCGAACTTCTCGCCGATCGGCGTGGTCCACAGGCCGGTGATGATATGCAACTGTTCGGTGAGCCGGTCGAAGCGCTCGCCCAGCGGCGGGAACGGGATGGCGTAGGCCTGGTGCTCGGACTCGAACCAGCCGGCGCCGAGGCCGAATTCGACTCTGCCCCCGCTCATCTCGTCGACCTGTGCGACGGATACGGCCAGCGGGCCGGGATGGCGGAACGTCGCGGAGGTGACCAGGGTCCCGAGCCGGATGGACGACGTCTCACGCGCGATGCCCGCCAGCGTGACCCACGAGTCGGTGGGTCCGGGCAGGCCGTCGCCGCTCATCGCGAGGTAGTGGTCGGATCGAAAGAAGGCGGAATACCCGAGGTCTTCTGCGGTGCGGGCCACCGCGAGCTGGTCGGCGTAGGAGGCGCCCTGCTGGGGTTCGACGAATACGCGGAAGTCCACCGGGTCAGCTTAGGTCCGGTCTACAACCCCCGGCGGTTCGCCCGGACGGCAGCGACGGTCTCGGCGTCGCCGTCGAAGTCGAGTCGCACGGCGTCCCTACCGGAGATGAACAGCAACAACTCCTGTGGTTCACCGGTGATCGTCACCGACGGGCCGCGGCCGATCGTGGCCAGCACACGGCCCTGCGGAGTGCGCAGCGTCACCCGGGCCGGTGCCTTCGCCAGCGTCAGCCGGGCCATGACGGGCAGGGGGCGGCTCAGCGCCTTGACGATCCCGTCATCGAGAGGCCGTGGCTCCCAACCGGGTTGGGCACGACGTACGTCTTCGTGGTGGATGAACATCTCGCCCATGTTCGCCACCGGGTCGAGCACCTTGAACGGGGAGTACACCGGCGGGCCGGACGCCACCTTGTCCAGGAGATCGTCCCAGTCGGTGGTGGCCGCGGTCTGGCGCTGCACCTTGTCGGTGTAACCGGCCAGGGCCGGGATCGCGATGCCCGGCATCGCGTCGAGCCTGCGCTCGCGCAACACGAGATGTGCGGCGAGGTCGCGCGTGGTCCAGTCCCCGCACAGCGTCGGGGCGTCGGGGCCGGCGTCGCGCATGGTCGTCACGAGGGCGGCGCGTTCGCGCCGGGCTGCGGTCATCGCGGCGATTCTGCCATCGCCGCATAGCCGTCGGCCAGTGCTCGCAGTTGCCCGGCGCCGTCGCCGGCGTAGGACGCCCCGTGCATGACGGCCAGCGTGGTGGGGTCGAGTTCGGCGAGCCCGTGCAGCGTCGGTTGCAGGTTCGAAGTGAGCCCCGTGGCGTGGAAGAACTCCTCCGCCTCGAGGGCAGGAGCGACGATGTCGCTCTCGGTGAGGGCAGGGCAGGTGCCGACGTGGGTGAAGAGGTCGCCGGCGAGCAGCGTCGACGTCGTCTCGTCGAACCACAGGCCCGCCTCCCAGTTGTGCGGGACGTGTGGCGTGGCGATGAAGCGCAACCGGTGCCCGCCGATGTCGTGCACGCCGTTCTCCGGTGCGACGACCGGCGGACGGTCGCACATGTCGATCAACGACACCATGCAAGCCAGGCCACTGTGGATGACCTCGGCGTGTGGGGCGGCGTCGAGAAACAGGTTCACCGCGCCGCACTCGTCGGCTTCGAGGTGCCCGAACGACAGCCACCGCAATTTCTCCACCGGTGTCACCCGGTTGATCGCCTCCGACACCAACGGGAACAACTGCCGGTGCCCGCAGTGGAAGAGGAACGGCTCGTCGCCGGTGAGCAGGAACTGGTTGAACGTGAACCCGCGCTCGGTGACGTCGGGCAGGTAGGTGGACAGCCGGTAGACGTCCGTCCCGATTTCGTCGACGGTGGTCTGCATGCCTCGATGGTCCGCCGAATTCCGCGCCGCGTTGGCGGATTGAGCACGCTGAGTCGGACGTCGTCGGGGGAAGGGTCGAATGGCCCTAGGTCGCCGGCGGCGCCGTTCTTACGTTGGGCTCAAGGCTCGACGTCGGCAGCGCAGTCAGGAAGGACGGCACCAGTGGACGAACGTCCCACGAAGATCGTGGTTCTGACCGGCGATCCCCACCGGAAGGTGGTGATCGTGCCCGGTTGCCACCTCGACTCGCTGCGGCAGGAAGGCAACTCCTACTTCTTCGAGGACGGCAACGAGTTGGTGGGTATGACCGTCGAAGGCGGAACCGTCGAATTCGACCGCGACGAGCGCGCCTACATCGTGCGGCTCACCGACGGGCATCAATAGCCGAACGTCGAAGGCCGCCGCCGATGTCAGCGGCTGATGGTGGTGCGGCTCAGATGGTCGACGAACCAGTCCCGGGCCAGGGCGGCGACCTGGGCGAGTGTCCCCGGCTCCTCGAAGAGGTGGGTGGCGCCCGGGACGACGACGAGCCGGCAGTCGCCGCCTATCGCGGCTTGGGCTCGTCTGTTCAGCTTCAGCACCACGTCATCGCGCCCGCCGACGATCAGCAGGGTGGGGGCGAAGACGTCGCGCAGGTGACGGCCCGCCAGGTCGGGACGGCCGCCACGAGACACCACGGCCTCCACCTTCACCCGCGGATCCGCGGCCGCGGTGAGCGCCGCGCCGGCGCCCGTGCTCGCCCCGAAATACCCGACCGGCAGCGCCGCGGTGTCGGGCTGGCCGGCGAGCCAGCAGGTGACGTCGAAGAGGCGACGCGCCAGCAACTCGATGTCGAAGACGTTGGCGCGGTTGCGTTCCTCGGCCGGGGTCAGCAGGTCGAAGAGCAGCGTGGCCAGCCCGGCGTCGTTGAGGACCTCGGCGACGTACCGGTTGCGAGGGCTGTGCCGGCTGCTGCCACTGCCGTGCGCGAACACCACGATGCCGCGTGGCCCCTCGGGGATCAGCAGGTGCCCGGCCAGCTCCACCGGTCCGGCGCTCACCCGGACTTTCCCGTCGCGCAGCGGCGGGTCGTCTGCGGGTGCCGCCACGTCGTCGCGGAACCCGTCCCTGGCGCGACCGAGCAACGCGACCACTTCGTCGTCGGAGGTCTGCGTGAAGTTCCGGTAGCCCTGTCCGACGGCGAAGAACAGTTCGGGCGTGCGCAGACAGACGACTTCGTCGGCGTAACCGGCGAAGCGCTCGACGATGTCGGGCCCGCCGATGGGAACCGCCAGCACCACGCGGCGTGCGCCCTTGGCCCGCGCCACCTGGCAGGCCGCCCTGGCGGTCGCACCGGTCGCCACGCCGTCGTCCACCAGCACCGCCGTGCGCCCGGCCAGCGACACGGGATTGCGTCCGTCGCGGAAGCGTGCCGAGCGACGCTGCAGTTCGGCGCGCTGCTTGACCTCCACGGCAGCCATCTCGTCCTCGGACAGGTGCGCCTCACGGACGACGGCCTCGTTGATCACCCGCACGCCGTCTTCGCCGATCGCGCCGAAGGCCAACTCGGGCTGGAACGGAACGCCAAGCTTGCGTACCACGAGGACGTCCAGCGGTGCCGCAAGTGCCTTGGCCACCTCGAAGGCGACCGGGATCCCCCCTCGCGGCAAGCCGAGCACGACGATGTCCTGCCCCCGCAGCGGTTCGAGCCGCTCGGCGAGCCGGCGCCCGGCATCGAGCCGATCTTCGAATCGGGTCATCGGCCCAGTGTGTCGCGCGGGCAGGGCCGAACCGCAGGGCCCTTTGGCCATTTCCCACGGGACCAACGCCTTTTGGCTGAGCGTCGCCGCGGTGCGATCGTCTGATTGCGGGCGATCTGCGGGTGGTGGTCGACAGTGGCCGGTGATGGACACGTGGTGACGCTGCTGTTGGGTGGCGACGTCATGCTCGGCCGCGGCGTCGACCAGATCCTGCCCCATCCCGGTGATCCCGAACTGCGCGAGTCCTACATGCGCGACGCCAGGGGGTACGTCGGTCTGGCCGAACGCGCGAACGGGCCGATCACTCGACCGGTGGACTGGTCGTGGCCCTGGGGCGAGCTGTTGACCGTGGTGGCCGACGCTGCTCCCGACGTGCGGCTGATCAACCTGGAGACCACGATCACCACCGGCGAGGACTTCGCCGAACACAAGCCGGTGTGCTACCGGATGAACCCCGACAACCTGCCGGCATTGACGGCTTTCCGGCCGGACGTGTGCACACTGGCCAACAACCACATCCTCGATTTCGGTCGTCGTGGGCTGAGCGACACCGTCGCCGCCTGTGCGGGGGCGGGGATACAGGGCGTTGGGGCCGGCAGCGATACGACCGCCGCTCGCCGCCTTGCGGCGGTGACGGTGCGTGGACACCGGGTCCTGGTTGCCTCGGTCGCGATGCCGTCGTCCGGCGTCCCCGCAACCTGGGCTGCACAACAGGATCGATCGGGTGTGTGGTGGCTTCGGGATTCGTCTCGGCGCTCGGCCGACGAGCTGGCGGCGCTGGTGCTGGAGCGCACCGACGGCGGGGACATCGTGGTCGTCTCGGTGCACTGGGGGTCGAACTGGGGGTACGGGATCGAGCCGAGCGACATCGCGTTCGCGCATCGACTGGTCGATGCCGGTGTCGACGTCGTCCATGGGCACTCGTCGCACCATCCGCGCCCGCTCGAGATCTACCGCGGGAGAACGATTCTGTACGGTTGCGGCGACGTGATCGACGACTACGAGGGCATCGGCGGCCACCGGTCGTTTCGCAGCGAGCTGCGGCTGCTGTATCTGGTGTCCGTCGATCCCGGTAGCGGAGAAACGGTTGCGCTGCAACTCATTCCGGCACGCGTACGGCGGATGCGCCTGGAGCGGGCGTCATCGGATGACACCGAATGGTTACGCGCCACCGCCGAACACACGAGCCGCCACTTCCACACTCAGGTCGCCGTGGGACACGATGGCCTGCTCGAGGTCACATCGCGCTGAGGCCGGCGCTCAGTCTTCGGCGTCCTCGTCCTCGTCCTCGTCCTCGATGATGTGCATCGCGGCTTCTTCGGCCGAGGCCGCGCCGCCGCTGACACCGACGTCGTCGGCGACCATGTCCGCCTCGTCGTCCTCGCCGAAGCCCATGTCCGGTGCGACCAGTCGGCCGGCCCGCACGCGACCGACCTCACCGTGCTCGGGGAACTCGGCCTCGCGCTCGGCGTAGTCGGAGCGTTCCGTCTCGGCATCGTCGAGCACGCTGTTCAGCCGCGACGCCGGATCCGGTTCCTCCTCGGCGAGAAGCTGGTCCATGTCTTCCGACGGCCCGAAGGCGCCCCGCGCCCAGGGGCGTTCGGGCGGCGAGTAGCCCTCATCGAGCGGGTCGTTCGTGCCGCGTTCGACGAGGGTGTCCTCAGCCGGTAGCTGGTCCTCGTCGTCCCCGCCGTACTGTCCTGCCGCCGGGCCCGTTCCGTATGAGGTCGTCATACCCCGATTCTGGGTTCCGGCTCGGCCGGCGTCGTAGGGCCAAATGGCCTTGAAGTGCGGGGCGACGGTGTGCGGTCACAAGTCAGCTGTCGGCTTGGGTGAGCTCACCGCCCCACACCGCTCGCGCGCCGGAGTCGCCGATGCGGATCACCGTGACGATCGAGGAGATCCCGACGACCAGCGCAACCAGCGCCACTGCGACGTTGGCCACCGGACGACCCTTGTCCGACCGCCCCTCGAGCCTCTGCAGGATGGCCAGTGCGACGGCTACCGCCACCATGGCGATCGAGAAGTAGATCATCCATTCGCCACGCTCGGCGTGCGTCTGCAGGATCTCGCCGGGGTTCTGTTCGCGGTTGTACAACCACTCGCCCGCCTCGACGGTCAACGGTGTCAGCACCAGCGTGACGACGGCGAGCGCCAGAACCAGCCAGACAAGCCGGCGCCGTGCCGCCGGCCATATGGCGCAAAGAATTTCGAGCACGGCCGTGAGTGGTGCCAGCACCACGACGAAGTGGACGAACAGGACGTGGGCGGGCAGGCCGGAGATGACGGTCACGGCGCTCCTCGAGTCGACTGGACGGCTGGACGATAGCGCACTCGCCTGAGGTGGACCCTTCCATTCACCGGCCGGCGGGCAGGTCCACTCGGCCGGTTGCTTGGCGCGGATGCCGGGTGACGGCCAGAGCCGACATCCCTATCGCGTAGGTCGACAGCGTACGCATGGGTCGAATTGCGATGAAGCACATCTCGCCCCCCTCCGAGACGATGCGCCGCTCCGCTCGCAGGATCCGCCGGAGAAACCACGTCGACCGGAAGGCCGCGATCGCTGCGGGGTCGTCTGCGCTCAGAATTGTTGCGGTGGCGCGGAATTGCACGGCCGACGGCGGAAACAGCGGGATGCCACGGCGGGGGACGGGGATCACGAACGCCACAGCGGGCGCTCTTCGGATGTTCGCGACCTTGACGGTGCTGGTCCTGGTGGTCACGTAGAGCCGTAGGGGTTGCGACGGGGGCGACACCGCGTAGACAACCCCTGTCGCGTGCGGATGCCCCTGCCGGCTCAACGTCGATAACGTGCCGAAGGTGCGACCCCGGATCGCCCGCTCGACGTGTTCGAAGCACTGGTGGTGATCGGAACTGTTGACCATCTTTCCTCCTCGCCGATCCGGGTGCGACCGTACGTTCTTTATGAATTCTTCACGCAATGAACAACCAGGCCATACCGGACCGCGGGATGCTGATCTTCGCGAACGGGGCTCGGACGGGGGTGGACATGACCACAACTGTTCTTCACGTCGGCGGCCTGCATTGGGCGACCTCCGAGGCCTCCGTCGAAGCCACGTTGCGTCGCAGGCCGGGTGTCAGCTCGGTGCAGGCCAACGCCGCCAACCAGACCGCGACCGTCACCTACGATCCGGCGCAGACGTCGGTCGAGCAGTTGACCGAATGGGTGAGGGACTGCGGGTTCCATTGCGCCGGAAGGTCGGTGCCCAACCACGTCTGCGACCCGATGTGCGAGGCGCATGACGACCACGACGCGCACGCGGCCACCCCCACCGAGTTGATGGGTCACGGTGGCCACGCCGGCATGTCGATGGACGCGATGGTCCGGGACATGCGCAACAGGTTCCTCGTCGCCCTGCTGCTGTCGATCCCGATCATGCTCTGGTCGCCGATGGGCCGCGACATGTTCGGCTTCGATGTGCCGGCACCGTTCGGTCTGCGCGACGACGTCTTCGCCCTTCTGCTCAGCCTGCCGGTCGTCTTCTATTCGTCCTGGATCTTCTTCGACGGAGCGTGGCGGGCGCTGCGAGCGCGCACCTTGGACATGATGGTGCTCGTCGCGGTCGCGATCGGGGCGGGCTGGCTCTACAGCCTCGGCGTCACGCTCACCGGCGGGGGCGAGGTCTTCTACGAGGCCGCATCGGTGCTCGCGACGTTCGTGCTGCTCGGGCACTGGTTCGAGATGCGGGCACGAGGCGGCGCCAACGACGCCATCCGCACTCTTCTCGAGCTGGCGCCACCGATGGCGGTGGTGCTGCGCGACGGCGAACCGGTGGAGATCCCGACGGCCGAAGTGGTGGTCGGCGATCTCCTGCTGATCCGCCCGGGCGCGAAGATCCCGATCGACGGGACCGTGGAGGCGGGCCATTCCGAAGTCGACGAGTCGATGGTCACCGGTGAGAGCCTGCCGGTACCGAAGGATTCGGGTTCGACGGTGATCGGCGCCTCGATCAACACCACCGGCACGCTTCGGGTGCGTGCCACCAGGGTGGGCAGCGACACCGTCCTCGCGCAGATCGTGCAAATGGTGCAGGAGGCGCAGAACTCGAAGGCGCCGGGGCAGCGACTGGCCGACCGGGCGGCATTCTGGCTGGTGCTCGTCGCGCTCATCGGCGGCACCGCCACCTTCCTGGTGTGGTGGGCGGTGGGTGCCGGGGTTCAGACCGCGCTGCTGTTCGCCATCACGGTCGTCGTGATCACCTGCCCGGATGCGCTCGGGTTGGCCACCCCGACCGCGATCATGGTCGGCACCGGGATGGGCGCCAAGCGCGGAGTGCTGTTCAAGAACGCCACCGCGCTGGAGACGTCGGCGCGCATCGACACCGTCGTGATGGACAAGACGGGCACGTTGACCAAGGGTGAGCCGGAGGTCACCGACCTGATCGTCGACGGCATCGCCGAAGAAGAGCTCCTCGGCCTCCTGGCGTCGGTCGAGTCGGCCTCGGAGCACCCGCTGGCCGCGGCGATCGTGAGGTACGCGGCTGACCGTGGCATCAAGCCGTCGGCGATCGACGACTTCCGAAATGTGCCCGGCCACGGAGCGATTGGGACGGTGCAGGGCCGACCGGTGGCGGTCGGCAACCGCAAGCTCATGGTGGAGGAACGCGTCGACTTCGGTGTGCTGATGGAGCGTCGTGACGAACTGGCCTCGAGTGGCCGGACGGCGGTGCTGGTGGCTGTCGACGGGCGCGCGGCCGGGGTCATCGCGCTGGCCGACGCGGCGCGGGAAACCTCGGCCGGCGCGGTCGCCGCCCTGCACGACCTCGAAGTCGAGGTGGTCATGCTCAGCGGGGACAACGAGGCCACCGCCCGCCGCATCGCGGGGCAGTTGAACATCGACACCGTCATCGCCGAAGTGCTGCCCGGTGACAAGGCCGGTGAGATCTCCGCCTTGCAGCGGGCGGGTCAACGGGTCGCGATGGTCGGCGACGGCGTGAACGACGCTCCCGCCCTGGCCCAGGCCGATCTCGGTATCGCCATCGGCGCGGGGACGGACGTCGCCATCGAAACCGCCGATGTGGTGTTGATGCGTTCCGATCCGCTCGACGTGCCGACAGCGCTGCGCATCGGGCGGGGGACATTGCGCAAGATGCGCCAGAACCTCGGCTGGGCAGTCGGTTACAACGTCATCGCCCTGCCGATCGCCGCAGGCGTCTTCGAACCGGCGTTCGGCCTGGTGCTGCGTCCGGAGATCGCCGCGTTGTCGATGTCGGGTTCCAGCCTGATCGTCGCGGTCAACGCGCTGATGCTCAAGCGGCTCAAGCTGCCCGGGCCGGATCCGGCGAGGCGGTAGACCCGCGCTACGGACGCGGCGCGTTCCTCGGGGTCGCCGTCGGCGTCGGCGGTTGTCCGGGATCCCACTGGCCGGGAGGACCCATCTGGCCGGGTTGCGGGCCCATGCCGGGGCCCATCATGCCCGGTCCCATCATGCCGGGGCCGGGCATCTCGTTCCATCGGTCGTGGTGATAGTCGCGGTCAGTGCTGCGGCCGATGTAGAACCCGGAGAAGAACACCACCGCGACGATGAACACCGCCGCGGCGGCGATCCCGGTCCACGCCAGGATCTGGTTCACAGGACGCTGCTGGGTGGCCGCGGCGGTCCGCTCGGGCACCGTTTCGGATGGTTCGGACATCTCGTTACCCCCTGCCTGCACCGGGTTTGTGCGGCAGTGCTCAGGATGCGCTTCACCGGTGTGGCCGCGTAGGGCCGATAGTCCACACCGCCGAATCGAAGTGACATGGGGCCCTATCCCATCGGGCTGCCGCGGCGTGGGCTGTCAACGGGAGTGCACAGCGACCGGGAAGGGGCCGACGATGCTGACCTTGGAATCAGAGATGACCGTCGAAGGTCTGACCGGACGCGAGATCACCGACTTCCTGCTGGAGTGTGACGACGACAGGTATCAGGCGTGGTGGCCTGGCACGCACCTCGAACTGCATGTGCTCGAGCACGGAGCCGGCGACCACGTCGGTGCCGTGGTGCTGATGGACGAATACGTCGGATCCCGGCACCTGCGGATGGTGGGCAGGGTAGAGACCGCCGTGCCGGGCGAGCAGATCGTGTGGCGTCTCGGCTGGAGCCGGCTCCCGCTGCCCGTCCGGTTGATCCTGACATTACGGACGCAGGAACGCGCAGTTCATCTGCGCCACACCATCACCGCGGGATGGACAGGGCCGGCGCGGGTGCTCGACCCGCTGTGGCGCCTGTACCTCTCCCCGGCATTCGCAGGCGCCATGGACCGGCATGTGCATACCGAGTTCCCGTTGCTACGCGACCTGCTGCACCGCGAGCGGGCCGAGGCGCCGTGACCGACGGGGCCGCCGTCGCGTGGGAACGGGTGCTGCTGGACCGGCTGCGCGCCAACGCGGTCGGCGCGTCGTGCTGGTCCGCCAGGGCGCGGTCACCGGCCTACCGATGAAGCCGCGAGGCGCTAATTGTGCTGTCCGCAGGGCTTCTTGCCATCACCGGGGGCCATGGTGGCGGGCTCGTCCTCGGCGAGGGTGAAGTAGTTCTCCTCCTCCTGCAGGAAGTGCAGCCGCAGCACCGCGTGCAGGCCGTACAGGCACGCGAGCAGGTCGTCGAGCTGGTCGGGCTGAATTCCGTTGCTCGCCTTGGCGAGTTCGATGTGGGCGGCGATGCGGTCGGCCAGCCGGCGGATCTCGGCGTGCGTCCTGCTCATCGTGGCCGTGGCTTCACCGCTGCCGAGTGGAAGGGCCAGCGCGGGGTAGAGCCCGAACTCCTCCGCCTGTTCGTGCGGGAGGATGCGCTCCTCGAGGAAGGTGTTCGCGCGGATCACCGACTCCAGGGCGTCCGAGTCGATTCCCGTGACCAATCGGTCGGCCGCGTCGCGGAGCAGATCGACGGTGTCGCGCAGTTCGTCGTGCTCGGCCGCGAACCGCCGCAGCATGTCCTCGGTTTCGGCGGGCAGCTCGACCTCGACGTCGGGATTGCCGCGCAGTGCACGCAGTGCGTTGAGGATCACCGCCACATCGATGCCCTCCTGCAGCAGCGCGCCCGCTGCAGGCGGGAGCCAGCCGAGGGCGGCAATCACCATGGCCGCCAACGACAGTGCCATGCCGACCACCGCACTCTGGACGGCGATCCGCCGCGACCACCTGGCGATGTCCATCGCATCGGCGAGGCGGTCCAGACGATCCGTCGTCAACACGATGTCGGCGGCCTCCGAGGACGCGGTTGCGCCGCGCGCACCCATCGCGACACCCACCGTGGCCGCCGCCAGAGCCGGGGCGTCGTTGACGCCGTCACCCACCATCACGGTCACGGCCCGTTGTTTCTCCTCCCACACGGCGGCGACCTTGTCGGCCGGGGTCTGCTGCGCGTAGACCTCGTCCAGCCCCAGCACGGTGGCGACCTCGCGCGCGGGTTCGGCGCGGTCGCCGGTCAGCATCACCAGCCGGTCCAGCCCGGCCGATCTCAGGCGGCGCACCGTGCGAGGAGCGTGCCGGCGCAACGGATCCCGCAACAGCACGGCGCCGGCGAGGTCGCCGTCGATGCGCACCCACGCGATCGCCGCCGAATCCAGGCTCGCCCGGTTCACCGCCGCCCGCGCCCAGTTCGCGTCGCTGCTCCCGTCCGCCAGCTTCCCGACCTCGATGCGATGACCGTCGACGGTGCCCGTGACACCGCGGCCGGCCTGCTCCACCATTTCGGTTGGCAGGGAAGGCTTGAGGCCGCGGGCCAGGGCTTCGGTGACGATCGCCTCGGCCAGGACGTGGGGCGACATCTGGTCCACCGACGCCGCCAACCGGAGGATCTCGGCGGCGTCTCGTCCGGGGGCGGCCAGTATCCCCACGACGACGGGGCGGCCCATCGTCAGTGTGCCGGTCTTGTCCATCACCAAGGTGGTCGCGATCCCCAGGGACTCCAACGCACCGCCGCTGCGGATCACCACGCCGTGGCGGGAGGCACGCGACAGGCCGGAGACGATCGCCACCGGTGCGGCGAGAAGCAGCGGGCACGGCGTGGCCACCACCAGGACCGCGACCGCCCGCACCGCCGACCCGGTCGCGAACCAGGCCCCACCGGCAATCAGGAGCGTCAACGGCAGGAACCAGGCCGCGTACCGGTCGGCCAACCGCACAATCGGCGCATTCTCGGCGCGCGCCTCTTCGGCCAGGCGCACGATGCCCGCGTAGGTGCTGTCCTTGGCGGTGGCGGTGGCCCGGAGCTCGAACGGGCCGCCCGCGTTCACCACGCCGCTGCGCACCGGCTCGCCGGACCGTCGCTCCACCTGGACGGACTCGCCGGTCAGCACGGATTCGTCCAACACGGCCACCTGGTCGGCGACGCGTCCGTCGACCGGCACGGTCTCGCCGGGGCCGACGACCAACAGGTCGTCGACCGCAACGTCGGCGATCGGGACGACCCGGACCTCCGTGCCGACGCGCCGGCGGGCGAATCGTGGCGCATGCTCGAGCAGCGCGCGCAGGTCGTGGGAGGCGCGGCGTTCGGCGGCGGACTCGAGGGCGTGCCCACCCGCGAGCATCACCGCGATCAACGCGCCGGCCAGATATTCGCCGACGAGCAGGGTGCCGACCAGCGACAACACCGCGATCACATCGACGCCCAGCCGCCCCTGCCGCAATGCCGAGACCACCCAAAGCACCGAAGGCACCACCGCGACCGCTGTGCCCACGATCCAGCTGACGTCGGCCGCTTCGCGCTGTCCGATCAGCCAGAGGATCCCCCCGGCGGCCAGCGCCCCGACGGTGAGGATCACCAGCGCCGGCTCGCGCAGCGATCGCCAGCGCGCGGTGATCCCCTGCGTGCGCTCCACGCCGTCAATCCTGCCCGCGCCGACCGCAGAACCCCAGCGGATTCGGCCACCTCACGCCCGGCGAAAGTCCCCGCCGCGGGGGGCGAAAGTCCCTCCGCGGCCTCTGTGCCGCCAACGTCCGGGGTATTGGAGACCCGCCGCTCGCGCGCGGGGGAACAAACTCGCGGAGCCCGCCGTTGACCACATCGACACTTGAGTGCAGAAGACTCAAGTCTGGGTTGACAGGGTAAGGTCTGACGACGCAGTCTTGAGTGCGATGCACTCAGACCCTTAGCAAGACTATTCAGGAGGAACAAACATGGCTCGTGCGGTCGGAATCGACCTCGGGACCACCAACTCCGTCGTCGCGGTGCTGGAGGGTGGCGACCCCGTGGTCGTCGCGAACTCCGAGGGCTCCCGCACCACGCCGTCGGTCGTGGCGTTCGCGCGCAACGGCGAGGTGCTGGTCGGTCAGCCCGCCAAGAACCAGGCGGTTACCAACGTCGACCGGACGATCCGTTCGGTCAAGCGTGAAATCGGAACCGACTGGTCCGTCGAGATCGACGACAAGAAGTACACCGCACCGGAGATCAGCGCGCGCGTGCTGATGAAGCTCAAGCGCGACGCGGAGGCCTACCTCGGTGAGGACATCACCGACGCCGTGATCACGGTGCCCGCCTACTTCAACGACGCTCAACGCCAGGCCACCAAGGACGCTGGCCAGATCGCGGGCCTCAACGTGCTGCGCATCGTCAACGAGCCGACGGCCGCCGCGCTGGCCTACGGCCTCGACAAGGGCGAGAAGGAGCAGACGATCCTGGTCTTCGACCTCGGCGGCGGCACCTTCGACGTCTCGCTGCTCGAGATCGGCGAGGGCGTTGTCGAGGTGCGTGCCACCTCGGGCGACAACCATCTCGGCGGTGACGACTGGGATCAGCGCATCGTCGACTGGCTCGTCGACAAGTTCAAGAACAGCGCGGGCATCGACCTGACCAAGGACAAGATGGCGATGCAGCGGCTGCGCGAGGCGGCCGAGAAGGCCAAGATCGAGCTGTCGAGCTCGCAGAGCACCTCGATCAACCTGCCCTACATCACCGTCGACTCGGACAAGAACCCGTTGTTCCTCGACGAGCAGCTCACGCGGGCCGAGTTCCAGCGCATCACCCAGGACCTGCTGGACCGCACCCGCAAGCCGTTCCAGTCGGTGATCGCCGACGCCGGCATCTCGGTCGCCGATATCGACCACGTGGTGCTGGTCGGCGGTTCGACGCGCATGCCCGCGGTGTCCGATCTGGTCAAGGAGATGACCGGCGGCAAAGAGCCCAACAAGGGCGTCAACCCCGACGAGGTTGTCGCGGTGGGCGCCGCGCTGCAGGCCGGCGTGCTCAAGGGTGAGGTGAAAGACGTTCTGCTGCTTGATGTCACGCCGCTGTCCCTCGGCATCGAGACCAAGGGCGGCGTGATGACCAAGCTGATCGAGCGCAACACCACGATCCCGACGAAGCGTTCGGAGACCTTCACCACGGCCGACGACAACCAGCCGTCGGTGCAGATCCAGGTGTATCAGGGCGAACGTGAGATCGCCGCGCACAACAAGCTGCTCGGCAGCTTCGAGCTGACCGGCATCCCGCCGGCGCCGCGTGGCGTGCCCCAGATCGAGGTCACCTTCGACATCGACGCCAACGGCATCGTGCACGTGACCGCCAAGGACAAGGGCACCGGCAAGGAGAACACGATCCGCATCCAGGAGGGCTCCGGCATCTCCAAGGAGGAGATCGACCGGATGGTCAAGGACGCCGAGGCGCACGCCGAGGAGGACCGCCAGCGTCGCGAGGAGGCCGACGTCCGCAACCAGGCCGAGTCGCTGGTGTACCAGACGGAGAAGTTCGTCAAGGAGCAGCGGGAGGGCACCGGCGATGGGGCCGGCGGCTCGAAGGTGCCCGAGGACACCTTGAGCAAGGTCGACGCCGCGATCGCCGAGGCGAAGACGGCGCTCGAGGGCACCGACATCGCCGCGATCAAGGCCGCGATGGAGAAACTGGGCGTCGAGTCGCAGGCTCTCGGCCAAGCCATCTACGAGGCCACCCAGGCCGAGCAGGCGACAGGCGGCGAGTCCGGCGGTGCGGCCGGTCCCTCCCAGGACGACGTGGTGGACGCCGAGGTCGTCGAAGACGACTCCGACAAGGACAGGGAGAACAAGTGACCGAAAACGATCCGCACGAGCCGGTGACCGTCACCGACAAACGGCGCATCGATCCGGTCACCGGTGAAGTGAGAGAAGCAGACTCCGGGCCGGCCCCCAAGGGGCCGGCGCCGGACGAGTTCGTCGGAGAGAGCCCGGAGGAGGCCGACAAGGCCTCGGAGTTGCTCGCCGATCTGCAGCGCGTGCAGGCCGACTTCGCCAACTACCGCAAGCGGGCCCTGCGCGACCAGCAGGTGGCGACCGACCGGGCCAAGGCCTCGGTGATCATGCAGTTGCTGCCCGTGCTCGACGATCTCGACCGCGCCCGCAGCCACGGCGACCTGGACTCCGGACCGCTGAAGGCCGTCGCCGACAAGCTCGTCAACGTCCTCGAGGGCCTCGGCCTCTCGCCGTTCGGCGACGAAGGTGACGACTTCGACCCCGCGCTGCACGAAGCCGTGCAGCACGAGGGCGAGGGCACTCATCCGATCGTCGGCACCGTGATGCGGCGGGGCTACAAGGTCGGCGAGCAGGTGGTGCGCCACGCCCTCGTCGGCGTGGTGGACACGGTCCCCGACGGCCCTGAAACAGAGGCCACGACCGATAACACCGGCGAGTCCCCAGCCGAGGCCGCAGAATAAATCCAACGACTAGTCGAAGGTGAGGAGGTGACGCGGTATGGCTCAGCGCGAATGGGTCGAAAAGGACTTCTACAAGGAGCTCGGCGTCTCCTCTGACGCCAGCGCCAAGGAGATCAAGGCCGCCTACCGCAAGCTCGCCTCGGAGTTGCACCCGGACAAGAACCCTGCGGGCGCCGAACGGTTCAAAGCCGTCTCCGAGGCCTACAGCGTGCTGAACGACGAGGCAAAGCGCAAGGAGTACGACGAGACTCGGCGGCTCTTCGCCAACGGCGGGTTCGGCCGCGGCCGGTTCGGAGGTGGCGGCGGTGGTTTCGGCGGATTCGGTGGCGAAGGCGTCGAGTTCAACCTCAACGATCTGTTCGACGCCGCCGGCCAGACCGGCGGCGCGAACATCGGCGATCTGTTCGGCGGGCTCTTCGGTCGCGGTGCTCAGCAGCCGCGGCCGAGCCGGCCGCGGCGCGGCAACGACCTCGAGACCGAGACGGAGTTGTCCTTCCTCGAGGCCACCAAGGGCGTGGCGATGCCGCTTCGGCTCACCAGCCCGGCGCCGTGCACGAATTGCCATGGCAGCGGGGCGCGTCCGGGCACCAGCCCGAAGGTGTGCGCGAATTGCAACGGCTCCGGGGTCATCAACCGCAATCAGGGTGCCTTCGGGTTCTCCGAGCCGTGCACCGAATGCCGGGGCAGCGGGTCGATCATCGAGCACCCGTGCCAGGAGTGCAAAGGCACGGGCGTGACGACCCGTACCCGCACCATCAACGTGCGGATCCCGCCCGGCGTCGAGGACGGTCAGCGAATCCGGTTGGCCGGACAGGGCGAGGCGGGCCTGCGCGGCGCGCCGTCGGGCGACCTGTACGTCACCGTGCACGTGCGCCCCGACAAGGTGTTCGGGCGCGACGGCGACGACCTCACCGTCACCGTTCCCGTCGCTTTTCACGAGTTGGCACTCGGCACAACGCTTTCCGTGCCGACCCTGGAGGGCAAGGTCGGGGTGCGGGTGCCCAAGGGGACATCCGACGGCCGGATCCTGCGGGTGCGCGGCCGCGGCGTACCGAAGCGCTCCGGCGGACACGGCGACCTGCTGGTGACGGTCAAGGTGGCGGTGCCGCCCAATCTGGAAGGCGAGGCGGCCGAGGCGCTGGAGACCTATGCGAAAGCGGAGCGGGCCAGTGGCTTCAATCCGCGGGCCGGATGGGCAGGTGCGTAATGGCTGCCAAACGGTCCAGCGAGGAGGCGCGCACCTTCTTGATCTCCGTGGCCGCCGAGTTGGCAGGCATGCACGCGCAGACGCTGCGCACGTATGACCGGCTCGGCCTGGTGCGCCCGCAACGCACGTCGGGCGGCGGCAGGCGGTACTCACAGCACGACGTCGACCTGCTGCGCGAGGTGCAGCGGCTGTCGCAGGACGAGGGCGTCAACCTCGCGGGCATCAAGCGCATCATCGAGCTGACCAATCAGGTCGATGCGCTGCAGGCCCGCGTGCGCGAGCTGAGCGAAGAGGTTGAGGCACTGCGTTCGCAGCCGCGCGCCAAGAGCACCGCCTTGGTGGTCTGGCAGCCGCGTAACAAGCGCTAGCCGACCCTGATCGAGAACCGCGCGGTCGCCGGCTCGCCGGGGACCGCGTACCGGAAGCCACCGCGCCGCAGCGCGTCGGTGGGCGCGGACATCGGTTCGATGCCGATGACGGCGTCGTCGGGTGGCGCGAACAGTTGCGCTGCGGGATAACCCTTTTCGAACACCACGTCGATGCGCCGGTCGCCGCCGGCGAGGGTGAACACCGCCCCGTCGGACACCTGGTCGAAGCCGTCGTCGTACTGGGTGGACCCGAGGGCGCTCGTCGCCGCCTCCCAACTCGAATGAGTGCCGGTGGGAATGCCCCTGTCGTCGACCGGCAGATGGCGCATGGCCGGGGTCGTCAGCACCCACTGCTCGCGAGGCACCCCGGGGATCGTCAGGTAGGGGTGGTAGCCGAAACACAGGGGCACCCGCGCGGACGTGGTCGGCATGACCGTGGTCTCGATGGTCAGGGTGCGGTCGGCGAGCGTCACGGTCTGGAACAGCAAGTGCGGGAACGGGAATGACGCCAGCAGCCGCGGCAGTCCGCCGAAGTCGAGTACCGCGGTCAGGCTGTTGTCGGAGCGTGCGGTGACCAGCCAGCCGGGGTGGGCGCCGAGCACGCCGTGCATCGGTGCACCGTGCGGGTCGGTGCGCACGCCGCCCTTGCCCGGGGTCAGGCTCACGACGGCTCCGTCGACCTCATAACCGTTGGCGCTCAACCGGTTCGCCCACGGGTAGAGGATCGGAATACCCAACGTCTTGCCGTCGGTCACATAGGCGGCCAGGCCGCGACGCTGGCCAAGCAGCTCGGTGGCCCCGTCGGACAGCGACGTGCCGATCATCCCCGCCACCGGCACGAACGTCGCCGTCAGATCCGACGACTGATCCCTCAGGCTCACCGTCTCGAGCTCCACCATGACCACGAAGCTACCGCCGGAATTGCACTCAGGGTCGTGATGCGCGCCGAATCGCGACCCTGAGTGCAATTCCGGCGTTAGTCGTAGACGATGACGGCGCGGCCGATGAAGTCGCCGCGGCCGAGCGCGTCGATGTGGTCGTTGACCTCGTCGAAGCGCACCGGCGTCACGGAGTCCTTGATCTTGCCCGCCTCGGCGAGCGCGACGACCTCGGTGAGGTCGTTGTAGTTGCCCCAGAACGACCCGAACAGGGTGTACTCGCGGCTGACCAGCGGGAACAGCGAGATGTCCACCCGGTTGCCGACGAGCCCGACCGAGGCGACGGCACCCTCGGTCGCCAGTAACGCGAACGCCAGCCGGATGCTCTCCTCGGCGCCCGCGCATTCGATCACCGCGTCGAACTCCCGCCTTCCGGTGGCCTGCTCGAGGGCAGCGCGCACCTCGTCGTCGGATCTGCCGCCGATGTTGATCGTGTGGTCGGCGCCGTTCTGCGTTGCCAGCGCCAGCTTCTCGTCGTTGCGGGCCAGTGCCACGACGGTCGCACCTGCGCCGAGCAGCTTCGCGTACTGGACCCCGTAGGCGCCAAGGCCGCCGATGCCCATGACGGCCAGCGTCGTTCCCGGACCGAGCACCCCGGCTGCCCGCAGCTTCTTCAACCCGCGGTACGGCGTCAACCCGGCGTCGGTGAGCGGCGCCAGCGACAGGGGCGACATGGCCGTGCCGACCTTGATCAACTGCTGGTGGGCGACCGGGACGTACTCCTGGTAGCCGCCGTGCGGTCCGAAGCCGATCCAGTGGCCCTGATTGCAGATGTGCTCGTTGCCGCGGTGGCACTGCCGGCACGAGCCGTCGCCCAATGGCCCGAAGACCACCACCTGATCGCCCTCCGCCAGCCCGGCCGCCGCGGGAACGTCGGCGCCGATCCGGTCGACGGTGCCCGCGATCTCGTGTCCCGGCGTGGCGGGCAGTGGCATGTCCGTGCCGAAGTAGCCGTCGATGAGCTGGAAGTCGGTGCGGCACATGCCCGCTCCGCCGACCTTGACGAGCACCTGGTTGGGCTCGATGTCGGGGATCGGGATCTCCTCGAGCCGCAGCGGCTGCCTGTATCCGTGCATGCGTGCGGCCCGCATCTTCGCCATGGGCGCTCCTCGACCGAGTTGATCTTGGTCGGAGTGTAGAGAAAGTCGCGCTGCGCCGCTCAGCTTGCCAGCGGGTCGTGCTGGATCCGCTCGGCGGGCGCGCCCTTGGCGGTCAGCGCGTCCTTGGTGGCGGTGACCATCTGCGGTCCACCGCAGATGAGGATCTGACGATCGCCCCAGTTGCCGTACCGCGTCACGACATCGGGGAGCGTGCCGGTCTGCCGGACGTGCAGGCCCCGCGGCGGTTGCACATCGGGATAGTCGGCCGCCCAGGGCGGGTCGACGGTGAACTCCGACACCGGGGTGACCGACAGCCACGGGTTCTGCGAGGCGATCTGCCACAGCGTGCGCAGGTCGTAGAGGTCGCACGGGTAGCGGCCGCCGAAGAACAGATGAACCCGCGGGTTCACCCCGAACCGGGTGAGGTCCATGATCAGGGTCCGCAACGGGGCCAGGCCGGTGCTGCCTGCGACCATCAGCACGTCGCCGCCGTCGCGGTCGATGTGCATGCCGCCGTGCGGGCTGGACAGCCGCCACCGGTCGCCGGGCCTGGTCTCGCCGACGATCGCGGTGCTGACCATCCCGCCGGAGACCGAGCGGATGTGGAACTCGATGGCACCGCCGCGATCGGCCGGAATCGACGGGCTCAAGTAGCGCCACCGGCGGGGCCACTGCGGTACCTGGACGGTGACGTACTGGCCGGGGTGATAGAACAGCGGGCGGTCCATCTGCAGGCGAACCACCGAGACGTCCCGGGTGGCGCGGATGTGCTCGACCACGGTGCCGTCGCAGAACGGCGGCCCCTTCTCGGCGTCCGCAGCGCCGCGCATCACCCCGGTCATCAGCGCGACGGCGTCGTTCGCCGCCTCGGCGAGCTTGTCGTCCCAGCTATCGTTCAGATGCGTTCGGAACGCGTGGTACAGAGCGTCCTGCATGGTGTCGTAATGCTGTTGTGTAACACCATATTTGCGGTGATCGCGGCCGAGCTGGGCGAGGAAGCCGACCGGTTCCTGGGCCCGCTGGGCGACGAGTTCGCCCAGTACATAGGTGACGGCGTGCGCGAACGCGGTGCGCTGCGCGGCCATGTCGGGCGGGAACAGATCGCGCACCGAGGTGTCGATCGCGAACCAGCGGGTGTAGAAGGCGCGGACCAGCTCATCGGAGCCGGGCGCGGGATCGACCGCGTCGCGCAGCATGCGCAGCGCGTCACGGTCGTCGAGTCCCACGCCGCCCGAGTGTAAGTCAGGCGGTGGCCGGAGCCGCTCGGCCGGCGACATCCGACTCGGCCCTGCGCCTGCCGAGTGCGGCGAGCACCACCAGCGCGGCTCCCAGCGCCACCCAGCAGGTCAGTACGAGCACCGGAACCGTCGCACCCGCACCGTCGAAGAACGCCGCGGACCGCAGCAGCGTGGCGCCTGCACCCTGAGGCAGCCACTGCCCGAACTCACCCCAGCCGCTCGGAAGCAGTTCCGGCGCGCTGGTCAGCCCCGACAGCGGGTTGCCGATCAGCAGGGCCGTGGCCGCCCCGAGCGCCAGGCCGACGCGGCCGAACAGCGAGCCCAGGCCCAGCAACGTCAACCCGGTCGCCAGCACGCCGAGCGCCAGGGCGCCGCTGACGCCCCAGAAGTTCGCGTCGATCGAACCGAGCACCCAGCGCAGCAACCCGGCGATCGTCAGGCCGGCCACGCCCGAGAAGGCCACGACCGCGGTCAGGCGGGTCCAGATCTCGCGCCGGAGCACGAAGATCAGCGCGACCGCCGGCAGCAGGCCGGCCAGGGTGATCGGCAGCGCAGAGGCGGCCAACCCCGCACCCCGGGGATCGTCGGCGGTCGGCGGCGCCAGATCCTCGACGCGCAGTTGAGCACCGGTCTGCTGGGCGATGCCATTGCCGATCTGGGTCAGGATCTGGGCGACCATCGGGCTGCCGCCGGTGGCGATCAGCAGCGTGCGTCCCTCCGGGCCGAACGCGATGCCGCCGTAGACGTCGCGGTTGCGGATCGCTTCGCGCAGCGCCTCTTCGCCGGGGTAGTAGGTGAGCGCGAACGCGCCGGGTGCCTGCTTGTCCATGATCGCCGCGACTTGTCCGCTGGCCGCCTGCGGTCCCGCCGCGCCGATCGGCACGTGGTGCGGGGCGGTGTTGGCCGCGGGCAGCGCGAAGGCGAGCGCGACGATCGCGATGGCGACGGCGAGCACGACGACGATGCCGGTGGCGCGGATCGCCGCGGGCGGTTCGTGTACCGGCGAGCCATGGTGAGCCGGCCGTGGGGCCGTGTCTGTTGTCATGAGCCGAACCCTTTTCATCGTTGTTGAATTAATGCCGCACCGGGAGCGTAACTCGGCGCCGCCTCGATTTCAACATCTATTGAAATGTTACTGTCGACACATGCCGCCATCAGCGACGACAGCCAAGCGCCGGGGGCGACGCCAAGGAGAGCCGGTGTCGCGTGAGGCGGTGCTGGCGGCGGCGAAGAAGCGGTTCGCCACCGAGGGCTACGAGAAGACGACCCTGCGGGCGATCGCCCGCGACGCCCACGTCGACCCGTCGATGGTGCTCTACCTCTTCGGCTCGAAGGCCGGCCTGTTCCGGGAATGCCTGCAGCTGATCTTCGAGCCGCAGCGGTTGGCTTCGGCCATCGCGGGCGGCCCCGGCCACGACCCCGACATCGGCACCCGCATGGTGCGTACCTACCTGTCGATCTGGGAGTCGCCTGATACGGGACCGACGATGGTGACGATGCTGCACTCGGCCACGTCGAACTCCGATGCGCACGAGGCCTTCCGCGGATTCATTCAGAACTACGTGCTGACCGCGGTGTCCGGCGTGCTTGGCGGCGACGAGGAGGCCAGGCTGCGCGCGCTGCTGGCCGCGAGCCAACTGGTCGGCACCGCGCTACTGCGCTACGTGATGAGGATCCCGCCGCTGGCGACCCTGCCCGGCGACGAACTGGTGGCGCTGATCGCGCCGACGGTGACGAGGTATCTGACCGCCGATGCGGAGGAGTTAGGGCTTCCGGGCCCGTCCTGACCCGGCCCTGACTTACGTCAGAGGCCGTGAATTCCCTTGTAGGCCACCAGAAGTCCGATCACGATGAGAATGGCCACCACCAGGGTGGCGTGCTGGCGCTCCATCCACTCCTTGAGGCGCGTGAGCGGTCCGTCGAGGCGGTCGCCGGAAACGGCGTAGGCCAGGATGGGCACCGCCACGGTCGACCCGGCCGCCGCGACGAACCAGGCGACGCCCAGCCACTCCTGCGGAGTGTCGGCGCCTGCCGTGCCGATCGCCAAACCCGCTGCGGCGCAAATCAACAACACCTTGGGGTTCACGACGGTCAGTGCGACCGCGGCGGCACCCGCGCGCAGCGGCGTGAGCTTGCCGAGTCCCTGCATCCACTTCGGCGTGTGTGCCGACTTTCGCCGCGTCAGCCAGCGGTAGACGCCAAAGACGATCAGCGCGGCGCCGACGATGATCCGCAACCAGGAGGCCCAGCCCGGCGGCTTGTCGCCGCGCCCGCCCGCCAGGCTCGACACCTGCAGGAACAGGATCGTCAGGGCGGCCAGCCCGATCAGCCAGCCGGCCAAGAACGACAGCCCGGTCGGGCGCGGCCGCGCGGTGTGGAGCACCAGCACCGCCGGGATGATCGACAACGGCGAGAGCGCGACGACCAACGCCAGCGGGATGAGTTCGGTCAGCACCTACACAGCTTGCCCCGTGTGATAGCGGCACGCCTTCCACTGCGCGCCCTCGCGCAGGAACTCGATGTCGAGCGTCTTGTCGTGATGGGCCGCGACGAACCGCACGTTGGCGATCGCCGAGGAAGCGGGGCTGCCGCCGACCGAGATCGAGTTGACGGTGATCCGGGTCGGCCCGTCGCTCCTGCGGCTCTCGCGCCAGCCGGCCTCGAACCCTTCGGCCTCACGCATGTCGGCACACAGATGCGCCGCGAACCCGCCGAAGTCGGAGCGGTTGTACGAGCCGTTCATCCCGTCCAGCACGGCACGCACCGCGTCCTCGTCGCTGCCCGCATGCGCGGGGACCGCGAAGAGCAAGGCCGGGACAGTCACGATCGCCGGCAGGCCCGCAGCACGCATGCTGAAAGCCTGACCCATGAGGAGCGTGCGGCCAGGTACGCCGCAGTGGCGTGTTGCCGACGAATCCGCACAGTCGGGCCGTAAGCCCCTAGTCGCGGTCGTCGGAAAAAAGTTAAACTTGAGCGGAACAGACTCAAGATTGATGACGTTGAACAACGCGAGAAGCATTTTTCGGTAACACCCGGACCCTACGAAAGGGAGGTGTCGTGGACTCGTTCAACCCGACGACCAAGACTCAGGCGGCGCTGACCTCGGCACTGCAGGCGGCCAGTTCCGCAGGCAACCCGCAGATCACGCCCGCTCACCTGTTGATGGCACTGCTCACCCAGAACGATGGCATTGCCGCACCCCTGTTGGAGGCCGTCGGCGTCGACCCCGCGACCGTTCGCAGCGAGACGCAGCGCCTCCTGGACCGGCTGCCCAGCGCCAGCGGCGCCAGCGCGCAGCCGCAGTTGTCGCGCGAATCGCTGGCCGCGATCACCGCGGCCCAGCACCTCGCCACCGAGATGGACGACGAGTACGTCTCGACCGAGCATCTGGTGGTCGGCCTGGCCACCGGGGACTACGACGTGGCCAAGGTGCTCAGCGGGCACGGCGCGTCGCCGCAGGCGCTGCGCGAGGCGTTCGTGAAGGTGCGCGGCAGCGCCCGCGTCACCAGCCCGGACCCGGAGGGTGCGTACCAGGCGCTGGAGAAGTACTCCACCGACCTGACCGCCCGGGCGCGCGAGGGCAAGCTCGATCCGGTCATCGGCCGCGACAACGAGATTCGTCGCGTCGTGCAGGTGCTGTCCCGCCGCACCAAGAACAACCCGGTGCTGATCGGTGAACCCGGCGTCGGCAAGACCGCGATCGTCGAGGGTCTGGCCCAGCGCATCGTCGCAGGCGACGTGCCGGAGAGCCTGCGCGACAAGACCGTCATCTCGCTGGATCTGGGCTCGATGGTCGCGGGCAGCAAGTACCGCGGCGAGTTCGAGGAGCGCCTCAAGGCCGTGCTCGACGACATCAAGAACTCTGCGGGCCAGATCATCACGTTCATCGACGAGCTGCACACCATCGTCGGCGCCGGCGCGACCGGTGAGTCGTCGATGGACGCAGGCAACATGATCAAGCCCATGCTCGCTCGCGGCGAGCTGCGCCTGGTCGGCGCCACCACGCTCGACGAGTACCGCAAGTACATCGAGAAGGACGCCGCGCTGGAGCGCCGCTTCCAGCAGGTGTTCGTCGGTGAGCCGTCGGTCGAGGACACCGTCGGCATCCTGCGCGGCCTCAAGGACCGCTACGAGGTGCACCACGGCGTGCGCATCACCGACTCCGCGCTGGTCGCGGCGGCCACCCTGTCCGACCGCTACATCACCGCGCGCTTCCTGCCCGACAAGGCGATCGACCTGGTCGACGAGGCCGCGTCGCGGCTGCGCATGGAGATCGACTCGCGGCCTGTCGAGATCGACGAGGTCGAGCGGCTGGTGCGCCGCCTCGAGATCGAGGAGATGGCGCTGGCCAAGGAGGAGGACGCCGCTTCGAAGGAACGCCTGGAGAAGCTGCGTTCCGAACTGGCCGACCAGAAGGAGAAACTCGCCGAGCTGACCACCCGTTGGCAGAACGAGAAGAACGCCATCGACGTGGTCCGCGAGCTCAAGGAGCAGCTTGAAGCCCTGCGTGGGGAGTCGGACCGTGCCGAGCGCGACGGCGACCTGGCCAAGGCCGCCGAGCTGCGCTACGGGCGCATCCCCGAGGTCGAGAAGAAGCTGGAGGCTGCGCTGCCCCATGCCGAGGCCCGCGAGGACGTGATGCTCAAGGAGGAGGTCGGTCCCGACGACGTCGCCGAGGTGGTGGAGGCGTGGACCGGGATCCCGGCGGGCCGGATGCTCGAGGGCGAGACCGCCAAGCTGCTGCGGATGGAGGACGAGCTGGGCAAGCGCGTCGTCGGTCAGCGCACGGCGGTCACCGCGGTGTCTGATGCGGTGCGCCGCAGCCGCGCCGGTGTCGCCGATCCGAACCGGCCGACGGGCTCGTTCATGTTCCTCGGCCCCACCGGCGTCGGTAAGACGGAGCTGGCGAAGGCGCTGGCGGAGTTCCTGTTCGACGACGAGCGCGCCATGGTCCGCATCGACATGAGCGAGTACGGCGAGAAGCACTCGGTGGCTCGACTGGTCGGTGCGCCCCCCGGATACGTCGGTTACGACCAGGGTGGCCAGCTGACCGAGGCGGTGCGGCGGCGTCCGTACACGGTGATCCTGTTCGACGAGATCGAGAAGGCCCACCCGGACGTGTTCGACGTGCTGTTGCAGGTGCTCGACGAGGGCAGGTTGACCGACGGTCAGGGCCGCACGGTCGACTTCCGCAACGCCATTCTGGTGCTGACGTCCAACCTCGGGTCGGGCGGCAGCGAGGAGCAGGTGATGGCCGCGGTGCGCTCGGCGTTCAAGCCCGAGTTCATCAACCGGCTCGACGACGTCATCGTCTTCCACGGGCTCGAGCCCGCGGAGCTGGTGTCCATCGTCGACATCCAGTTGCAGCAGCTGGCCAAGCGGCTGGAGCAGCGCAGGCTCACCCTCGAGGTGTCGCTGCCGGCCAAGCAGTGGCTCGCCCAGCGCGGGTTCGACCCGGTCTACGGCGCACGGCCGCTGCGCAGGCTGATCCAGCAGGCCATCGGCGACCAGCTCGCCAAGATGCTGCTGGCCGGCGAGGTGCACGACGGCGACGTCGTGCCGGTCAACGTCAGCCCCGACGGCGACAGCCTGGTTCTGGGCTGATCCACGGCCCGCCGAAACTGTATTCCAGCAGCGAAAGTTCGAGAGGACACCTGCTGGAATACAGTTTCGCGGGTGAGATGGTCTCGTGATCTGCTTGAGTTCGGGATAAACCGCTACCTGCAAGTAGGCTAGGGGGCAATGGTTCCGCTTTGGTTCACGCTGTCCGCCCTCTGCTTCGTGGGCGCGGGCGTGCTGTTGTACGTCGACATCGACCGTCGACGCGGGCTGGGCAGACGACGCAAGTCCTGGGCGAAGTCGCACGGATTCGACTACGAACACGAGTCGCACGACATCATCAAGCGCTGGAAGCGCGGCGTGATGTCGACCGTCGGCGATGTGAGCGCCAAGAACGTCGTCCTCGGCCAGATCCGCGGCGAGGCGGTCTTCATCTTCGACCTCGAGGACGTCGCGACGGTGATCGCGCTGCACCGCAAGGTCGGCACCAACGTCGTCGTCGATCTGCGGCTCAAGGGCATCAAGGAGCCGCGGGAGAGCGACATCTGGCTGCTGGGCGCGATCGGGCCGCGGATGGTCTACTCCACGAACCTCGACGCCGCCCGCCGCGCGTGTGACCGGCGCATGGTGACGTTCGCCCACACCGCGCCGGACTGCGCCGAGATCATGTGGAACGAGGAGCACTGGACGCTGGTCTCCATGCCGGTCACCAGCACCAGGGCGCAGTGGGACGAGGGGCTGCGCACCGTGCGCCAGTTCAACGACCTACTGCGCGTGCTGCCCCCGACGCCGCAGGCGATGGCCGGCCAGACCGGCCAGGCCGCGCTGGCCCGGCGCAGCGGATCGCCGAGCCGGCCGCTGACGCCGGGACCGGGCCGCGCCGAACCGCCTGCAGGCCGCGCCGACGTGCCCGCGCGTCCCGAGGCCGGTCGGTACGCCCAGCAGCCGCCCACCCGCTCCGAGGGTGTGCGCCGGCCGCCGCCGCCCGCCCGCAACGGAAGGCAGTCACCGCACTATCAGCGGTAAGTAACCTCATACGCATGCCTCGCCCTGTCGCACTGATCACGGGACCGACGTCGGGAATCGGCGCGGGCTTCGCGCGCAGATACGCGACGGACGGCTACGACCTGGTGCTGGTGGCCCGCGACGTCACCCGGCTCGAGCGCCTGGCCGCCGAGCTGCGTGACGAGGCGGGTGCGACGGTGGAGGTCATCGCCGCCGACCTGGCCCAGGCGTCCGACCGCGCGACGGTGGCCGACCGGCTGACCGAGGGCGTTCGGGTGCTGGTCAACAACGCCGGCTTCGGGACGTCCGGCGAGTTCTGGACCTCTGACTACTCGGTGCTGCAAGCCCAACTCGACGTCAACGTCACCGCGGTCATGCAGCTGACGCACGCCGCGCTGCCCGCCATGCTCGCCGCCGGCGAGGGCACCGTGATCAACGTCGCCAGCGTCGCGGGCCTGCTGCCCGGGCGCGGGTCGACGTACTCGGCGTCCAAGGCGTGGGTGATCGCGTTCTCCGAGGGCCTGGCCAACGGCCTCGGCGGCACCGGTGTCGGCGTCCACGCGCTGTGCCCCGGCTTCGTGCGCACCGAGTTCCACGACCGCGCGGGCATCGACATGGCCGGTACGCCGTCGTGGTTCTGGCTCGAGGTCGACGACGTGGTGCGCGACACCATGGCCGGCGTCGCGAAAAACAAGGTGGTCATCGTGCCGGGCCTGCAGTACAAGGCGCTCACCACGGGCGGCCGCGTCGTACCGCGAAGGCTGGTGCGCGCCATGACGAAAGTGGTTGGCCGTGGTCGCGGAAGAACCTAGAGTCGGACTTAAGTGCGTGCGCTGATCGCGGCGCTGGCGGCGCTGGTCCTGCTTGCCGGGTGCTCCAGTGACGAGTCGGCGGGCGCGCCGTATGCGACGCACGCCGCGACGGTCGGCGAATCGCTCGCGGTGCTCGGCTGGAACATGTCGGTGTCGAATCTGCGTTTCGACGGCGACTACGTGCTGTTCGACCTCGACGCTTCCCCGGCCGATCCCGGCGCGCCCCACGCCGACCCGAAGGACATCCGCTTCGGGCTCTACGGCGCGCTCGCGCACCCGATCGAGGCGAACGCGATCGGCGGCTGCCGCGATGTGACCGACCTTGCGGTACAACCTGTTTCGGCTCCGACGCCCGACCGGCTGACCGGAACCGTGTGCATCGGCCCGCAACGCGATCAGGCGCCGGTGCGCGGGGTGTACGTCTATTCGCCGCGGGACCGGTTGGCGGGGACGACGACCGCGCATCCCGCGGCGTTCCCGGTCGGATTGCCGCAGACCAGGGACAGCGACACCGGGCTGACGCTGCAGACGACGAGCATCGACGCGTTCCGCGGCGACGGCGCCATGCTGGACCCGACGGCGCTCGGCGATCCGGCCGCGTTCACCGGCGAGGGCTACATGATGCTGGGGCTGCAGATCGACGGGCTGGCAACGCAATACCGCGATGCCGCCGAGCGGCGCGGTGGACCGGTGATGGTGCTGGTGACGCCGACACTGCCGGCGCCGGGACTCAGCCACGCCTGCGACGTCTACGGTTCGTCGGTGCTGGTGCTGCCCGACGCGTCGCGCGATGCGGTGCAGATCCGCGTCTCGCTGTGCACGCAGGGGGAGATCAACGCCGCGCTGCTGTACCCGACCGTGTCGCTGGTCGGTACCCACGCCGGGCTGTGGACCGAGGATGCCTGAGGCGGGCCCGACCGAATGGGGCGAGAGCCCCGGCGTCGGACCGTGGCCGCCGCACTCGCCCCTTCCTGAGGACCCGCGCTACGACCCCGCGCTGCTGCGCGCCGGCGACACCCGCAATGTCGTTGACGCGTACCGCTATTGGACGCGGGAGGCGATCGTCGCCGACATCGACCGGCGCAGGCACGCGCTGCACATCGCGATCGAGAACTTCGGCAACGACGCCAACATCGGTGCCGTCGTGCGCACCGCCAACGCGTTCGCGGTCGACACCGTGCACATCGTCGGCAGGCGGCGCTGGAATCGCCGCGGCGCCATGGTGACCGACCGCTATCAGCGGCTGCGCCACCACGACACCACTGAAGAGCTCCTCGCGTTCGCCGCCGAGTCTTCGTTGACCGTCGTCGCCGTCGACAACATTGCCGGCGCCGCGCGCATCGAGCACACCGCGCTGCCCAGGGACTGCCTGATGATCTTCGGTCAGGAGGGCCCCGGCATCACCGCCGACGCCAGGGCCGGTGCGGCGCTCACCGTCTCGATCGCCCAGTTCGGCTCCACCCGCAGCATCAACGCCGGCGTCGCCGCGGGCATCGCGATGCACGTGTGGATCACCCAACACGGAGACCTTTCGCAGGCCTGGTAGGGCAGGATCGACACCATGGATCAGCTCTGGGCCAACCGGGCCGGCACCGCAGAAGCCGCGATCACCGCGCGCCATCTGAAACGCCTCTGGGGACTCCCCGGCACGCAGCTGGGCGTGGTGGCCTGGCCCCCGGCGCGGGAGCACCGGCTGTTCGGCACCTGGCACTACTGGTGGCAGGCGCATCTGCTCGACAACCTGGTCGACGCACAGGTGCGCGACCCGCAACCCGAGCGGCAACAGCGCATCGCCCGGCAGATCCGGGCACATCGGTTGCGCAACAACCTGTCCTGGGTCAACGACTACTACGACGACATGGCCTGGCTCGCCATCGCGCTGGAGCGGGCGGGACGCCTGGCCGGCACTGCGCGGCCCACGGCGCTGACGAAGCTGTCGGAGCAGTTCCTCCACGCGTGGGTGCCCGAGGACGGCGGCGGCATCCCGTGGCGCAAGCAGGACCAGTTCTTCAACGCGCCGGCCAACGGCCCGGCGGCGATCTTCCTGGCCCGCTTCGACCGGCTGCGCCGCGCCCAGCAGATGTCGGACTGGATCGACGAGACGCTCGTCGACCCCGAGACCCATCTGGTGTTCGACGGCATCAAGGGCGGCTCGCTGGTGCGCGCCCAGTACACCTATTGCCAGGGTGTCGTGCTGGGCCTGGAGGCCGAGCTCGCCGCCCGCACCGAAGACCCCGAGCACGCCGCGCGGGCACACCGCCTGGTCGCCGCGGTCGCCGAGCACATGGCGCCCGGCGGGATCATCAACGGCGCGGGCGGCGGTGACGGCGGGTTGTTCAACGGCATCCTGGCGCGGTACCTCGCGCTCGTGGTGACCACGCTGCCGCAGCGCGGACCGTCCGACGCCGAGGCCCGCGACACCGCCCGCTCGCTGGTGCTGTCGTCGGCACAGGCGGCGTGGGAAAACCGCCAGACCGTCGACGGGCTCCCGTTGTTCGGTGCGTTCTGGGACCGCACCGCCGAGATCCCCAGCGCCGCAGGCGCGCAAGCCGAGTTCGTCGAGGGCGCCGTCAACGCCTCCGAGGTGCCCGAGCGGGATCTGTCGGTGCAGCTCTCGGGGTGGATGCTGATGGAAGCGGCGCACGCCGCGGCTCAGGTGTGAGCACCTCGGCCGCGCTGCGCATCACCCGCCTGGTGCCCGCGCGATTCAGCCGGGACGCGAAGGCCGCCAAGACCGGTGAGAACACCGCGGCGGCGCTACTGCTGGCCTTCACTGTCGCCGCCATCGTCTGGGCGAATTCACCGTGGGCACAAAGCTATTGGGCGCTGCTGGACACCCACGTCGGCTTCACCTTCGCCGAGCACCGCTTCGAGCTGACCGTCAAGCATCTGGTCAACGACGGCCTGATGACGTTCTTCTTCTTCATCGTCGGACTGGAAGTCACCCGCGAGTTCGCCATCGGCGAGCTCACCGACCGGGCCAGGGCATCGGTGCCCGTGGTGGCCGCGATCGCCGGGCTGGCGGTGCCCGCGGTGATCTTCCTGGCCTTCAACCCGTCCGGCGAGGACGCCCAGGCGTGGGGTGTGGTGATCTCCACCGACACCGCGTTTCTGATCGGGGCGCTGGCGATCATCAAGCCGAAGTTCCCGGCCCGGCTGCGCATCTTCCTGCTGACGTTGGCTGTGGTGGACGACGTCGGCGCGCTGCTGGTCATCGCATTGTTCTATTCCGACCGCATCGACGTTGTGCCGCTGGTGGTCTCGGTGATTATCATCGGAGCGATCGCACTGGTGCGCTTCCTGCCGGCGGTCCGCGGGCCGGCCTACGCGGCGCTCGGTTTCGCGTTGTGGGTTGCGCTGTACATGGCCGGTATCCACCCGACGCTGGCCGGTGTCGCGGTGGCGCTGTTGATCCCGGTGTTCTCCCCTGAGCGCAGTCAGGTCGAGGAGGCCGTCAACCGCATCCGCGCGTTCCGGCAGTCGCCGAATTCCCGCTACGCCCGCGAGGTGACCCGCAGGCTGCGGGACTCGATCTCGATCAACGAGCGGCTGCAGATGGACGTCGGGCCGTATGTGTCGTTCGTGGTGCTGCCGCTGTTCGCGTTGGTCAACGCGGGTGTGCAGTTCGACACGCAGACCGTGACCGCCGCGCTGCGCTCGCCGCTGACCTGGGGCATCGTCGTCGGGCTGGTGGTCGGCAAGTTCGTCGGCATCACCGCGGCGACGTGGTTCATGCGGCGCACCGGGGTGGGGGAGCTGGCGCCGGGGCTGACGTTGCGGCGGGTGGCCGGCGGCGCCGCGCTGTCCGGAATCGGTTTCACCATCTCGCTTTTCATCGTCGACATCGCAATCGACGACATGATGCGCAAGGAACAGGCGATCATCGGCGTGCTGATCGCCTCGGTCCTGGCGTTCTTCGCGGGCTGGGCCATCTTCCGGATCACCGACTGGGTCAGCCCGCCGGACCCGGTCGGCCTCAAGCTGCTCCGGCCGGTCGATCCCGACCGCGACCACATCCGGGGGAAGCCGGACGCGCCGCTGACCCTGGTGGAGTACGGCGACTTCGAATGCCCGTTCTGCAGCCGGGCGACCGGCGCGATCGACGAGGTCCGCGAACACTTCGGCGACAGGTTGCGTTACGTGTGGCGTCACCTGCCGCTGGAGCGGGCGCACCCGCGCGCCTTCGACGCCGCACGCGCCAGCGAGGCCGCCGCCGCCCAGGGCATGTTCTGGGAAATGGCGCGCCAGTTGTTCAGCCACCAGGACGACCTGGAGTGGTCGGACATGTACCGCTACGCGGTCGCCGCGGGCGTCGACATCGAGCGGTTCGACCAGGACGTGCGGGTGCACGCGTCGAAGGTGCTGCACCGCGTGCAGGACGATGCTCAGGACGCGGAGTTGATGGACCTGAACTCGACGCCGAACTTCTTCGTCAACGGCAAGCGGCACAAGGGGCCGTGGGATGCCGCCAGCCTGATTCGCGCGCTCGAGAGCTAAGCGTGCTCGCCGGAGTCGATCGGCGGGGCCGCGATGCCGGCGCGCTTGGCCGCGCGGCGCCGCTTGTACCACTCGATGAGCATCGGCAGCACGGAGACCACGACGATCGCGATGACGATCGGCTCCAGCAGCTTCTGGATGATCTCGAACCGGCCGAGCCAGTAGCCGAGCAACGTCAAGCCCACGCCCCACACGACCGCGCCGATGACGTTGAACAGCGTGAACACCGGATAGCTCATCCGGGCCGCGCCCGCGGTCAGCGGGGCGAGCGTGCGCACGATCGGCACGAACCGGGCGATGACGATCGCGAAGGGGCCGCGCTGCTCGAAGAACAGGTGCGCCTCGTCGAGGTATTTCTGCTTGAGGACCCGCGCGTCGGGCCTGAACATCGCGGTGCCGAGGTTGCGGCCGATCCAGTAGCCGACCTGGCCACCCAGGACGGCGGCGATCGGGATGAACACCAGCAGCTGCCAGAGCTGGAAGTTGATGACGTCGCCGCCCTCTTCGGCCAGCGCGGCCGTGCCCGCGGCGAGCATGCCCGCGACGAACAGCAGCGAATCGCCGGGCAGGATCGGGAACAGCACCCCCGATTCGACGAAGATCACCACGAGCAAGCCCACCAGGGCCCAGGTGCCGAAGTAGCCGAGCAGCTTCATCGGGTCGAGGAAGTCGGGCATCAGCGCCAGCTGATCGGTCGCTGCCAGGGCCGTTGTCGTCACAAGGCTCCAAGATACCGGTCGGACCGGTCGGCCCAGGAAACGTCGATGTGAGGCGGGCCTGCCGGCGCGCCGATACGCTCGGAAAATGCCCACTCACAAGGCCGTTCTGGTCGAATCCGCAGGCGCCGCGCTCACCCTCGCCGACGTCGACACCGTCTCCCCGCCCGCAGATCACGTCCGCATCGCGGTCGCCGCGTGCGGCGTGTGTGGGACCGATCACGGCGTGGTGAACGGCGGCTTCCCACAGATGACGTGGCCCGTGACGCCCGGACACGAGATCGCCGGGACGATCGAGGAGGTCGGCGACGGTGTCGAGGGCTTCGCGGTCGGCGACCGCGTCGCGGTCGGGTGGTTCGGCGGCAACTGCAACCGGTGCGTGCCGTGCCGCAAGGGCAAGTTCATGCAGTGCCTGGCGTTCCAGGTGCCGAGTCTGGCGTATCCGGGCGGCTACGCCGAGTCCGTCACGGCGCCGACGACCGCGTTGGCGCGTATCCCGGCCGGGCTGTCGTTCGCCGAGGCCGCCCCGATGGGCTGCGCCGGAGTGACGACGTTCAACGCGCTGCGCAAGACCAAGGCGGTGGCGGGCGACCTCGTCGCGGTCCTCGGCATCGGCGGGCTCGGCCACCTCGGTGTGCAGTGGGCGCGGGCGATGGGGTTCGAGACGGTCGCGATCGCCCGTGGCGCCGAGAAGGCCGACGATGCCCGCGCGCTCGGCGCGCACCACTACATCGACTCGAGGGCCGAGGACGTCGCGGCCGCCCTGCAGGGCCTCGGCGGTGCGGCCGCGGTGCTCGCGACGGCGGCGAACTCCGCGGCCATCGGCGCATGCGTCGGCGGGCTCGGTCCGGAGGGCGAACTCGTCATCGTCGGCGTGACCCCCGACCCGCTGCCGATCAGTCCCGTGGACCTGATCCTGGCCGGCCGCAGCGTGAGCGGCCATCCGTCGGGCACCGCGCGCGACGTCGAGGAGACCATGCACTTCGCCCTGCAGACCGGGGTGCGCGCCCAGATCGAGGAGATGTCGCTGGCCGAGGCCGCCGAGGCGTACGCCGCCATGGAGGAGGGGCGGGCGCGCTACCGCATGGTCCTGACCATGTAATGACGCTCGAATGCTGCGATACTCACGACAACGAAGCGAATCGAGAGGACAGCATCATGCCGATCGCAACGCCCGAGGTGTACGCCGAGATGCTGGGCCGGGCCAAGGAGCACTCGTTCGCGTTCCCGGCGATCAACTGCACCTCCTCGGAGTCGGTCAACGCCGCGATCAAGGGATTCGCCGACGCCGGCAGCGACGGGATCATCCAATTCTCAACGGGTGGGGCCGAATTCGCATCCGGACTCGGGGTGAAGGACATGGTGACAGGTGCCGTGGCGCTGGCGGAATTCGCGCACATCATCGCCGAGCGGTATCCGGTCACCGTGGCGTTGCACACCGACCACTGCCCCAAGGACAAGCTCGACACCTACGTCCGGCCGCTACTGGCGATATCGGCGCAGCGCGTCGCCGACGGCGAGAACCCGCTGTTCCAGTCACACATGTGGGACGGGTCGGCCGTGCCCCTCGACGAGAACCTCAACATCGCACGCGAACTGCTCAAGGAAGCCGCGGCGGCCAAGATCATCCTGGAGATCGAGATCGGGGTGGTCGGCGGCGAGGAGGACGGCGTCGCGCACGAGATCAACGACAAGCTCTACACCACGCCGGAGGACTTCGAGAAGACCGTAGAGGCGCTTGGCGCGGGCGAGCACGGCAAGTACCTGCTGGCCGCGACGTTCGGCAACGTGCACGGCGTGTACAAGCCGGGGAATGTGAAACTGCGGCCCGACATCCTTGCCGAGGGTCAGAAGGTCGCTGCCGCGAAGCTCGGATTGCCCTCGACGGCAAAGCCTTTCGACTTCGTCTTCCACGGCGGATCCGGCTCGCTGAAGTCGGAGATCGAGGACTCGCTGCGGTACGGCGTGGTGAAGATGAACGTCGACACCGACACCCAGTACGCGTTCACCCGCCCGATCGCGGGGCACATGTTCACCAATTACGACGGGGTGCTCAAGATCGACGGCGAGGTCGGGGACAAGAAGACCTACGATCCGCGCAGCTACCTGAAGAAGGCCGAGGCGTCGATGAGCGAGCGCGTCGGCGAGGCGTGCCGGGACCTGCACAGCGCGGGCAGGTCGGTGACCGCCGGCTGAGCCGGCAATCAGGCAGGAGCCGGCTGAGCCGGCAATCAGGCAGGAGCCGGCTGATTACTGCGGGGCCTGGCAGATCTTCCACTGGTCGTCGCGGAACTGCAGGTCGAAGCTGCGTGTCGAGCGCGTCTGCGGGGCATACGCCATGAACGTGGTGACGTTGGCCTCGGCGTGGTCGCCGTTGATGATCACCTGGTCGATGCTGGCGACCACCGGGTACTGCTTGGCCGCTGCGACGCGGTTGTGGGTCTCGGCCCAGGCCCGGTCGTCGTAGCGGACATAGCTGTCCCGCGTGGCCCCGCAGGTGATGCTGCGCAGCTTGGCGAGGTCACCGCTCTGGATCGCGGCGTCGAAGTTCTGGATGGTGCCGCGGACCATCTCCTCCTGCGACACCTTCGGCGCCGAGTCGCGCGTCAGCAGCACGGTGCCTAGCACCGCGATCGCCACCAGGGCGGCGATGACGAGCACCAGCGCCACCACCCAGCCCCAGCTGCGTCGCTGCTGCGGCGGCTTGGGCGCCTCACCGCGCGGTGGGATAACCTGCGGCGCAACGGGTCTGGCCTGCTGGCCGGGATCCGGCGGCGGCGTGAACACCTCGGTGGCCGGCTCGGCGGGCGTGTCGATCTTCTGCGTCGTGCCCGCATCGAATCCCGACGGCGCGGTGAACCGCCGCTCGGCAGGGTCGCCGATCGACGCCTGCTCGGTCGGCGCCCCGGCTGGCGCCATGATCTCGGTGGCCGGTTCGTGGTCGGCGTCGGCCTCGATGACCTCGGTGACGGGATCGGGGTCCTGCGGTGCGTCGGCCTCTCCGGTAGCTCCCCCGGCGGGCGCTTCGGGGTCCTCGGCGCTCTCGGGAGCCTCCGCGTCCGAAACGTTTTCTGGCTGGTCAGGCCCTGATGGGTTCGACATGCCTGCTGCGGTCCTCCCTAACGACGCTACGGCCGGAAGCTTAGTCATGACCCCGCACGGCACAATGGGGGCCATGACACGGATGGGTGATCTTCTCGGGCCGGATCCCGTACTGCTGCCCGGCGACCCCGCCGCCGAGGCCGAACTCGCCGCCGACGAACGGCCGGCGATCGTGGCCGCCGCGCATCCCTCGGCGTCGGTGGCGTGGGCCGCGCTGGCCGAGCAGGCACTGGCCGAGGACAAGGCGGTCACGGCGTACGCCTACGCGCGCACCGGTTACCACCGCGGGCTCGATCAATTGCGGCGCAACGGCTGGAAGGGCTTCGGCCCGGTGCCGTTCGGCCACGAACCCAACCAGGGCTTCCTGCGCTGTGTCGCCGCGCTGGCCCGCGCCGCCGACGCGATCGGTGAGACCGACGAGACTCAGCGCTGCCTGGACCTGCTCGACGACTGCGACCCGTCGGCGCGGGCCGAACTCGGCCTGCAGTAGTCAGATCCCCTTCGCGCAAGCGCTCATCGCCGGCTCACCACTCGGCCTCGCACTTGCAGTCGGCCGCGCCCTCCGGGGGTTCCACCTGGACCGTCGCGTGGTCCAGGCCGCGGGCGGTGAGCACGGCGCGCGCGTCGTCGAGCACCCGTGCCGACTCGCGCTCGCTGGTCAGGTGCGCGGTGACCATGTCCTTGCCCGGTACCAGCGTCCAGACGTGCAGATCGTGCACCTCGGTCACGCCCTCGACCGCGCACAGCGCCCTGCGCAACTCCTCGACGTCGATGTGCGTGGGCGAGGACTCCGACAGGATCCGCAGGGCGGCCCGCGCGAGTGAGATCGCCCGCGGCAGCACCCACAGCGCGACGAAGACCGCGACCACCACGTCGGCGTACGGCCAGCCGGTGGTGACCGTGACGATGCCCGCGATCAGCACCCCGATGCTGCCGACGGTGTCGGCCACCACCTCCATGTAGGCGCCCTTGACGGCCAGGCTGGTCTGCGAGTGCGACCGCAGCAACAGCACGACGACGGCGTTGGCCACCAAGCCCGCCGACGCGACGATGATCATCGGCACCCCGGGGACGTCGGGTGCGTCACCCAGCCGCTCGAAGGCCTCGTACAGGATGAACACCGCCACGCCCAGCAGCAGCACCGCGTTCGCGACGGCGGTGAACACCTCCGCGCGGTGCCAGCCGTAGGTGCGGGCGGGTGACGCGCTGCCGTGCCGGGCCAGCAGTACCGCGGTCAGGCCCATGAACATCGCCACCAGGTCGGTGAGCATGTGGCCCGCGTCGGCCAGCAGCGCGATGGAGTTGATCAGCAGCGCGGTGACCAACTCGACGACGAAGAAGCCGGTGAGGATCGCCGCGGCGATCAGCATCCGGCTGACGCGGGTGTCGCCATGGCTGTGGTCGTGGCCGGCACCCATGCCTGCAATCTATGCGCAAGTACGCATATGTCGCAAGGGGCTCAGAACCAGGCGGACCAGAACCTCGTGAGGTCACTGCCGGTGCCGACGAGCCAGCGCGGCACACCGGAGAAGTCGAAGAACCACAGCACCACCGACCAGAACCACTGGTTGAGCTGCGGGGTGAACAGCAACAGCAGCAGCACCAGCAGACCCCACTGCTTGGCGGGCGCCAGGGAGCGCTGGGTCTGCGGGCTCAGGTGCGGCTCCAACGCCCCGTAACCGTCGAGGCCCGGCACGGGCAGCATGTTCAGCACGAACGCCGTCACCTGCAGGAAGCCCAGGAACGCCATCCCCGCCCAGAAGACGCTGTGCGACCGGTCGTAGAGCAGCGTCGTCACGATCAGCAGCAGGGCGGCAAACAGCAGGTTGACCGCCGGGCCCGCCAGGCTGACCAGGGTGCGCTGCCGTTCGGTCATCCCCGACGTGCGCACGTAGACCGCGCCGCCCGGCAGGCCGATGCCCCCGATCGCGATGACGAGGACCGGCAGCCCGATCGACAGCAGCGGGTTGGAGTACTTGAACGGGTTGAGCGACAGGTACCCGCGGACGGCGACGTCGCGATCGCCGAACCGCCATGCGCTGTAGGCGTGGGCGAATTCGTGCACGCACAGGGACACCAGCCAGCCCGCGATGACGAACGTGAACACCCCGACGTAGGCCCACGGCCCGCCGTCGCTGGTGTTCAGCCAGGCGACGGCGCCGCCTGCGGCAGTGAGCGCGACGATGACCAGGAAGATCGGACTCGGCCGCACCGACTGGTGCAGCGGGCGGACGCTCACGGTTCGACGCTACCTGCGCGCTCAGCGAACGCGGAGCCAACCTTCGGTGTGCCGGTAGAACGTCGAGCGCTTGACCGGGCGGCGATTGAGGGCGCCGTCGCGAATCACGAACGCGCCGGTGGTGCCGAGTTGGGCCGCCCGCCCGGTGACCCAACAGGTGGGCCGCATGTGACGCGACAGCACGGTGGCCCGCAGACCCGGCAGGGCCTGCATCGGCTCGACCCGGACGGCCGTCACCTCGCCGTCGAACAGCACGGTGTCGTCCACGACGGCCTCGCCGGTCAGCCGGGCCTGCGGCGTGCCCTTCTCCATCGCGGTTTCGCCCACCCACAGGGCGGCGCCGACGATGACGGTGCCGGTCTCGTCGCGGATCAGCGGGACTCTGGACGCCGCCGCGCGCAGCGCCCGTCGCGCGTGCCACCACCGCCCGACGTGGGCGACCTCGACGTCGAGCCGGTCGGTGCGCATCAGCCGCGTCAGCGCCGCCGCAAGGTCGGCGTCGGAGCCCACCACCACCAGCCGGCGACAGGGCGCGTCGGGGGTGTCGACGACGGGAAGACCGCGTAGCGCGCGGGGTGGCCGACGGCCGCCGAACGGCAACACCACGACGTCAGTGGTGCTCATGCCCGCTCCTCGGATGCGGCTGGGATAAGGTAGCTCACCGGCTGCACAGTGTTGATGCAGATTAGCGGGAGATCATGCCATGCCGGCAATCGTGCTCATCGGCGCGCAATGGGGCGACGAGGGCAAAGGAAAAGCCACCGACCTTCTCGGTGGACGCGTCCAGTGGGTGGTGCGGTATCAGGGCGGTAACAACGCCGGCCACACCGTCGTGCTGCCGACGGGGGAGAACTTCGCACTGCACCTGATCCCGTCGGGGATCCTCACGCCGGGCGTCACCAACGTCATCGGCAACGGGGTGGTGGTCGACCCGGGGGTGCTGCTCACCGAGCTGCGGGGGCTCGAGGAGCGCGAGGTCGACACCGAACGGTTGTTGATCTCGGCCGACGCGCACCTGCTGATGCCGTATCACGTCGCCATCGACAAGGTGGTCGAGCGTTATGCGGGCAGCAAGAAGATCGGCACCACCGGCCGCGGCATCGGTCCCTGCTACCAGGACAAGATCGCCCGCATCGGGATCCGCGTCGCCGACGTGCTCGACCCGGTGCTGCTCGCCGAAAAGATCGAAGCCGCACTGGAATTCAAGAACCAGGTGCTGGTCAAGATCTACAACCGCAAGGCGCTGGACCCGGCCGAGGTGGTCGACAGCCTGCTCGACCAGGCCGAGGGCTTCAAGCACCGCGTCGCCGATGCCCGCTTCCTGCTCAACGACGCGCTCGAGAAGGGCGAGACCGTCCTGCTCGAAGGCTCCCAGGGCACGCTGCTCGACGTCGACCACGGCACGTATCCCTATGTCACATCGTCGAATCCGACAGCCGGCGGCGCCGCGGTGGGCTCCGGCATCGGGCCGACGCGCATCACCACCGTGCTCGGCATCCTCAAGGCCTACACCACCCGGGTGGGGTCGGGGCCGTTCCCCACCGAACTGTTCGACGCCAACGGCGAATACCTGTCGAAGACGGGCGGCGAGTTCGGCGTGACGACCGGCAGGCGGCGCCGATGCGGATGGTTCGACGCCGTCATCGCGCGCTATGCGACGCGGGTCAACGGCATCACCGACTACTTCCTGACCAAACTCGACGTGCTCTCCAGCCTGGAGACCGTGCCGGTGTGCGTGGGGTACCGCGTCAACGGCAAGCGCGTCGACGACATGCCGATGACCCAGACCGAGATCGGGCACGCCGAACCCATCTACGAGGAACTGCCCGGGTGGTGGGAGGACATCTCCGGCGCCCGCGAGTTCGACGACCTGCCCGCCAAGGCCCGCGACTACGTGCTGCGCCTCGAAGAGCTTGCCGGAGCGCATGTTTCGTGCATCGGCGTGGGGCCGGGCCGGGACCAGACGATCGTGCGCCGCGACATCCTGGCGCGCCCGTGAGTGACGACCCCCATCTCGTCGACCCCGATTACGACAAGCACGGCGGGTTTCCCGCTTTCGAGGCCGCCGATCCCGGCCCCGGGTTCGGGCGGTTTCTGACGGCGATGCGTCGCGCGCAGGACCTGGCGGTGTCCGCCGACCCCGACAGCGACACCTGGGAGAAGGCGGCCGATCAGGTCGAGGCGCTGGTGAAGCTGCTCGACCCGTTCGAGGCCGCCGAGGGCGTGGGACCGGCCAACCGGGTGCCGTCGCTGCCCGGTGCGGGCAGCCTGCTGATGCCGCCGTACCGGGTGCACAAGTTCGACGCCGAGGCCGTCGAGTTGACCGTGACATTCAGCCGCTACCACGTCGGCGGCAACCACGCCGTGCACGGCGGCGTGCTGCCGCTGATGTTCGACTCGATGTTCGGCATGGTCATCCACGCCACCGGGAGGCCGATCAGCCGCACCGGGTTCCTGCACGTCGACTACCGCAAGGTCACCCCGATCGACACACCGCTCACCGTGCGCGGCTGGGTTCGGGAGGCCCAGGGACGAAAGTCCTTCGTCAACGCCGAGATGCGCGACCCCGAGGGCAATCTGCTCGCCGAGGCCAACGGCCTGATGATCCGGTTGCTGCCCGGCCAGCCGTAGCCGCGATCGCGAAGAGGTGACACGATCACCGCGTGACGACCGATCGCACCGACCATCAACTGCGGGTGCTGACCACGCCGCGCGCCGCCGCGGTGGCGGGTGTGTTGTTCGCGCTGCTGTTCGGCGCCGCGCTCGTGCTGATCCGGCTGGCGCTGCCCGAGGACGGCCCGCCCGGCTCGCAGTGGCTGCGCGAAGGCAGCTCCAACCTGCGGATCGCCGCACTGCTCATGCCGTTCGCCGGCATCGCGTTCCTGTGGTTCATGGGGGTGGTGCGCGACGGCATGGGCCACTACGAGGACAAGTTCTTCTCGACGGTGTTCCTCGGCAGCGGCCTGCTGTTCCTGGCGATGATGTTCGTCGCCATCGGCGCCGGGGCCGGCCTGGAGCGCAGCGGCGCCCCGTCCGAGTCGGAGGCCGCGCTCTTCGGGCAGATGGTGGTGGTGATCGTCTCCAAGACGTACGCACTGCGCATGGCGGCCGTGTTCATGGTCTCGCTGGCGACCATCTGGTGGCGCACCCGGTTGATGCCTCGCTGGCTGGCCCTCGTCACCTATGCGATGGCGGTGGGACTGCTGCTGGCCAGCGACCTGAGCATGTGGCTGGTGCTCACGTTCCCGGCCTGGGTGCTGGTGGTCAGCGTGCTGCTGTTGACGCGGGCCGGCCTCAGCGCGGCCGCGGCACCGGACTCTCCGAGGCCACCCGCAACCCGACCGTGAAGTGGGTGATCGTCGGCTTCTCGTTGGCGACGATCTCCTTCAGCTTGGCGAAGGTCTTGTCGAGGGCGTCCATCGGGTCGATGTCCCGCGGCACCATCGAGATGTCTACGTCGAACCAGTGGCCGCCGTAACGCGTCAGGCCGTGCGCGAAACCGGGCAGGTCGACGTGTTCCTCGGGATCCCATGTGATGACTTCCAGCGCTTTGTCGCTCACCGCACATCCTTTCGTCCTGACAGGACCGTAGCGGCTGTGACGCGGACATCGAGGGGTCCGACGGCCCGTCTTGCGATGACGAAGGTCCCGGCCCTCTACCGGTTCAGGACTCCGTGAGCCGCAAGGCCTGTGCGGGACACAGCTTCACCGCTTCGCGCACACGGTCGAGTTCCTCGTCGGGCACCTCGCCTGTCTGGACGGCTCCGCCGTCCGTGTCGACGAGCAATACCACCACGCCGTCGTCGTCCTGGTCGAACACCGCACCGGCCGACATCACGCAGTTGCCCGCCTGGATGCACACATCGCGGTCCGCTGTGATCTTCACCAGCCCACCTCCAATGACTTCAGGCCGTAGATGAAGTGGAACGACCGGAACTGCACGTCGGCGAAGTCCTCGGCCAGCATCAGCGTCGGGAAGCGTTGCAGCAGAGCGGGAAACGCGACCCGCATTTCCATCCGGGCCAGCGGTGCGCCCAGGCAGTGGTGCACGCCGTGGCCGAACGCCAGGTGCCCGGGCGCACCGCGGCCGATGTCGAGCGTCTCCGGTGCGTCGATGAAGCCGGGGTCGCGGTTGCCCGACGGCAGCGACGCGAACACCAACTGCCCGGCCGGGATCGGCACACCGGCGAGCTCGACGTCGGTGGTGGTGATCCGCGGGATCGCGGTGTGCACGATCGACAACCAGCGCAGCAGCTCCTCGACGGCGGGTCCGACGGCGGCGGGATCGTCGCGGACGGCGGCGAGCTGGTCGGGATGCCGCAGCAGCGCCAGCGTGCCCAGACCCAGCATGTTCGACGTGGTCTCGTGGCCGGCCAGCAGCAGCAGCGAGGCGACACCGACCAGCTCGTCGTCGGTGAGGTCGGCGCCGTGCTCGCGGACCAGCATGCCGAGGATGTCGTCGCCGGGGTGCCGGCGCGCTCGTCCAACCAGGGTCTGCATGTAGGCGCGACCCGCCCGCTGCAACTCGAGCCGCTCGGCGAAGGGCAGCGACAGGTCCAGTTGCCGGGCGCTGCGGCGCTGGAAGTCGTCGCGGTCGTCGTAGGGCACGCCGAGCAGTTCGCAGATCACCAGCGACGGGATAGGCAGCGCGAAGTAAGCCACGAGATCCGCAGGCGGCCCGGCCTTTTCCATCAGGTCGAGTTGGGCGTCGACGATCTCGGCGATTCGGGGCTCGAGCCGCTTCATCCGCCGGATCGTGAACTCCGGGGTGAGCATGCGCCGCAGCCGGGTGTGTTCGGGCGGGTCGAGGCCCAACAGGTTGCCCGCGCGTGCGCTGGCCAGCTCCTCCTCGGAAAGCGTTGGCGCGCCGGGCACAACGAAGCCGGGCGGGCGGCCGTTGGAGAACCGCTCGTGGTCCGACAGGACGTCCTTGACGTCGTCGTGGCGGGTGACCAGATACACCGTCATGCCGAATGCGTTGACCACGGTGCGGACCCCGATGGTTTCGCGGATCTCGCGAAGCTCCGGAGTGGGGGTGAACGCGTCGCGTCGCATGTGGACGGGAGGAAGCGACGTTGCGCCGCCGTCGCGAAGCGCGGCATCAGCTTCAGCCATCACACGACGCTACCCGCGGAAAACGAAACGTTCGATGAGATCGCCGACCAACTGCGGGTTCTCCAGTCCGGCCAGGTGTGCCACGCCGTCGAGCACCACGGTGGCGGCACCGGGAATGGCGTCGGCCATCGCGAGGGCCTCGGGCACCGGGAACGTCGCATCCTCGCTGCCCGCCACCACGAGCACCGGTGTGGTGATCCGTCCCAGCAGCGCACGCTGATCGGGCCGGTCCACGATGCTGCGCACCGCCCACCGGGCGGACCGCACATCGGCGGCCTGCACGCCGGCGCGGACGAACTCGACGACGTCGGGACGGGTGCGAAACGTCGTGGGGCCCAGGAACGCCTTGAGCACCGAGCGTGTGACCGGAGGCCGTACACCGCCCATCAGCGTCGCGACGCGCAGCAGCAGGCCGAACTCGACCCGCTGGCGGATGCCCGCGCGCGACGCCGTGCAATTCATCAGCACGGCCCGGCCGACGCGCTCGGGATGCATCGCCGCGAAGGTCCCGCCGATCATGCCGCCCCAGGAGTTGCCGACGAAGTGCGTCCGGTCGATGCCGAGTGCGTCGAGGATGCCGACGACGCACTGGGCGCACTGCTCGAAAGTGAACGGGGCGGTGAGCTTTTCGCTGCCACCGTGCCCCGGCGGGTCGACCAGGACGACCCGCCTGCCCGCACCGAAGCGGTCCGCCTGGGCCGACCACATGTCGCCGGTCATCAGCAGGCTCGGCCAGAACATCATGGCCTCGCCGTCACCGCGGGTGCGGACCCGCAACCGTCCCAGCACGGTGTCGACCGTGTGCTCCTCCACCGTCTGCACGGTAGTCCCCGTCGCGCAGTGCCGGCCACCAGATGCGCGGCCCGATCAGGGTGAACAACGCCGGGATGATCACCGTGCGCACCACGAAGGTGTCCAGCAGGATGCCCAGGCCGACGATGATGCCGACCTGGGTCAGCACGATCAGCGGCAGCACCCCGAGTACGCCGAACACCGCGGCCAGCACGATGCCCGCGCTGGTGATGACCGCGCCGGTGGCCGAGACGGCGCGCACGATGCCGTCGCGCGTGCCGTGCGCGGGCGTCTCCTCGCGGGCACGGGTGACCAGGAAGATCGTGTAGTCCACGCCGAGGGCCACCAGGAACAGGAATGCGAACAGCGGCGCGGTGTTGTCCAGTGCCGGGAAGCCGAACAGGTGCACGCTGGCCCACCCGCCCAGGCCGAGGGCGGCCAGGGCGCTCAACACCGTGACCGCCACCAGGATCAGTGGCGCCAACGCCGCGCGCAGCAACACGTACAGCACCGCGAGTACCACGACCAGGATGGCGGGGATGATGACCAACCGGTCCCGCGATGCGGCCGCGCTGGCGTCGCGGGCCGTCGCGTCCGATCCGCCGACCAGCGCGCCCGGGTCGACCGCATGCACCGAGTCCCGCAGCGCGTCAACGGTTTCGAACGCCTCGTCGGATGCGGGTTCGGCGTCGAGCACCACCGACCACTGGCTCAGTCCTGTCGACGTCTGCCCCGCCGGGTTCGCCGACACCACCCCCGAGGTCTCGCCGATGGCGCGCTGCACCTCGGCGGCGCGCTCCGTCGCGGCGATGACCCGGGTCGGGTCGGTCAGGCCGCCGGGGAAGTGGTCGGCCAGGGTTTCGTAGCCGCTGACCGACTCGGCCTGCACCCGGAACTGTTCGGTCTGCGACAGCCCGACCGGCGTTGTCGTCACGCCGATGCACAGCAGTGCCAGGCCGGCGATCGAGACCACCGCGACGCGGCCGGGGCGGCGGGCCACCCCTTCGGCGATGCGGTGCCAGACGCCGCTGTCGGTGAGCGGTGCCGCGCCGATCTGCGGGACGAACGGCCAGAACAGCCGCTTGCCGAACAAGCCGAGCAGGGGCGGCAGCACCAGCAGCACGAACAGCGCGGCGACCACCAGACCCGCGGCCGCCTGCACGCCGAGGCTGCGCACGCTGGGCGACGAGGCGAACACCAGCGTCAGCAACGCCAGCACCACGGTCGCGTTGCTGGCGACGATGGCGGGGCCGGCCTGCCGGACCGCGATGCCCAGCGCGTCGCGGTGATTGTCATGCCCATGCTCTTCGCGCGAGCGCTCATCGCCGCGGCCCAACTCCTCTCGATAGCGGGAGATCAGCAGCAGCGCATAGTTGGTGCCGGCGCCGAACACCAGCACGCTGGTGATGCCCGAGGTCGACCCGTCCGGGCTCATGCCGACCGCCTGCGCGACGGCGCTGCCCAGCACCGCGGCCACCCGGTCGGCGAACCCGATGACGGCCAGCGGTACCAGCCACAGCACGGGCGAGCGGTAGGTGACGATCAGCAGCAGCGCCACGACGGCCGCGGTGACCGCCAGCAGCGTGATGTTCGCGCCGGAGAACGAGTTGGCGATGTCGGCGCCGAACGCCGGGCCGCCGGTCACCTGGGTGCGCAGATCCGGTGGCAGGCCCTCGGCAGCGGTGGTGCGCACCTCCTTGACCGCGTCGTTGAGTGCGAACCCGGTCAGGTCGGCGTTCAACGGCACGACCGCCAGCGCGGCCGCGCCATCGGTGGCGACCTGCACCGCGGGCCACTTGCGTTTCGCCGCGTCGACGTCGGCCGCGCTCAACGGCGCACCGTCGTCGCGGGTGATGACGACGATGGCCGGAACGCGGTCGCCCCCGGGGAACTGTGCGCGCAGGGCCTCGGTGCGCGCGGACTCGGCGCTGTCGGGCACGGGCACCGGTGACCGCCCGCTCGAGTCGTCGCTGCCGACGAGCGCCATCAGTGCACCCGACACCACGACCACGAGCACGGCCAGGATCCAGGAGAGCCGCCGGGACATGACACCGAATATTTCAGATACTTAACAATTAAGCAAGTGAGGTGAAGGTCCTATGCTTGCTCGATGCCGGTTGACCGTGATGCGCTGGAGGCGACGATCGCCGCCGACGTGCGCGCGATGAACGCCGAATCCGACCAGATCGGCAGGCTGTTCGCGAGCCGACACGACGTCGCCGCCAACGACTTTCGTGCGCTGTTGTACGTGATGGTCGCCGAGACCGAGGGGCGCCCGCTGACGGCGGGTGACCTGCGCAAGCGGATGGGGTTGTCCGGTGCGGCGATCACCTACCTCGTCGAGCGGATGATCGCCTCCGGTCACTTCCTGCGCGAATCCGATCCAACCGACCGGCGCAAGGTGATCCTGCGGGTCGCCGATCACGGAATGACCGTGGCCCGTGGGTTTTTCACGCCGCTGGCCGAGCAGACCAGCACGGCGCTGACTCGGCTGTCCGACTCCGATCTCAAGGCCGCGCACCGCACGTTCACCGCGTTGATCGACGCCATGCGCGGTTTCCGTGGCCGGCTCGAGGACCCCACCGGCGCCGATTGAGCGCGGCCTGCTGTCCGGCGCGGCCGGCGTCTGGCAGGCTGGACGCGCGATGAGTGACTCTCCCGACAACGAAACACGACTCGGCGCCGATGAGCCGACGACGGACCCGGAACCCGTCGCCCCGTCGGCCGGCCGTGTCGTGATGCTGCTCGGCTCGGGCGAGCTGAGCCGCGAGCTGGCGCTGTCGTTCCAGCGGCTGGGCGCCGAGGTGATCGCGGTCGACCGCTACGCCGATGCCCCCGCGCACGGCGTCGCCGACCGCGCGGTCGTGGTCAAGATGAACGACGCCGAGGCGCTGACGGCGCTCATCGAGAAGGAGAACCCGCGCTACGTGGTGGCCGATGCCGGCCTGATCGCGGCCGACGCACTGATCGCCGTCGCCGAGCGCGGCACCGTCGAGGTGTTCCCGACGCCGCGCAGCACCCGGCTGTCGCTGGACCGCGAGGGCCTTCGCAGGCTGGCCGCCGACGAACTGGGCCTGCCCACCGCGCCGTTCTGGTTCGCCGGTTCGGTCGAGGAGCTGACCGCGGTGGCCAAGCATGCCGGCTTTCCGCTGGTGGTCAAGCCGATCGCGTCGGCGCCCGGCGAGGGCGAGTCGGTGCTGCTGCGTCCCGACGACGTCGAGCCCGCCTGGCACCGTGCCGTCGCAGGCGGCCGCATCGCTCACAACCGGGTGATGGCCGAGTCGGTGGTCGAGGTCGACTTCGAGGTCACGCTGCTGACCATCCGGACCATCGGACCGACGGGTCCGGCGGTGCACTTCTGCGAGCCGATCGGGTACCGCGCCCGCGGGGACGGTGCCGACGTGCTCGAGTCGTGGCAGCCGCAGCCCCTGTCGCCGGCGGCGTTGGACGCGGCCAAGTCGATCGGCGCGCGGATCGTCAACTCGCTCGGCGGGCGCGGCGTCTTCGGCGTCGAGTTGCTGGTGAAGGGCGACGAGGTCTACTTCGACAACGTTCGCCCGCGGCCCAACGACGCCGGCCTGGTCACGCTGCGTTCGCAGCGGTTGTCGGAGTTCGAGTTGCATGCCCGGGCGATTCTGGGATTGCCCGTCGACACCATCATGATCTCGCCTGCGGCCGCGGAGGTCACCTACGCCGGTGCCGAAGCGAGCCGCGCGGCCGGCACAGATCCGCAGGTGGTGCTCGCCGATGCCCTGGCCGTTGCCGAGAGCGACGTGCGGTTGTTCGACCGCCCCGACGAGTCCGACGGCAGGCGACGGCTGGCGGTGGCGCTGGCGACGGCGCCGGACCCGATCGTGGCCCGTGACCGCGCGCGGCGCGTGACCGCGGCCCTGCGCAAGCTCTGGTGACCGATGGCCGACCCGGAGTTCGACCGCGCCGACCGGCCGACCGCGACGCCGTTCCTAGTTGCGCTGGGGATCATTGTGCTCGTGGTGATCGTTATCGGGTTGCTCAATCTGTTCGGCGGCCAGGAGCGTCCCGTCGAGCAGCAGGTGGCCACCGCCGCGGTCGGGCAGAACGACGCACTGCAGCGCCAGAACTACGCTGACTTCCGCGGCTACACTTGCGCGGCGCAACAGGGCAACGAGTCCGAAGTGCTTGCCGTGCAACGGGAATCGGTGGACAAGCGTGGTGAACGGTTCGTCGACGACGTCACCGAGGTGAAGATCGACGGGGACCGCGCGACCGCCACGGTGACCTACCACTTCGACAAGGCGCCCGACGCCAAGGAGGACGCCGCGATGACGTTCGTGCGCGAGGGCGGGGCTTGGAAGGTCTGTTCACTCGGCCCCAGGTAGCTGTGGGACACTCGCGGTCGTGACATATGCCGGAGACATCACGCCCGAGGAGGCGTGGAGGCTGCTGACCGACTCCCGCGACGCCGTGCTGGTGGACGTCCGCACCGACGCCGAATGGCGGTTCGTCGGGGTGCCCGACCTGTCCTCGCTGCAGCGCGACGTCGTGTTCGTCGAGTGGAACCGCTCCGACGGCGGGCGCAACGAGTCCTTCGTCGACGACCTCAAGACGGCGGGTGTCACACCCGGCGCGGGCCCGGTGGTGTTCCTGTGTCGCTCCGGCAACCGGTCGATCGGCGCCGCCGAGGCCGCCACCGAGGCCGGTATCGCGCCGTCCTACAACATTCTCGACGGCTTCGAGGGCAATCTCGACGAGCACCGTCATCGCGGCGCCACCGGCTGGAAGGCCGTCGGCCTGCCCTGGAAGCAGTCATGACCCACCCCGCCGATTCCCAGGTGCCGTCGGTGCGTCGGTCGGTCGAGCTGCCCGAGGGGGTCAGTCAGGCCACTCTCGGGGTGCGCGGCGGGTTGCTGCGGTCCGGCTTCGAGGAGACCGCCGAGGCGATCTACCTCACCAGTGGATATGTGTACGCGTCGGCGGCCGAGGCGGAGAAGGCGTTCACCGGCGAGATCGACCGCTACGTGTACTCCCGCTACGGCAACCCGACGATCTCGATGTTCGAGGAGCGGCTGCGCCTGATCGAGGGTGCGCCTGCGTGTTTCGCGACGGCGACCGGGATGGCGGCGGTGTTCACGTCGCTGGGTGCACTGCTGGCGGCGGGCGATCGGCTGGTCGCCGCGCGCAGCCTGTTCGGGTCCTGCTTCGTGGTGTGCAACGAGATCCTGCCGCGCTGGGGCGTGGAGACGGTGTTCGTCGACGGCGAGGACCTGTCGCAGTGGGAGAAGGCGCTGTCGGTCCCCACCCAGGCGGTGTTCTTCGAGACCCCGTCCAACCCGATGCAGTCGCTGGTGGACATCGCGGCCGTGTGCTACCTCGCGCATGCCGCAGGTGCGAAAGTCGTGCTGGACAACGTGTTCGCCACGCCGATCCTGCAGCAGGGCATGCCGCTGGGCGCCGACATCGTGGTGTATTCGGGCACCAAGCACATCGACGGCCAGGGCCGCGTGCTGGGCGGGGCCATCCTGGGTGACAAGCAGTACATCGACGAGCCCGTGCAGAAGCTGATGCGTCACACCGGCCCGGCGTTGAGCCCGTTCAACGCGTGGACCCTGCTCAAGGGACTGGAGACGCTTGCGGTGCGGGTGGAGCACCAGAATGCGTCGGCGCAGCGGATCGCGGAGTTCCTCGAGAACCATCCCGCGGTGAGCTATGTGCGTTACCCGTTCCTCGAGTCGCATCCCCAATACGACCTGGCGAAGCGTCAAATGACCGGTGGCGGAACGGTTGTCACGTTCGAGCTGGCCGGCGGCACCAAGGAGCGCGCGTTCGAGGTGCTCGACAAACTGCGGATCGTCGACATCTCGAACAACCTCGGCGACGCCAAGTCGCTGATCACCCACCCGGCGACCACCACGCACCGCGCGATGGGCCCCGAAGGTCGCGCCGCGATCGGGCTCGGGGACGGCGTGGTGCGAATCTCGGTGGGCCTGGAGGGAACCGAGGATCTGCTGGCCGACCTCGACCAGGCGCTGAGCTAGGTGTCGCGCCGATCCGACGCGAAGGAGGCCCGCCGGCGCAAGCGGCAGGCCGCCCGCAACGACCGGTGGCTGCCGGACACGGTGCTGGACTCGCTGTCCGGCGACATCGAGCTGGCGGCGGTCCTCGAGGCGTTCGACGAACGAATTACCGAGCGCGGCTGGGTATTCGACGACGAGTTGTCCGATGACGAGTCGGCGCTGTGGTTCTATCCGCCGTCACACGCCGCCGTCGCCGACCCCGAGGATGTGGTGTCGGCGACGACGATCGTGTTGACCGCCGGCGACGGCGGCGACGTCGCGCACGTGGTGTTCGTCGGCACCGCCGACGACTACCAGTTCGACCTCGAGGAACTGTTCGACGCCGTCGACGTGATCGAGGCCTATCGCCTCGGCGACGCGGCCCCGACCTTTTGACGAGCGCTCAGCCTTGTACGGTTTTTCCCCGCGATTGTGTACCAGGGTGCGCGCTCGGCCGAGAAAGTCATCCCTCGACGACGCCCTGCGCGGTGCGCGCGCGGTCCTCGTAGCTCTTGCGCGCGGTGGTGTCGAACTCCAGGAACACGTTGTCGAGCCCGAGCTTGCGGTTCATCCACCGCCTGCCGCGGGGCCCGAGCATCTGAGCGGCCTGCGCGGTGAAGCGCAGGAACGGCGGCACGGCGACGTGCGTCTTCGGCTTGTCGAGCGTCTTGACGATCGCCGCGGCGATCTCCTCGGGCTCGACGGGCTTGGTGCCTGCGGTCTCCTTCGTGCCGGAGATCAGCTCGGTGCGGGTGAACGGCGGCATGACCACCGAGACGTCGACGTGGTAGCGCGCGACCTCGTCGGCCAGCGCGGCGGTCATCCCGACCACGCCGAACTTCGCGCCGACGTAGACGACCTGGCCCGGCACCGGGATCAGCCCGGACAGCGAGGCGATGTTGATGATGTGGCCGCTGCGCCGGGCGATCATGTCGGGCAGCACCAGCTGACAGCCGGTGATGACGCCGTAGAGGTTCACCTCCAGCGACGACCGGATCGACTGCTCGGACTCCTCGACGAACGGGCCGATCGGCATCACACCGGCGTTGTTGATCAGCACGTCGATGCGTCCGCCGCCGTCGACGCGGGCCTTGTCCAAGAACGTCGCGAACGAATCGCGATCGGTCACGTCGAGCGGATAGCCCGACACCGGGCCCAGCTTGGTCAGCTGCGCGACGGCCGACTCCTGCAGCGCCACGTCGCGGTCGCCGATCACGACCCGCGCACCCCGCGCCAGCAGCGCCTTAGCCGTCGCATAACCGATGCCGCGGGCGGCGCCGGTGATCGCGATCGTCGTGCCCCTGATGTTGTCCATGACCCCAAACTTTACATGTGTCAAGTTTGGGGTGGAAGTCCGCTATCTTCGTCAGCGTGAACCCGTTGCGCTTCGTGGCGGTCGGCCAGGACGATCCGCTGGCGGCGCCGTTGCTGGCCGAACTCGCCGTGGAGTACGCCCGGCGCTACGGCGGCACCGAACAACGCGTGATGACCTGGCTGCGCGGCCATCCCGCCGAGGACTTCGCCGCACCGGACGGCGGACTGCTGATCGGAGTGATCGACGACAAACCCGTCACCGGCGGGGCGTTTCAGCGCTTCGACGCCGAGACGGCCGAACTCAAGCGCATCTGGACCGACAGCGGTCACCGTCAGCGCGGTTACGGCAAGGCGCTGCTGGCCGAACTGGAGGCCGAGATCGCCGCGCGCGGGTACACGCGGGTGTACCTGACGACGGGCGACCGCCAACCCGAAGCCGAGGCGCTCTACGAGGCCGCGGGCTATACCCGACTGGCCGAGCCGCTGTCGGCAGACGGCGAGGTCTATCCGATCGCTTTCGCGAAGTCGTTGCGATGACGGGCCGACCGGCCGGCCGCTCCCTATAGGCTGGGCGTCGGTGTCGGGGACACCCGGGGGTGGTTGTGGCTCTAACGCAGACGACGGTCGGGTGGCTGCTGGTTGCGGCCGCCGCGCTGACCTTCATCGTCGGGTTGGCCTCGCGCGTGGTCATCGGCCGTAGGCGCGAAACCAAGGCCGTGCGGACGATGGTGCACACCTTCCGCAGGACCGGAGTGGCCCGCGTGCTGTTCGGCCGGTTCGAGGACGATGTGCTCGACGACGACGAACTCGACAGCATGATCCTGATGCCGACGATCGTGGTGGCGTGCGGGCTGTGCCTGACCGCGATCTTCCTGCTCGGCTATCAGAACCTGACGTAGACGTGCGCGGTCACCGGCGCGCGGCGGTCTCGGCGGCCTCGCGGATCGACCCCCGCCACATCCGACCATGGCCGGGCAGCAGCACCTCGGTGTCGAGCACGCCCAGCGCGCCGAGGCTGCGCACGCAACCGTCCTGGTCGTGGTTGAACAGGCCGGGTAGCAGTTGCGGACCGCCGCGCGGCAGCAACGGGTGGCCGGTGACCAGGGCGTCGCCGCTGACCAGAACGCCGTCGACGACGAACGAGCAGTGCCCGCCGGTGTGCCCCGGCGTCGGGATCGCCGACGGTTTACCGGGCAGCGCCGCCGCGATGTCCTCGGTGAGGGCCTGCGCGGTCGGGATACCGCCGTGCACCATGGCGCCCTTGCGGGTGATCGACACCGACCATGTCAGGTAGCGCGGCCGCCAGATGTGCTTGGCGATATCGACCGGCGACGCCTGCTCCAGATACTCCCGCTTGGCATGGCTGACCTCCGCGGCATGGCAGTACACCGGCGTGCCATGGGTTTCGGCGAACCAGATCGCCGACCCGAAGTGGTCGATGTGCGCATGGGTCAACAGGATCGCGCGCACGTCGTCGACGCCGAAGCCCAGTTCGCGCAGCGACCCCAGCACGTCGTCGCGGCTGCCCGGGAAGCCGGCGTCGATCAGCACCACACCGTCACCGTCGGTGACCAGCGTCCAGTTGACGAGGTCGGTGTAGGCGAAGTGGACGGTGTCGGTGACGGCCGTCAGCGCTGCTGCCATGCCGTGAGTGTAGGCAGCGGGGTAGAAAAGACCCGTGGACTTGAAACTCGGATACAAGGCGTCGGCGGAGCAGTTCGCGCCGCGGGAACTCGTCGAGCTCGGCGTCGCCGCCGAAGAGCACGGCATGGACAGCGCGGTCGTCAGCGACCACTTCCAGCCGTGGCGTCACGAGGGCGGCCACGCTCCGTTCTCGCTGGCGTGGATGACCGCGGTGGGCGAGCGCACCGAGCGGATCATGCTCGGCACCTCGGTGATGACGCCGACGTTCCGCTACAACCCCGCCGTCATCGCTCAGGCCTTCGCGACCATGGGCTGTCTCTACCCCGGCCGGGTCATGCTCGGCGTCGGAACGGGTGAGGCCCTCAACGAGATCGCCACCGGATACGAGGGGGACTGGCCGGATTTCAAGGAGCGCTTCGCCCGGCTGCGTGAGGCGGTCAAGCTGATGCGCGAGCTGTGGCTCGGCGACCGGGTCGACTTCGACGGCGAGTACTACCACACCAAGGGCGCCTCGATCTATGACGTGCCCCGGGACGGGGTTCCCGTCTACATCGCCGCAGGCGGTCCGGTGGTGGCCAAGTACGCCGGACGCGCCGGCGACGGGTTCATCTGCACCTCCGGCAAGGGCGAGGAACTCTACAAGGACAAGCTCATCCCGGCGGTGAAGGAGGGCGCCGAGGCCGCCGGGCGCAATCCCGACGACATCGACCGGATGATCGAGATCAAGATCTCCTACGAGACCAAGCCGCACCTGGCGCTGGAGAACACCCGGTTCTGGGCCCCGCTGTCGCTGACCGCCGAGCAGAAGCACTCCATCGACGACCCGATCGAGATGGAGAAGGCCGCCGACGCGCTGCCGATCGAGCAGGTCGCCAAGCGCTGGATCGTCGCGTCGGACCCCGACGAGGCCGTCGAGAAGGTCAAGGACTACGTCGACTGGGGGATGAACCACCTGGTGTTCCACGCCCCGGGCCACGATCAGCGCCGGTTCCTCGAGCTGTTCGCCAAGGACCTTCAGCCCCGGCTGCGCAAGCTCGGCTGACCCGACTGAAAGCCGCACCAACACATCATGATCCGAGTGTTGGCGACGGTCGTCGCTGCGCTCGCCTTCGTCGTCGCCGCCGCGGCACTGCTGTCGCGATACCTGCCGGTCAGCCACGAGGTCGTGCTGGTGCTCGCCGCAGCGGCGCCGTATCTGACCGCCGCGGGGATTGCGGCGATGGTGCTGTTCGGCGTCGTGCGCCGGTGGGTGCCGACGATCGTGGCCGCCTGCCTGTCCCTGGTGATGCTCGCGGTGCTGGCGCCCAGGTACTTCGGGCCGGAGCAGGCCGACGTCCCGTCCGTGCCGCTGCGGGTGGTGAGCGCCAATCTCGGTATGGGGCAGGCCGACGCGCGCGCCGTCGTCGAGCTCGCCACCGCATCGGCCGACGTGCTGGTGGTCCAGGAGATGACACCACAGGTCGCGGCCGCGATGTCGGCGGCGGGGCTGGAGGCCGCGTTCCCACACCGGGCGATCGATCCGCAGCCGATGGCGGCGGGCATCGGGCTGTGGAGCAGGCACCCGATCCTGGCATCCGCGCGAGTCGCCGGCTACCAGATGCCGATGCTCAGCGCCCGAATCCGGTTGCCGGGCGTGCGGTTCGACACGACGGTGCTCGCCGTGCACCTGGCCGCACCCTGGGTGCAGCCGCTGCGCTGGTTCCGTGGCGACATCGAACAGTTGCCGTCGACGTTGCGGGCGCTCGCTCGGGACGCCGGCTCCGGCGCGGTGATCGTCGCCGGCGACCTCAACGCCACCTACGACATGAAACCGTTCCGGGCCCTGCTCGCCGAGGGCTACCGCGACGCCGCCGAGCAGGCGGGTGCGGGACTGACGCGCAGCTACCCCAGCCGGCCCTGGCGTCCGCCGGTCGTCGGCATCGACCACGTGCTGGTCCGCAACTGCACCGCGGGCTCGGCGCACACGGTCGCGGTGCCCGGCTCCGATCACCGCGGCCTGGCCGCAGGCGTCGACATCCCCGTGGACCCGACCGCCAGTTGACGTATACCTCGCGAAACGTACACCGGGGTCGTCATCGCCCGCCTGACCACGACCTTGGTGTACGTTTCGCGAACGGGCTCTCGTCGGTGCGGCACGTCAGTTGGCCCGGCGGCTAGGCTGACGAGGTGCCAGCTGGCTCATGGTCTTCGCGCGAGCGCTCATCCGCGATCTACGTGGCCTCACCCGAAGGCGACACCGGCAAGTCGACCATCGCGCTGGGCATCCTGCACCGGCTCGCGGCCACCGTCGCCAAAGTCGGTGTGTTCCGGCCGATCACCCGGCTCGGCGAGGATCGCGACTACATCCTCGAACTGCTGCTCGACCACAGTACGGCCGGGCTGACCTACGACGAGTGCGTCGGCGTCGGTTACGAGCAACTGCACGAGGACCCGGATGCCGCGCTGGGCGAGATCGTCGACCGCTACCACCACGTCGCCGATCAGTGCGACGCGGTGCTGATCGTCGGCAGCGACTACACCGACGTGGCCGCGCCCAGCGAGTTGTCGACCAACGCGCGAATCGCCGCCAACCTCGGCGTCCCGGTCGTGCTGGCGGTGAAGGCCAAGAATCGCAGCCCCGAGCAGGTGGCGCACCTCGTGGACGTCTGTCTTTCCGAGATCGCCGGCCAGCACGCCCACACCGCCGCGGTGGTCGCCAACCGTTGCGATCCGGCCCAGCTGAGCGCGGTCGCGACGGCGCTCGAGCCGTTCGAGCCCAAGAGCTACGTGCTGCCCGAGGAGCCGCTGCTGGTCGCGGCGTCGGTCGCGGAGTTGCAGCAGGCGGTCGAGGGCACGGTCGTCAGCGGAGACCCGGCGCTGCTGTCGCGCGAGGTGATGGATGTGCTGGTGGCCGGCATGACGGCCGAGCACGTGCTGGAACGCCTGACGGAGGGCGTCGCCGTCGTCACCCCCGGGGACCGCTCCGACGTTGTGCTCGCCGTCGTCAGCGCGCATGTGGCCGAAGGCTTTCCGTCACTGTCTGGAATCATTCTCAACGGCGGGCTCGAGCTGCATCCGTCGATCGCCGCGCTGGTGTCCGGGCTGGGCCTGCGGCTGCCGATCATCACCACACGCTTCGGCACCTTCGAGACCGCCAGCCGGGTGGCGGCGGCGCGGGGCCGGGTCACCTCGACATCGCTGCGCAAGATCGACACCGCGCTGACGCTGATGGAAACCCACGTCGACACGGCGGACCTGCTGGCGCAGCTGACGATTCCCATACCGAACGTGGTCACCCCGCAGATGTTCACCCACCAGCTGCTGGAATGGGCGCGCACGGACCGCAAGCACATCGTGCTGCCCGAGGGCGACGACGACCGCATCCTCACCGCGGCGGGGCGGCTGCTCAAACGGGGGGTGGCGGAGCTGACGATACTCGGCGACGAGCCCCAGATCCGCGCTCGTGCAGCGGAATTGGGCGTGGACATCTCCGCGGCGACCGTGCTCAACCCGCGGACCAGCGACCTGTGTGACAAGTTCGCCGAGCAGTACGCCGAACTGCGCAGACACAAGGGCGTCACCGTCGAGCAAGCCCACGAAATCATGCACGACGTGTCGTATTTCGGCACCATGCTGGTACACAACGACATGGTCGACGGCATGGTGTCCGGCGCGCGGCACACCACCGCGCACACCGTGCGGCCGGCGTTCGAGATCATCAAGACCCTGCCCGACGTCTCCACGGTGTCGAGCATCTTCCTGATGTGCCTCGCCGACCGCGTGCTGGCATACGGCGACTGCGCCATCGTGCCGGATCCCACCTCGGAGCAGTTGGCCGACATCGCGATCTCCTCGGCGCGCACCGCGCACCGGTTCGGCATCGAACCGAGGGTTGCGATGCTGTCCTACTCGACCGGTACCAGCGGCACGGGCGCGGACGTCGACAAGGTCAGGGCGGCAACGGACCTGGTTCGACAGCGGCAGCCCGATCTGCTCGTCGACGGGCCCATCCAGTACGACGCCGCGGTGGAGCCGTCGGTGGCCAAGACGAAGATGCCCGATTCGAAGGTGGCGGGCCAGGCGACGGTGCTGATCTTCCCCGACCTCAACACCGGCAACAACACCTACAAGGCGGTGCAGCGCAGCGCCGGCGCGATCGCCATCGGCCCGGTGCTGCAGGGGTTGAAGAAGCCCGTCAACGACCTGTCCCGCGGAGCGCTGGTCCCCGACATCGTCAACACCGTGGCGATCACCGCGATCCAGGCCCAGACCCTGTGACGGATTCGAGGGTGCTCGTCCTGAACTCGGGGTCGTCGTCGCTGAAGTATGCGGTGATGGAGCCGGATTCGACCAGCATGATCGCCGACGGCATCGTCGAGAGGATCGGCGACAGCGACATTCGCGACCATGGTGCGGCCCTGCAGGTGGTGTTCGACGAACTCGCCGATGACATGGCGGGGCTGATCGCGGTCGGCCACCGGGTGGTGCACGGCGGCCCGGACATCTACCGGCCGACCCTCGTCGACGACGCGCTGGTGGCGAAGATCGACGGCTTGTCTGCGCTTGCCCCACTGCACAATCCACCCGCGCTGCTGGGCATCAGGGAGGCCCGCAGGGCGCTGCCGCACCTGCCCCACGTCGCCGTCTTCGACACCGCGTTCTTCCACGACCTGCCGCCCGCCGCGGCGACATATGCGATCGACCGCGAAGTGGCCGCGCAGTGGCACATCCGCCGCTACGGTTTCCACGGCACCTCGCACCAGTACGTCAGCGAGCAGGCCGCGGCCTACCTGGACGCGCCACTGGTGTCGCTGCGCCAGATCGTGCTGCACCTCGGCAACGGCGCGTCGGCGTCGGCCATCGTCGGCGGCAGGCCCGTGGACACGTCGATGGGAATGACGCCGATGGAGGGTCTCGTGATGGGCACCCGCTCCGGTGACGTCGACCCCGGCGTGCTGACGTACCTGTGGCGCACCGCGGGCATGAGCGTCGGGGACATCGAGGAGATGCTCAACCGGCACTCCGGGGTCCGCGGGCTCGGCGGTGAGATCGACTTCCGCGTGCTGCATCAGCGCATCGAGTCCGGGGACGCCGCAGCGCAACTGGCCTACGACGTCTACATCCACCGGCTGCGCAAGTACATCGGTGCCTATCTGGCGCTGCTGGGTTCCGCCGACGTCATCACGTTCACCGCCGGGGTGGGGGAGAACGACGCCGCCGTGCGCCGCGACGCGTTGAGCGGGATGGCGCCGCTGGGCATCGAACTCGACGAGCATCTCAACGACAGCCCGGCCAGGTCGGCGCGCCGGATCTCCGCCGAGCACTCCCCGACGACGGTGCTAGTGATTCCCACCGATGAGGAGCTTGCGATCGCCAGAGCCTGCGCTCAGATCGTCGAGCACTGACTGCGGCTCCTCGAGCGGCAGCGTCCTGTCCGGATCGCAGATCGCCAGCAACCGGCGCACCTGCCGGCCGCAGCGCAATTGCCATTTCAGCCCGTACCGGGAACAGATGACGTTGACGTTGTGCAGGGCCGCGAAGCCGGGGGTGCCGAAGAAGTCGACCAGCCGAAGGTCCAGCAGCAGGCGCTTGGCACCCGCCACGCGCCCCTCGATGTAGGTGGTCAGCGCGCGGCTGTTGGTCGCGTCGATCTCACCTTCGACGGTGACGACAACCGTCGAGGTGTGCAGGTGCGACGCGGAGAAGGTGCCCCTGTGGTGCCGTTCGCAACGATCGAACGACCGGGGGTCGGGGCGGAACACCCGGCAGGTCCCTATAGCAGACACCGTGCACTCCATCAGTCGAGGGAATCCGTACCGCTGATGCCGTCAGGGATGGCCTTAATCTGTTAAAGCTGCACGTCGGGAACTCGCCCGGCGTCGATGACGTCACCTGGTGGCTGTGAACTCAACCTGTGACGCAGATTACTACGAAATCCGCAGGTTGACCATGAAGTTCTGACCATCACCGATGCGGCAACGACGCGGTCGGTGTCGTCGAATTTGCTGCTACCGCGAGTGAATCCGTAGGCCGCGCGATAACGCCGCGAGGACGAATTTGCCGGGCCATCGCCGGGGGAGATCGGCGGCTATCGCTAGAACGTGCTCGTTGGGCGCACGCTGTTGGCCAGATCGACCAGCGCGTAACGATGCGCCTGGGTCGGAGCCACCCGCGCGAGGGCGCGCAGCGAGGATTCGACCCCCAGTTGCAGCCCGTGCTCGGTGAACGGGAAACCGAGGATGTGGTTGGTGCTGGCGGTGTGGTCGGCCAACCAGTCCATCGCCGTGCCGAGCACCAGCGCGCGGATCTGCAGCACCCGGGGCTCGGTGTCGGGCAGCGCCTCGACTCGGCGGGCGGCGTCGCGGATGTGCTGCTCGGTGATCTCGTGCGTCGAGCGGCCGGACAACAACGTCACCGCGCTCGTCAGCCGGGCGGTCGTGAAGTGGCGCGACATCACCGGCACCTGGTCGAGCGTGCGCACGGCCGCGTCCCGGTCACCTGCCGCCGACTGCGCTCGTGCCAGACCGAAACCCGCCGAGATGATGCCATTGTCGGCGCACCACACCGTCTTGTAGAACTTGCGCTCGGGAGCTTGCGCAAGGTCGGGGCCCGCGAGCTCCGCGGTGGCCGCCAGCGCGAGCTTGGGCGCCAGCTCGCCGGGCAGTGTGTCCAGCACCTCGGTGAAATGCTTTGTCGCCGAGTCGTAGTCGGCCGAGAGCATCTCGGCCACCGCCTTGAACCACACCAACCGCCAGCGCCACCCGACGCGATCGGCGAGGTCGTCGAGCTTGCGGGTGGCCTTGGCGACGTCGCCGAGGTCGAGCAGGGCGCGCACCTCCATCAGCGGCAACTCGACCGAGTCGGACAGGTCGATGCCCTCGGAGTCCAGCGCGCCGTGCCGGGCCGCACGCAACTGGTCCAGCGTCTGCACGGGCTGGCTCAGCACGCTGGCCGACAACACTGTCGCGCCCACATCGGTCGGGTCGACCAGCGGCACCGGCAGTGCCTTGACGATCTCCTGCGCGGTCAACCGCTCAGAATGCACCTGGCCGTCGAGGTACACGTCGGTGTGCGCGACGAGCAGATCGACGCCGAAAGTGGAACGGGTGGGCGAGAACACGGTCGACAGACCGGGTTTCGGCGATCCGGTGTCCTGGGCGACCACCTCGCGCAGCACGCCGAGCAGCTGGCCCGACATCTCCTCGGAGCTGGCGAACCGACGGCGCGGGTCGGGGTCGATGGCCCGGCGCAGCGCCCGGCCGAACGAGTCGTAGGTGGCCAGGACCGGGTCGTCCTCGGGCAGTCCGTCGACGTAGCGGCCCTTGCGGGTGCGCAGGTTCAGCGTCAATGCCGCCAGCGTGCGGCCCACCGTGTAGATGTCGGTGGCCACGGTCGGGCCCGTGCGCACGATCTCCGGTGCCTGGTAACCCGGCGTGCCGTAGAGGTAGCCGAACGAGTTGATCGTCGACACCGCGCCGAGGTCGATCAGCTTGAGCTGTTCCTCGGTGATCATGATGTTCTCGGGCTTGAGGTCGTTGTAGGTCAACCCGATCGAGTGCAGGTAGCCCATCGCGGGCAGGATCTCGAGCATGTAGCCGATCGCCTGGGCGACCGGCAGTTTCTGTCCCCTGCCCGGCCTCAGCGAGGTGCCGCCGACGTACTCCATCACGATGTAGCCGACGGGGTTGCCGTGCTTGTCCTCGTGCTCGACGAAGTTGTAGATCTTCACGATGCCGGGATGGGTCACCTCGGCGAGGAACTGCCGCTCGGCCATCGCGATCTTCTGCGCCTCGGCGTCGCCGGAGTGCACCAGGCCCTTGAGGACGACGGGCCGCTCGTTGACGTTGTGGTCGAAGGCCAGATACACCCAGCCCAGCCCGCCGTGCGCGATGCAGCCCTTGATCTCGTACTGGTCGGCCACCATGTCGCCCGGACTCAGTTGCGGCAGAAACGAATACGCGCTGCCGCAGCTCGGGCACCAGCCCTCGGACTGTCCGGGTGCCTCGCCGGACGACCTGCCGACGGGCCGTCCGCAGTTCCAGCAGAACCGCTTCGACTCGGCGACAACCGGATTGGTCATCAGCGCTTCGAGCGGATCCTTCGCGCGCACCCGCGGAATCTCGACGAGCCCACCGCCGAGGCGGCGCGTCGGCGAGAGCGCCCGCGTCGCCGTGGTGTGGTCCTGCGGTTCGGTGTCGCCGGTGTGGGCCGAGACGCCGTCGGCATCGTCGTCGTCGTCGAACTGCGGACGGAACACCGCCTGGGTGGCCATCGGCCGCATCGTCGACACCGAATCCATGCCCATGTCGTCGAAGTCGGCCGACGGTGTCCCGCTGGTCGGCTCCGCCGACGGTGTCCCGATGGTCGGCTCCGCCGACGGTGTCCCGGTGGTCGGCTCCGCCGACGGTGTCCCGCTGGTCGGCTCCGCCGACGGCGCCCCCTCCTGGCCGCCGTCGAAGTCCTCCTGAATCTCGGCCATCAGTCCGAGTACCTCGCGACGGGGGGCGACGGCGCGGGGCCGAGCACCGTGAGCCACTTGCGGTACAGAGTGCTCCAGGTGCCGTCGCGGCGAATCCGCTCGAGTGTCCCGTTCACGAAACGCACCAGCCCGGTGTTCTCGAGGTGGATCCCGATGCCGTAGGGCTCCTCGTTGAGGCTGGGCCCGACGATGCGCAGGTACGGGTCCTGAGACACCAGCCCGGCCAGGATCGAGTCGTCGGTGCTGACCGCGTCCACCTGACGCTGTTGCAGCGCGACCAGGCAGTCGGCCCACGTCACGACGCCGACGATGATCGGCGGGGGAGTGATCTCCTGGATGCGCTCCAACGACGTGGTGCCCTTGGCGACGCACACCCGTCGGCCCGAGAGGTCCGACGGTTGCCTGATGTTCGAGTCGCGCGGCGCCAGGATCCGCTGGTTGGCGTTGAAGTAGACCGTCGAGAAGTTGACCAGCTTCTTGCGCTCGCAGGTGATGGTCATGGTCTTGACCACGACGTCGACTTGGTTGTTCTGCAACGCGGCGATGCGGTCGGCCGACGACAGGATGCGGTACTCCACCTGAGCAGGCGTGCCGAAGATGTCGCGGGCGATCTCGCCGGCGATGTCGACGTCGAACCCGGTGACCTCGCCCGTGATCGGGTCGCGGAACGAGAACAGGTTGCTGCCGATGTCCAGGCCCACGATCAACCTCCCCCGCGCCCGGATGTTCTCCACCGCCTCGTCGGCCTCGGCCTTGGTGGCGAACGGCCGCAGACTTTCTCTGCGGTCGCAGGCGTCGCGGTCCTGCGTCGGCGCGCGCACCGGCTCTGGCGGCAACTCCTCCATGCCCGCGGGGGTCGGCGGCGCCAGGGTTATCCCCGGTGGCGTCGTCACCGACGCGGCCTGCGCGCAGCCGGTGAGCACCGCGGCCGCGGCGAGCAGGATGCCGAAGACCTTGCGCCTCATCGGTTGTCTGTTCTCCCCCTGCCCCTCGGGCGGGCGGTATCCCCACACGCGAGCGCTCATCACCGGTACTCACTCAATCTCGGCCACAACCCGAGCGCCACAGCGACGGCCGCGACGACGCTGAGCACGGCGGCCCCGACGGTCGCCCCGGACAGCACCCGGTGGGCGTTGACGATGTCGTCGCGCAACTGGCTGCGGCTCTCCTCGATGCCCTTGCTCAGCGCCTCGTCGAGCTTGTTGAACGCCGGTGTGGAGTCGTCGTCGCCGGTGCCCAGCGCCACCTGCGTGGCGGCCTGGTAGTTCCCGACGCCGATGTAGGCGTTGATTCGGTCGTCGGCCGCGCGCCAGCGCTTGAGCATCTGCTCGGCGCCCGCCAGATCGGTCTTGTCGATCGCGTCGTCGCGGGCGAGGTATTCCGACAACTGCTGCTGCATCATGTCGATGCGGTCGTAGTACGACTGCTTGCGCACGGTCTCGTCGCCGCGCCGGATCAGGGCCAGGGTCTCGTCGGCACGCGCCTGCTGTGCGGTGATCGCAAGGTTGGTGACGGTCTTCAGCGACTCGGCCGCGGTGTCTTTGGCGCTGCGGCTGTCGGCGGTCGAGATGATCAACGCCGTGCCGACCCAGATCAGCATGATGAACACGGCCAGGCCACCCGCGACGAAGCCGATGTTGATCCGCCTGCGGGTGCGCCGGGCCAGCCAGCGGTTGGCGAACACCCCGAACAACAGCGTCGCGAGGACCACCAGGATGACCGGACCCGGAATCCGCGTCGACGCGGTGGTTTCGGTGTCTACCCGCGCGGAGGTCTCCTCGTAGAGCCGCTGTGCCTGCGGCAGGATCTGCGTCTGCATCAGCGCCGATGCCTCCGACAGATACGAGGAGCCGACCGGGTTTCCGGCCCGGTTGTTGGTGCGCGCCGTCTCGACGAGCCCGGTGTAGACCGACAGCTGCGCGTTCAGCCGGCCGAGCAGCTGCACCATCTCCTCGTCGGTGAGCCCGCTCGACGCCCTGGTCACCGCGACGGAGGCGTCGGTGATCGCCTGCTCGTAACGCTGCCGCACGTCACGCGGCTCCGTCCCGGCGATGAACGCGGTGGCCGCGGCGGCGTCGGCGACCGACAGCGTCGTGTAGAGCTGACCCGCGGCGAACGCCAACGGCTCGGTGTGATTGAGAACGGTGGTCAGCGCCTGCTGGCGGTCGTTGATCGTCGTGGAGGTGGCGAAGGCGCTGGCGATGACGAGCGCGGAGAGCACCACGCCGATGGTCAGGATCCGGCCGGGGGTGGTCCACAGGAACCACCAGCGTGGGTGCGCGGGTGTCGTCGGCGACCGCGAAGCGAGCGGCTCCGTCGACGGGTGCGCCAACTCCACAGTCACGTGCGCGCGGACCTCATCTGCTTTGCTTCCCGGCTCGTCGTTTCGGCTGCTCCCACTCTATAAAAGAAGTCTAAGAGTTTCAGGGACCTACGCGTTCCCTATTCTTGGGCGTGTGCGAGGCGACGGTGACGGCTGGGTGGTGTCCGACACCGGAGCCGCCTTCTGGGGACGGTTCGGCGCGGCGGGGTTGCTGCTGCGGGCGCCGGGTGTGGGCGGCGCGGCCGCGGTGCTGTTGCAGCACCGGGCGCCGTGGAGTCACCAGGGCGGCACCTGGGGTCTGCCCGGCGGCGCGCGCGACAGCCACGAGACGGCCGAAGAAGCCGCCGTCCGCGAAGCGCACGAGGAAGCGGGCCTGCCCGCCGACCGGTTGACCGTGCGGACCACCGTCGTCACCCTCGAGATCGCCGGTGTGTGGACCTACACAACGGTCATCGCCGACGCACCGGAACTGCTCGCGACGACGCCGAACCGGGAGAGCGCCGAGTTGCGGTGGGTGCCCGTCGCGGAGGTGGCCGACCTGCCGCTGCACCCCGGGTTCGCGGCGAGTTGGGAAGGGCTTCGCACGGCGATCGCGGAGATCCCGTTGCTGGTCAACGAGCCGTAAGCGCCCCTCTGAGGCTGCGGGCGGCGGCCGTCGGGTCCTCGGCGCCGGTGATCGCCCGGACCACGACGATGCGCCGCGCGCCGGCCGCGAGCACCTCGGGCAGCCGGGCGTGGTCGATGCCGCCGATCGCGAACCACGGCTTGTCGGTGCGCAGTGCGGTGGTGTGGCGGACGAGGTCGAGACCCGGCGCCGGCCGGCCCGGTTTGGTGGGGGTGGGCCAGCACGGCCCCACGCAGAAGTAGTCGACGGCTTCGGCGACGGCGGCGGCGACCTGAGCGGCGTCGTGCGTGGAGCGCCCGATCACCGGGCCGGGCCCGACGATTCGGCGTGCCACCGGCAGCGGCAGGTCGTCCTGCCCCAGGTGCAGCACGTCGGCGCCGGCCGCCAGTGCGATGTCGGCGCGGTCGTTGACCGCGAGCAGGGCGCCGTGGCGGCGTGCGGCGTCGGCGAGCACCTCGAGCGCGTCGAGTTCCTGGCGGGCCTCCAGCGGGCCGAACCGCTGCTCGCCCGGCGAGTTCTTGTCGCGCAACTGGATGAGATCGACACCGCCGGCCAGCGCCGCATCGGCGAACGCCGCGAGGTCACCGCGCTCACGACGGGCGTCGGTGCACAGGTACAGCGATGCCGTCGCCAGGCGGTCCAGGGGTTTGTGCACACCGCGAACGGTAGCGCCTTCCCTTGAGTAGGCTGGACCGTCTACACGGGAGTCCCGGGACCGGGGTCTGAGAGTGGGCGCGCCGCCCTTACCGTCGCACCTGATCCGGGTCATGCCGGCGAAGGGAGGGAAATGTCCGCCGAAGCACCTGCCGGTTCACTGGCCGTCATCGGCGGCGGCGTCATCGGCCTGTCCATCGCGCGCCGGGCCGCGCACGACGGCTGGAGCGTGCGCGTGCACCGCACCGCCGACCGGGGTGCCTCGTGGGTCGCCGGCGGCATGCTGGCGCCGCACAGCGAGGGGTGGCCCGGTGAGGACGAGCTGCTGCGGATCGGGTTGGAGTCGCTGCAGATGTGGCACGCCGACTTTCTGGACGGGCTGCCCGACGACGTCGTCACCGCCCGCGAATCGCTGGTGGTCGCCGTCGACCGCGCCGATGCGGCGGACCTGAAGACCGTCGGGGAGTGGCTTGCCGCCCAGGGGCACCCGGTCACCGCGACGTCGGCCGCCCGCGACATCGAACCGCTGCTGGCGCAGGGCATCCGGCACGGGTTCGTCGCGGAAACCGAACTGGCCGTTGACAACCGCGCAGTGGTGCAGGCGCTGGTAGCACACTGTGAGCGTCTCGGGGTGCAGTGGGCGCCTGCCGTCGACGACATCGCGTCGGTGGACGGCGACGCCGTGGTGATCGCCAACGGCATCGACGCGCCGACCCTCTGGCCGGGTCTACCGATCCGGCCGGTCAAGGGCGAGGTGCTGCGGTTGCGCTGGCGCCGTGGGTGTATGCCGGTGCCGCAGAGGGTGATTCGTGCGCGGGTGCACGGCAGGCAGGTTTATCTGGTGCCGCGCGGCGACGGCGTCGTCATCGGCGCCACCCAGTATGAGCACGGTCGCGACACCGCGCCCGCAGTGACCGGTGTCCGGGAACTGCTCGACGACGCGTGCGCGGTGATGCCGGCGCTGGGCGAGTACGAACTGGCCGAGTGCGCGGCGGGATTGCGCCCGATGACGCCCGACGGGTTGCCGATCGTCAAGCGTCTCGACGAGCGCACGCTGGTGGCTGCGGGGCACGGGCGCAACGGTTTCCTGCTCGCGCCGTGGACCGCGCAGCGGATCGCGGCCGAACTCGACGTCACGGTGGGAGCGCAATAATGAAAGTCATGGTGAACGACGAGGCGGTTGAGGTGGATGCGCAGACCACGGTCGCCGCGCTGCTGGAACGCCTCGGGTTCCCGGGGAAAGGGATCGCCGTCTCGGTGGACTGGTCGGTGTTGCCGAAGTCCGAGTGGCACACCACGCTGACCGACGGCGCCCGCGTCGAGGTGTTGACGGCGGTGCAGGGTGGCTGACCTCGGGGGCAGGAGCGATGGGCCCCCGCGCGAAGCGCTGGGGACGACTAGGGGGACGGACACCGCGAAGCTGACCATCGCCGGGCGGGAGTTCGGATCCCGGCTGATCCTCGGCACCGGTGGAGCGGCGAACCTGGCGGTGCTCGAGCAGGCGCTCGTCGCGTCGGGGACGGAACTGACGACGGTTGCGATGCGGCGCGTGGACGCCGAGAGCGGCACCGGTGTGCTGGACCTGTTGAACCGGTTGGGTATCACGCCGTTGCCGAACACCGCGGGGTGTCGCGGCGCGGCCGAAGCGGTGCTGACGGCCCAGCTGGCGCGCGAGGCGCTGCAGACCGACTGGGTGAAGCTGGAAGTGATCGCCGACGAACGCACGCTGCTGCCCGATGCTGTCGAATTGGTGCGGGCAGCAGAGCAATTGGTCGACGACGGCTTCACCGTGTTGCCCTACACCAATGACGATCCGGTGTTGGCGCGTCGCCTCGAGGACATCGGGTGTGCTGCCGTCATGCCGCTCGGTTCGCCGATCGGGACGGGCCTGGGTATCGCGAACCCGCACAACATCGAGATGATCGTCGACGCTGCTTCGGTGCCGGTGGTGCTCGATGCGGGTATCGGCACCGCCAGCGACGCCACGATGGCGATGGAACTGGGTTGTGACGCCGTGCTGTTGGCCACCGCGGTCACCCGGTCCGCCGACCCGCCGACCATGGCCGCGGCCATGGCGGCCGCCGTCACCGCGGGTTACCTGGCACGGCAGGCGGGCCGGATTCCGAAACGGTTCTGGGCGCAGGCATCCAGCCCGACATTATGAGTCGATATGTGGCGCTGGGTAGTTCGATGGCGGCGGGTCCGGGGATCCGTCCGCGGGCGTCGGGTGCGCCGCTACCTGCCGGTCGGTCGGCGCGCAACTATCCCCATCTGGTCGCCTCGAGATTGGGGCTGGACCTCGTCGATGTGACGTACTCGGGCGCTACCACCGCGAACGTGCTTACAGAACCGCAGTGCGGTGCGCCGCCTCAGGTCGAGGCGCTGGACGGCACCGAAGACTTGGTGACGGTGACCATCGGCGGCAACGACGTGGGTTATGTGCCGCTGTTGTTCGCCGCCGGACTTCCGCGACCGGTCCGGGCTATGCCGTTGCTCGGCGGGGTGCTGCGCGCGAAACTGGACCCGGTGCAGCGGGACGCGGCGCTGGCGCGGGTGGAGGAATCGTTGAAGGAGGTCGGCCGCACGATCCGCGAACGCTCGCCACGGGCGAAGGTGTTGTTCGTCGACTACCTGACCCTGCTGCCGCCGGAGGGGACCCCGGCGCCGCCGCTCGACGAAGCCGACGTCGTCACCGGGCGACACGTCGCCGAGACGCTGGAGCGGCTGACGGCCGAGGCGGCGACCGCGACCGGCTGCGGGCTGGTGCGGGTGGCCGAGCCGAGCCGACCTCACCATGCCTGGTCTGCCGAGCCATGGACCACGAAGTTCGGACTGCCGCTGCCGGGCCGGCCCGCGCCGCTGCATCCGAACGCGGCGGGGATGCGAGCGGCGGCGGATCTTGTCGTCGCGCAGGCGAACTAGAATCGTGAGCCGATGATCGAGTTGGCGGGCCTGACCAAGAGATTCGGCAGGACGCGCGCCGTCGACGGCCTGACGTGCTCTATCGAACCCGGGGTCGTCACCGGCTTCCTCGGACCCAACGGCGCGGGCAAGACCACCACCATGCGACTGATCCTCGGGTTGGATCACCCGACGTCGGGCACCGCGACGATCGACGGGGTGCCTTACCGACGGTTGGCTGATCCGCTGCGCAGCGTGGGGGCGCTGCTGGATGCGCGGCAGGCTCACCCGAACCGCTCGGCGCGTAACCACCTGCGATGGATCGCGGCCAGCAATCGCATCCCGGGCGAGCGGGTCGATGAGGTTCTGGAGATGGTCGGTCTTGGCTCGGTGGCGGGCAAGAAGGCCGGGACACTGTCGCTCGGCATGAGTCAGCGGCTGGGCATCGCCGGCGCGCTGCTGGGTGACCCGCCGGTGTTGCTCTTCGACGAGCCCGTGAACGGCCTTGACCCCGAGGGAATCCGGTGGGTGCGCACACTGATGCGGTCGCTCGCCGCCGAAGGGCGAACGGTTTTCGTGTCCAGTCATCTGCTGGCCGAGATGGCCAACACCGCGGACCGATTGGTGGTGATCGGCCGGGGCCGGCTGATCGCGTCGACATCGGTGTCCGACTTCGTCAGCCGCTCCGGCGGCGAGACCGTCCGGGTGCGAAGTCCGCACATGAACGCGCTGCGTCGTGCGGCCGCGGCCGCGGGGTTGGCGGTTGAGTTGGCGCCGGAGGACTCCGCGGTGTTGGTCCGCGGCGCTTCGATGGAGGTCGTCGGCGACCTGGCTGCGCGTAACGGCATCACGTTGCACGAGCTGAGTCCGCTGCAGGTCTCCCTGGAAGAGGCGTACATGAAGCTCACCGATGAGTCCGTCGAGTACCGGACGGTCGGATCGTGAGCGCGCTCGCGGTACTCGACGCAGAGCGCATCAAGCTGGCCACGACCCGGTCGTCGGTATGGATCTCGCTGGTTGTCGCGGTGCTCAGCCTTGCGCTGGCCGCGCTGCAGGGTGTGCTCTCGCATGCGTCTGCGCCGCTGGATCCGCAACGAGCGGCCCTGGGGATCGCGGTCTTCGGGGTGCCGGTGTTGATGGTGCTGGCGTCGATGACGGTGACGTCCGAATATCGCAGCGGAATGATCCGCACGACGTTCATCGCGGTTCCGAACCGGACAGTCGTTCTGTTGACCAAACTTGTTGTGGTGTCGGTATTTTCGGCGGCCTTTGCGGCGGCGCTGACGGTGACGGCCATCGCGTTGGCCGGTGTTCTCGCGGCTGCCGGCGGTGCGGTCGAACTGTCACCGGCCTCGGCCGGAGTGTGGCGCCTGGCGGCCGCGATCGCGCTTTACGCGGCCTTGGCGACGGCGCTCGGAGTCGGGGTTGGCGCGTTGGTGCGGGCGGGCCCCGGCGCCGTGGCGGTGCTGTTGCTGTGGCCTCTGGTCGTCGAACCGATGCTCGGCAACCTGCCGGAGGTGGGTCCGCAGGTCGGGCCCTACCTGCCGTTCGCGAACGTCTTCATCTTCATCGACGTCCCGTGGCTCTATCCCGTCTATGCGATGCCGTGGGGTCCGCTGGGGTCGCTGGCGTATTTCGTCGCCGTGCTCGCGGCGGTGCTGGGTGCGGCGATCGCCGCGGTCAACGTGCGAGACGCGTAGCCGTCGCTGACGGGGGTGTCGGCGGGCTGGGGCTTAACGGTGAGACGGTGCCGAGAACGCTCGCCATGGGACTTTCGGCCCTAGTGCGGCAAATAATCAGCTTGATGCTTTCGTGACTATTGGGGCGGATGACACGTACTCGCGCGACTCGACTGCGCGATGGTCAGCAACGGCTGTTCAAGATCTGATCTGCGCGTTCGTCAATTAATTCGGCGATCCGGTGTGCCAGAACTTGCGAACGACAGTACCCGAGCCTCGCCGCGTTCTGAGCAACGGTGACGATCGCGTATGGCGGCTCGATGCCGACCGGTCGTTGCCCGAGTATCGCTGGCGGAAGCTGAAAGAGGCTGTGATCAAGCACAAGACGCTCCGTCCCGGCTTCGCGCAATGGGTCGTACGCCAGGTGACGGACAAGTCCGAGAAGGTGCGGCCCGCCCACGTGATCATCATCATGCAGACCGAGACACTGCCGCTTCCGGGCCAGGGCGAGCCCAAGAAGGTTCGAAAAGTGTTGTACAGCGCGAAGGTCGTAAGGCCTAAATGATGCTGCAGGCGGGAGACATTCGGCAACGACGACACGCGCTGTCACAGGCGTGGAGGGGATTCTGGTTCCGCGTTGAGCCCGCATATACCATCGGGCTGGTCCGAATTGTGTTCGGTGCGCTGGTCGTCCTGTGGGCGATTGAGCTCAAGACCAATCTCTACATTCGCTTTGGTACCGAGGGAGTGCTTCCGCGCACCCCGTCCCAGGCATACACCTGGACTGTCTTCGAGCTCTTTCCCAGCGACAATGCGCTGCTCGTCGGATGGATCGTCCTCATGGTCGCGGCGATCGCTCTGACTGTGGGTTGGCACAGCAGGTTGGCGGCAATCCTTGTTTTCATCCTGATTGTCTCTTTCGAGCGGCGAAATCCCTGGGTGTTCAACGCCGGCGACATGCTGCTGCGCATCGAAGCGCTCTTCATCGCTCTGGCACCGTGCGGAGCGGCGCTATCCCTTGACCAGCGGCGGCGCACCGGGGCATTCTGGTCGGCACAGGATCGTCAGATCTGGGCACTGCGGCTACTGCAGATACAAGTCTCGATCATCTACATCTCCATCGTCGTCGCGAAATTGCGCGGCGAGACTTGGCAGAACGGCACGGCAGTGTCGTACTCCTTACGTCAGTACGACATGCTGGTGTTGCCACTTCCTGACTGGGTGGCAGGCAATTTGACTTTTATGAACGTGATGACGTGGGGCACGCTGGTCATCGAGCTGGCCATCGGCATCTTTGTCTGGAATCGACGATGGCGCCCATGGGTACTCGCTGCAGGCGTCGTGCTGCATCTGTCGATCACCGTGACGATCGCGGTCGGACTCTTCAGTTTCGCCATGTTCGTCTTGTACCTGGCGTTCATTCCCGCCGACCGGGTGAAGACGATGGTCGATAAGTTGAAGCAGTTGACTGATGAGGTCAGTGCGCGGCTGACCCGCCGGCGCAAGGTTGCGCCTTTGGTCGATGAGGAGGACGCCCGGGATGAGGGCGATGACCAGCTGGCCCTCGAACACCAAGACCTGCACAGACGTGCGCATGAGCCGACGGTCGCTCCGATTGGTGCCTCGCGTAGAACACTTGAACCGATCAACGGCGTCAGGCGTTCGGCTGAACCGGAGCGCACGCAGCCGGGGCACTCAACCGAAGTCCGGGACGCAGAACGAGTCTATGACCATCGTCATCGGGTCCCAGATACCGTCCGGGTGCCTGTTCCCGCACGCTTCATTCAACCGGACGATGCGCCGACGGGCCGCCATGCCCGCCGGCCCGACACGCCTCGTCGAAACGGGGAACTAACCGGTCACACGACGTGACGTCGTCCAGCCGAAGCTGGGCACACTTCGTCTGGACGCGTGCTGGACCGCGACGTGGCCGACCGGCGCTAACGTGGTGGGCGATGAGGCATACATCGTTGTCGAGAACCGTCGCGCTGCTGGCGACCGCCGCCGTCGTACTGGCCGGATGTGGCGGTGACAAGCGACCGGAGCCGACGAGGCAACCGCCGACCGCCCCGACCGGTACCAGCCCGGCTGCCACCGAGTTCGCAACCTCCCTGGCGCGGCGGACCACCGGCGACGCCCTGTACGCCCATCTGGCCAAACTGCAGGAGACCGCCGACAACAACGACGGCAACCGCGCCCTCGGTACGCGCGGCTATGACGCCAGCGTCGACTATGTGGCTAACGCCCTCCGCGACAAGGGTTTCGACGTGCAGACCCCGCAATTCGAGGTGCGGCTACCCTTCGCCGACGAACCCGCGCTAACCGTCAACGGGGCGAAGATCACGGCGAAACCCCTGAACTTCACCATCGGCACCCCACCCGAGGGGGTTTCCGGCCCGCTGGTGCTCGCCCGCGTCGAGGACTCGCCGGGGTGCACGGCCACCGACTACGACGGCCTGCCCGTACGCGGCGCCATCGTGCTGGTTGACCGCGGCGTCTGCCAGTTCTCCGAGAAGGAGGCGGCCGCCTCCGAGCGCGGCGCTGTGGCACTCATCGTCGCCAACAACGAGATCGAGGACGAGATGGGCGGCACACTCGGCGAGGAAACCGACGTGAAGATTCCCGTCATCAGCGTCACCAAGGAATCCGGGGAACGACTGCGGGCCGACCCCGGCCAGACCACCATCAAGCTCAACGCCGGGGTGCGTGTGGAGCAGACCCGCAACGTCATCGCCCAGACGAAGACCGGCGACACCGGCAACGTCGTCATGGTCGGCGCCCACCTCGACAGCGTGGCCGACGGGCCCGGCATCAACGACAACGGTTCCGGCGTGGCCGCCGTGCTGGAGACCGCGCTGCAACTCGGCGCTTCCCCCGAGGTGAATTACGCCGTGCGCTTCGGGTTCTGGGGCGCCGAGGAAGTCGGCTTGCTCGGGTCGAACAACTACCTGCAATCGCTGGATCTCGAACAGCTGAAAGACATTTCCTTGTACCTGAACTACGACATGCTCGCATCGCCGAACCCCGGGTACTTCACCTACGACAGCGACCTGTCCGCGCCGCCCGATCCCAACGGCGGAGGTGCCAGCCGCATCCCCGAAGGTTCCGCAGGCATCGAACGCACCCTGGTCGCCTACCTGAATGCCGCCGGCAAGCCGGCCGAGGACACCGAATTCGACGGCCGCTCCGATTACGACGGCTTCGCCATGACGGGCGTCCCCGTCGGGGGAGTGTTCACCGGCGCCGAGGCCAAGATGACCCCCGAGCAGGCCCAGCGCTGGGGCGGCGACGCCGATGAGCCCTTCGATCCCAACTACCACAAAGAGTCGGACACCTTGGAGAACATCGACCGCACCGCGCTCGAGATCAACGGCGCGGGCGTGGCATACACCGTGGGCGTCTACGCACAAGACCAAGGCGGACGCAACGGTGTCCCGATCCGCGACGACCGCACGCGCCACCCGCTCGCATCATGAGACGGTGGGTGGCGGTAATCGGGGTCGTCGCGGTACTGACGGCATGCTCGTCGGGCGATTCCGACCCGGCGGCCGACGCCCTGGCTCGAGAGCTGGCGGCGGCGGTCACCGCGGACGGTATGTACACGCACCTGCGAAAGCTTCAGGAGATCGCCGACGCCGACAACGGCACCAGGGCCGAGGGCACACCCGGCTACGACTCCAGCATCGACTACGTCGCGCAGTTCCTGCGCGACAAGGGCTTTGATGTCTTTACCCCGGAGTTCGAGGTGCTCGACCGCACGGAGGGTGGCAGCCCTTCACTACGGGTGTCCGGACGCACCTTCCGTGCCGACCAGGCCTCCCTGTTGATCACCACGCCGCCCGGGGGGCTGAACGCCCAGGCGCTGCGGCCCCAGAAGGCGGCCGGCTGTCGGACCGCCGACTACGGCGGTAGGTCGGTCAAGGGCGCAATCGCCGTCGTCGACGACACCGGCTGCTCGGTCGTCGACAAACAGAACGCCGCGGTGTCCGAAGGGGCCGTCGGGCTGCTCATCGTCAACACCCAGGGAACCAGCGGCAGCCCGCCCGGGCTGTTCACCCCCGGCTACTACCAGGAGCTCACCCTGCCCGTCGGTGTAATCAACCCCGACGCCGACGCCGCCCTGCGCCGCACCAACGCACCCGTGCGCCTGATCCTCGACAGCAAGCCCGTCATGAAGAAGACTCGAAACGTCGTCGCACAGACCAAGACCGGGTACACCGGAAACATCGTCGTGGCCGGCGCACACCTCGACAGCGCGGCCACGAGCCCCGGCGTCAACGACGACGGGACCGGGGTTGCCGCGCTGCTGGAGACGGCAGCCGCGTTGGGTGCGGAACCGCAGATCTCCAACGCCGTGCGCTTCGCGTTCTGGGCGTCGGAGGAGAACGGACATGCGGGTCCGACGAGATACGTCCACAGTCTGTCGCGGGACGAACTGACCGACATCGCGCTCTACCTCAACTTCGACATGCTCGGCTCGCCGAACGCCGGCTATTTCACCTACGACGGCGACCAGTCCGCGCAGCCCAACCCCGAGATTCCGCTGCGGTCGGTGCCGGAGGGATCGGCGGGCATCGAACGGACGCTCGCCGGCCACCTCAACGCCGCTGGGGTTCGCCCCGCCGACATGCCGCTGGCCAAGGCCACCGACTACTACCCCTTCCTCACGGCCGGAATTCCGATCGGTGGTCTGACCGCGGGCGCGTCCCAGCAGAAAACCGAAGTGCAGGCCCGCCTTTGGGGCGGCAAGGCGGGGATCCCGTTCGACCCGAACTACCGCACGCCGCGCGACAAGATCGACACTGTCGACCGCAAGGCGCTGTCGGTGCTCGGCCCGGCCGTGGCCTTCGCCGTCGGTGCCTACGCGCAGGCGGTCGACGGGGTCAACGGTGTTCCGCCTCGGGATCAACGGCAGCGGCTCGCTCGCTAGCCGGCCGCAGACCCAGCAGTCGCATGCCGTGGTACACCACGAGCGCGGCGATCGATCCCAGCGCGATTCCGGTGAACGTCAAACTGCCTGCATGCCAGGTGAAGTCGGCGATCCCGACGATCAACGGGATCGCCGCCGTCATCTGGTTCAGCGGCTTGGCGAAGTCGACCCGGTTGGTCAACCAGATCCGCACCCCGAGGACTCCGACCAGCCCGTAGAGCACCACCGTGGCACCGCCGAGCACGCCCGCGGGGATCGCGGAGATTGCCGCGCCGACCTTCGGGCACAGCGACAACACGATCGCGACGGCCGCCGCAACCCAGTACGCCGCAGTCGAATACACCCGTGTCGCCGCCATCACGCCGATGTTCTCGGCGTACGTCGTGGTCGCCGACCCGCCGCCGAACCCGGCGAGGGTGGTCGCCACGCCGTCGGCCGCCAACGCCCGCCCCATCACCGGGTCGACGTCGGTCGCGGTCATCTGGCCGACCGACTTGACGTGGCCGATGTTCTCGGCCACGAGCGCGATCACCGCGGGCAGGAACATGGGCAACACCGCCAGCGTGAAGGTCGGCGTCTGGAACTCGGGCAGGCCCACCCAGGGGGCCGCCGCGATGGCCGCCGTGTCGACATCGCCGAGGATCAGCGCCAGCACGTAACCGGTGACCACCGCCAGGAAGATCGCCAGACGCCCGATGATGCCGCGGAAGAAGGCGAGCGCCGCCACCAGCAGCACCAGGGTCACGAGGCCGACGAGCGGGCCCTTCTCGAAGTTCGCCTTCGCCGCGGGCGCGAGGTTGAACCCGATCAGCGCGACGATCGCGCCGGTCACCACAGGCGGCAGTGTCACGTCGATCCAGTGCGTGCCGACCAGGTGCACCACCGCGCCGATCGCGATCAGCGCAAGCCCCACCGCCACCAGTCCGCCCAGCGCGCTGCCGGTCCCGTGCGACGCTACGGCCGCGGTGACCGGCGCGATCACCGAGAAGCTCGACCCGAGGTAGCTGGGCAACCGGTTGCCCGTGATGAGCAGGAACAGCACGGTGCCGACACCGGAGAACAGCAGGGTGGTGGCGGGCGGAAAGCCGGTCAGTACCGGCACCAGGAAGGTGGCGCCGAACATGGCGACCACATGCTGGGCGCCGAGACCTACGGTGCGGCCCCAACCGAGGCGTTCGTCGGGCGCGACGACGAAGTCGTCATCCGGTCGGGCGTCGACCTGTTTCCATGTCAGCGGAATCACGGTGCATATCTTTGTCCGTGAACGCTCATTACACCGACGGAGCCGCCTAGGTCGCGATGCGACGGACACCGTAGACCGCGGCGCCCACGAGGACGACGGCCGTGCCCGCGAGCACCGCCGTCGCCGGCAGGGTGAAGGCCAGGAGCAGGCAGCCCGCCAGCCCGAGGGCCGGAATCACCCTGCGGCCCAGCGTGAACGCGGCGGCATTGGCGATCGCGTAGTAGAGCAACACCGCGAACGACGAGAATCCGATCGCCCCTCGCACGTCGACCAGCGCCGCAACCGTCGCCACCACCGCCCCGACCGCGATCTCGGCGCGGTGCGGGCTGTTGAATCGCGGGTGCACGGCCGCCAGTGCGGGCGGCAGGTGGTGGTCGCGAGCCATCGCCAGCGTCGTGCGCGACACCCCGAGGATCAACGCCAGCAGCGAGCCCAGCGCGGCCACCGCCGCGCCCGCCCGGACGACGGGTTCGAATGCGGGATGTCCGGCCGCGGCCACCGCGTCGGCCAGCGGCGCGGTCGCCGCCGCCAGCGCTTCGCTGCCCAGTGCGGCGATGACGGCGACCGCGACGACGGCGTACACGACGAGGGTGATGCCCAGCGCGATGGGGATCGCCCTCGGGATGGTGCGGGCCGGATCGCGGACCTCTTCACCGAGCGTGGCGATGCGCGCGTATCCCGCGAACGCGAAGAACAACAACCCGCCGGCCTGCAGCACTCCGCTCACCGTGACATCGGATCCGAAGGCCAGTCGCGCGCCGTCGGGCGCGCCGAAGCCGGCGATGACCACGACGACCGCGGCCAGCACCGCGAGCACGACCGCGACGATGACCCGGGTCAACATCGCCGACTTCTGGATCCCCGCGTAGTTCACGGCGGTCAGCGCGACGACGGCAGCCACCGCCACCGCGTGCGCCCATTGGGGCCAGACGTAGTAGCCGACGGTCAGCGCCATCGCCGCACACGACGCGGTCTTGCCGACCACGAAGCTCCATCCCGCCGCGTAGCCCCAGAACGGGCCGAGGCGTTCGCGGCCGTAGACATAGGTCCCGCCGGACTGTGGGTACAGCGCGGCAAGCCGCGCCGACGAGGTGGCGTTGCAGTAGGCGACGACCGCGGCGGCGGCCAGGCCGATCAGCAACCCCGAGCCGGCCGCGGCCGCGGCGGGCGCCAGTGCGACGAAGACGCCCGCGCCGATCATCGAGCCCAGCCCGATGACCACCGCGTCGAAGGTGCCGAGCCGCCGCTGCAGCGCAGGGCCGTTCGGCGGCGTGCTCACGGCGAGAATGCTAGATCAACTGTTGTCGCGGTGCGGCACCAGAGATTCGCGGGCCGAGGTGGCGGCAGAGGCCACGAGCACGGCGAGCAGTACCGCTCCGCTGAGGACCGCCATGGGTACGGTCCACATCCGCCGCAGAAGCAGGGCGGTCTCGCACTGCTCGACGTAGCTCTGGCCGCCGACCGCCGCCGCCGACTGGGTCAGATCGGTGACATAGCCCGTTCCGCACTCGATCTGAAAGCCGTACTGGTCGTAGGAGTCCAGGTAGACCGGGAAGTTCAGCGCCAGCAGGCTGACGGCCAGCACCACCGCGGACACGATGCCGGTGTAGGCGAGTCGATGATGTCGGTCCTGCATGGTGGTCCCCCGTTCATGTCATGCAGACGTCGGCGAACAGCAGAACCGGCCACGACACGATCGAGCCGAGATAGGAGACGATCAGGTCGAGGCCGGCCATCTGTGCCAGGTGTTCGGTGTGCGTGGTCGCCCAGAACGCACCGACGATCAGGTAGGGCGTGCCGACGACCAGGGCGACGACGATCAACTCGCCGACCGTCACCTGAAAGCCGAGCAGCCTGCGCAGCGCGCTGAGCATCCCATTATGTTAATGGGCATTCTGCGCTAGATCACACCATTGTCGATATTTTGCAGACCAAGTGGGCCGATATGTGGGTCGGCTACCGGTTGCGTGCGGCGTTGCCGGCCAGGTAGGCGAGGTAGCCGAAGGTGCCGAGGACCGCCAGCTTGCGGGTCTTGTGCGCCGCCAGACCGAGCCCGATGGCGGTCTCGATGCCGCCGTTGAGGTAGATGTACTGACGGGTGTTGCGCGGAAACGCCTGTGCCGTGACGGACTCGAAGAGCTGTGGTTTCACGAAGTGCGACAGGCCGACGCCTGCGAGGCCCAGTCCCGCCAATGTGGCCGCGCGCGAACCGCTTCCCGAATCCTGTGTCACGGCTGTCGTTTCCTTCCTGTCACGCGATCTGGTAATCGCTCAACGGATACTGCGAGGCTTCCTTGATGGCCTGTCGGGTGGCCATCGGCCGCAGCAGCGTCGCCTCCCCGCTCGGGTTGAAGTAGTACGACCGCGACGTCGCGCAGTTGCCGACGGTGAACACCGAATCGCCGATCAACTCCGTCATCCGGTCCAGGTAACGGGTGTTGGCCTGCTCGGTCACCTCGAACGTCGTCGCCCCGCGGCGCTTGACCTCGCCGAACAGCCGTTCCATGTGGCGCATCTGGTATTCCATGGTGTTGAAGAAGTTCAACCCGAGAAACGCGTAGGGGCTGGCCAAACTCAGCAGGTTCGGGAAGAGGGGCATCGAGACGCCCTGATAGGCCTGGAACCTGGTGTCGCGCCACCACTTTCCGAGGTTACGGCCTTCGCGGCCGACGATCTCGATGGCCGGGAAGTTCGCCTCCCACAGGTCGAACCCGGTGGCGAGCACCAGCGTGTCGATCTCGGTCTTGGTTCCATCGTTGGCGACGATGCCGTCGGGCTCGATGCGCTCGATCCCCGAACTCTGCAGGTGCACATGGGACTTGGTGAACACCCGGTAGTAGCTGTTGGAGAACGTCGGGCGCTTGCAGCCGAAGTCGTAGTCCGGCGTCAGCTGCCTGCGCAGTTCCGGATCCCTGATCGAGAAGAAGCGGTGCATCTTGGCCAGGTCGGAGGCGGTGATGTTGAGGCGCCGGAACAGGGTCTGGCGGTGGTGCAGTCCGACGAAGATGAAGAACTCGTACAGCGCGTCGGTGACCATCCGGATCGCCCGCTGCGTCAGCGGCACGCGGGCGAACAGCCGCTTGGCCCGCTCAGAGATCGGGAAGTCGAGTTTGGGCACCACCCAGATCGGGGTCCGCTGGTAGACCGTCAGGTCGGCGGCCTTCTTGGCCAGTTCCGGAATCAGCTGCACGGCCGTCGCACCGGTTCCGATGATCGCGACGCGGCGACCGTCGAGGTCATAGGTGTCGTCCCATGCCGTGGTGTGGATGACCTTGCCCTCGAAACCGGTGATGCCCGGGATGTCCGGGGTGTGCGGCTGCGACAGGAAACCGGTCGCCGTGATTAGGTAGCGCGTGCTCAGCGTCTGCCCGCCGGCCAGCGCGACCCGCCACACCTTGGCATCCTCGTCCCACCGGGCGCTCTCGACGGTGGTGTTGAACCGCATGTGCCTGCGCACGTCGTACTTGTCGGCGACGTCGTCGGCGTACTGCTTGATCTCGCTGCCGGCGGAGAACAGGCGCGACCAGTTGGGGTTCGGTTCGAAGTAGTAGGAGTAGGTGGTGGTGGGCACGTCGACGGCCAGGCCGGGGTAGTGATTGACGTGCCAGGTGCCACCGAGGTCGTCCTCCCGGTCGAGGATGACGAAGTTGTCGTAGCCCATCCGCTTGAGCTGGATGGCCGCGCCGATACCCCCGAAACCGGCGCCCACGATGACAGCGTCGAATCGCTCCGAAGTCATGCCCGCACGGTACCCCAGGTACCGCGAACATCAGCGACGGCTCAGCCCTTGATCGAGCCCGTCCTCGGCGGGTCAAGCGTCGCGATGCAGGTGACGGCGCGGTCGCCCTGCGCCCACGTTTCGGCAGTGGGATAGAGCACGTACATCTGGACGGTGTCGTCCTCCATCGCTGCGGGTGAGTAGCTGGCCAGTTCGGGGCTGCACCTGTCGGTGTACTCGTCGATCGCGGCCTGGCCGGGGAAGTCCCCCTCGGGCATCAGCAACACGGCGAAGACCTCTCCGGCGTGCGGTTCCTCGCAGCCGATCGTCTGCACGGTCATCACCCGCGTGTCGCCGGGGATCTCGGACAGGCAGTCGCCCACCTTGACGTCGGTCGCGGTGACGGTGCCGTTGCCAAGGACGAGGAAGAAGATGACGGCGATGATGGCCACTCCGACCCACAGCGCGGACAGCACCAGACCGGCGATCGCCAGCCCTCGCCCGCCCTGGCCCTCCTTCGCCTTTTTCAGGCCCACGATGCCGCAGACCACGCTGATGACGACGCCGCCGATCAATCCGAAGACCAGCGCGAGGATCGCCCAGACGTTCGTCTTCTTCTCTGCGGGCGGCTGCCCGTAGTACCCGGGCGCGTCCTGCGAGTAGTAGGGCGGCGGAGGAGGTGGTGGATACGACGCGGCGGGCGGCGGCGGGTAGGGGTTCGGCTGCTGCTCGCCGTAGGGGGTCGACGGAGGTCCGTGCGGCGGCGGCGGAGGGCCCGGGGGCGTTGTCACGCGAGCACAGTAACGCGGCCGCTGCGGTTTGGCTGCGGATCGACGTGCGGGTCCCTAGCGCGCAGCCAACAGGCGCAGGGCAGCGTCGACCGCGACTGCGGGCACATCGAGGTTCTTTGAGCCGAGGTCGTGTCGGGCACCGGTGATCTCGACGACCTCGGTGCGGGCATCGACCAGGCCCGCCGCTTGCCGCAGTTCGTCGATGGAACCGAACGGGTCCGCGGTGCCGTGCGTGAACACCGTCGGCACCGCGATCAGCGGCAGGTGTTCGGTGCGCGCGCGCTCCGGCTTGCCCGGCGGGTGCAGTGGATAGGAGAACAGTGTCAAGACGTCGACGTCCGCGGCGCGCTCGGCCACCGCCATCGAGGTCATCCGGCCGCCGTAGGAGTGTCCGCCCGCGACGACGGGACCGTCGGCCAACGTGCGCGCGAGCGCGACGGCCTCGACCACGCCCGCCTGGTCGGACGTCGCGGAGCCCGAGGGCGGCCCCTTGGGGCGTCGCCGCCGGTAGGGCAGGTTGTAGCGCACCGCGAGCCAGCCGCGGCGGGCCCACTCGTCGCAGATCTTCTTGAGCAGCGGCGCTTCCCGGCTGCCGCCGGCGCCGTGGGTGAGCACGACGACACCGGCGGGCGTGCCATCGGGTTCGTGGGCGATACCCGCGATCTGCTCGAGTGTCACTCGCCCAGCCTGAACAGCGCCGACACCGGACCGTGGCCGTGCCCCAACGGGTATGCGGCGCGCAGACATTCGGTCACCCAGCGCTTGCCGAACGCGACGGCGTCCGGCACGGAGTATCCGTGTGCCAGCGCGCTGGCCACGGCGGCCGCCAAGGTGTCTCCCGCGCCGTGATCGTGGCCGGTGTCGATGCGGGTGGCGTGGAACTCGTGGAACTCGGTGCCGTCGAAGAGTAGGTCGGGGCTCTGCGTCGACGACCGCAGATGACCACCCTTCACCAGGGTCCACTGCGGTCCCAGCGCATGCAGTGCGCGGGCCGCCTCCCGCTGCGTGGCGTCGTCGACGACCTCGATGCCGACGAGCAGGCGAACCTCGTCGAGGTTCGGTGTCACCAGCGTCGCCAGCGGGAACAGTTGCCGTTTCAGCGAATCGAGCGCGCTGGGATGCAGCAGCGGATCGCCGTGCATCGAGGCGCACACCGGGTCGACGACCAAGGGCACCGTGCCCGTCAGTCCCAGCCGGCGCCAGGCGTCGGCCACCGTGTCGATGATCTCCGAGGACGCCAGCATGCCGGTCTTGGCTGCCTGCACGCCGATGTCGGTCGCCACCGCGTCGATCTGGCCCGCGATGACCTCCACCGGGATTTCGTGAAAACCCTTGACGCCCATCGAGTTCTGCACCGTCACCGCGGTGACCGCCACCAGACCGTGCACCCCGAGCAGCGCGAAGGTGCGCATATCGGCCTGGATGCCGGCGCCGCCGCCGGAATCCGACCCGGCGATCGTCATCACCCGCACCGGTGTGGTGCCCGGTTCGGCCAGCGGCAGGTAGGTCATGCCAGCGGCAGGTACACGCGGTTGCCGTGTTCGGCGAACTCCCTGGACTTCTCGGCCATCCCCTCTTGGAGGGCCGCCTCGATCGCCTCCTCGCTGTCGAGGCCGTGTTTGGCGGCGTAGTCACGGACGTCCTGCGTGATGCGCATGGAGCAGAACTTCGGGCCGCACATCGAGCAGAAGTGCGCGGTCTTGGCGGGCTCGGCGGGCAGAGTCTCGTCGTGGAACTCGCGCGCGGTGTCGGGGTCGAGCGACAACGCGAACTGGTCGTTCCACCGGAACTCGAAGCGGGCCCGCGACAGCGCGTCGTCGCGTTGCTGTGCGTGCGGGTGTCCCTTGGCGAGATCGCCTGCGTGCGCGGCGATCTTGTACGCGATCACCCCGTCCTTGACATCCTTGCGGTCCGGCAGGCCGAGGTGTTCCTTCGGGGTGACGTAGCACAGCATCGCGGTGCCGGCCTGGGCGATGATCGCCGCGCCGATCGCACTGGTGATGTGGTCGTAGGCCGGCGCGATGTCGGTGGTCAGCGGGCCCAAGGTGTAGAACGGCGCCTCCTCGCACAGCTCTTCCTCGAGTCGCACGTTCTCGACGATCTTGTGCATCGGGACGTGGCCCGGCCCTTCGATCATCACCTGCACGCCATGCGATTTCGCGATCTTCGTCAACTCGCCCAGGGTGCGCAGCTCGGCGAACTGGGCGGCGTCGTTGGCGTCGGCGATCGAGCCCGGCCGCAGACCGTCACCGAGCGAGAACGTCACGTCGTAGCGCTGCAGGATCTCGCAGAGCTCGTCGAAGTGGGTGTAGAGGAACGACTCCCGGTGATGTGCCAGGCACCACGCGGCCATGATCGACCCGCCGCGGCTGACGATGCCGGTGACGCGCTTGGCGGTCAGCGGCACGTAGCGCAGCAACACGCCGGCATGCACGGTCATGTAGTCGACGCCCTGCTCGCACTGCTCGATCACGGTGTCGCGGTACATCTCCCACGTCAGCTCCGCCGGATCGCCGTTGACCTTCTCCAGCGCCTGGTAGATCGGCACGGTGCCGACGGGCACGGGCGAATTGCGCAGGATCCACTCGCGGGTCATGTGGATGTCCTTGCCCGTGGACAGGTCCATGATCGTGTCGGCGCCCCACCGCGTGGCCCACACCATCTTGTCGACCTCTTCGGCGATCGAGCTGGTGACCGCCGAATTGCCGATGTTGGCATTGACTTTCACCGCGAAGGCCTTACCGATGATCATCGGCTCGGACTCCGGATGGTTGTGGTTGGCGGGGATCACCGCGCGGCCGGCGGCGACCTCGTGGCGGACCGACTCGGCGGGCACTCCCTCGCGCTCGGCGATGAACGCCATCTCCGCGGTGATCTCTCCGTTGCGCGCGCGCTGCAGCTGCGTGCCGCGGTCTCGCACGACGCCAGGACGCGGTGGTAGACCCGCGGTCAGGTCCAGCACCGCATCCGGATCGGTGTACGGGCCGGACGTGTCGTACAGATCCAGATGCTCACCGTTGGACAGGTGCACCCGGCGGAACGGCACCTTCGCCCCCGGAACTCCGTCGAGATCGCGGTAGACCTTGGTGCTGCCCGCGATGGGGCCGGTGGTCACGGACGGGTTGACGGCAGTACTCGTCATTTCTGTCATTCTCCCTACGCCGGCATTACCCGGTCAGGTTCGTACGGTCGACGGGCCCACCCGTCCTCTCAGCGCACTTGGTGTGCGCTCCCGTGTGCGGACGCTAGCCACGCTAGCGCAGCCCCGGCCCGTGGGGGAGGAGGGAATGCGAATTGCTCGCAGATGCTTTATATAGCTAATATATGTGTTTTGTGCGCCTGTGGCGCCATGGATCCGTAAGCGAAGTGGATGACGACTGAAGCGACGAAGCCCCCGGTGGCGACCGGCGCCGCGTCCGTGGCTCACGCTCACCCGTCCTACAAGTGGATAGCGCTGTCGAACACCACGCTGGGCACGCTGCTGGCGACGATCAACGCGTCGATCGTGCTGATCTCCCTGCCCGCGATCTTCCGCGGCATCGGACTCAACCCGCTGGCACCGGCCAACGTGAGCTACCTGCTGTGGATGCTGATGGGCTACCTGGTGGTGACGGCCGTGCTGGTCGTGTTGTTCGGTCGGCTCGGCGACATGTTCGGCCGGGTTCGGATCTACAACATCGGGTTCGCGGTCTTCACCGTCGCGGCGATCGCGCTGTCGTTCGATCCGTTCCACCTCGACGGCGGCGCGATCTGGCTGATCGCATGGCGGGTGGTGCAGGGCGTCGGCGGCGCCATGCTGATGGCGTCGTCGTCGGCGATTCTCACCGACGCGTTCCCCGCCAACCAGCGCGGCATGGCGCTCGGCGTCAACATGGTCGCCGCGGTGGCCGGGTCTTTCCTCGGGCTCCTGATCGGCGGTGTGCTGGCCGAGTGGGACTGGCGTGCGATCTTCTGGGTGGGCGTGCCGATCGGCATCCTCGGCACCGTCTGGAGCATGCGCTCGCTCAAGGAGGTCGGCGTGCGCACGCCCGGGCAGCTGGACTGGGCGGGCTGCCTGGCATTCGGTGTCGGGTTGACCGTGCTGCTGGTCGGCATCACCTACGGCATTCAGCCGTACGGGAATTCGAGTACCGGCTGGACCAACCCGTGGGTGCTCGGCGCGATCGCCGCGGGCGTGCTGCTGTTGGCCGGCTTCTGCTTCATCGAGTTGCGGGTGGCGCAGCCGATGGTCGACGTCCGGCTGTTCAAGTCCACGGCGTTCGGCATGGGCAACCTCGCCGGGCTGATGTCGTCGGTCGGTCGGGGCGGTCTGCAGTTCATGCTCATCGTCTGGCTGCAGGGCATCTGGCTTCCGTTGCGCGGCTACGAGTTCGAGTCGACGCCGCTGTGGGCGGCGATCTACATGCTGCCGATCACCGTCGGCTTCCTGATCGCCGGACCGATCGCGGGATCGCTGTCCGACCGTTACGGCGCCAGGCCGTTCACGGTCGGTGGGATGGTGCTGATGGGCGTCTCGTTCATCGCGCTGGTGATGATCCCCGTCGACTTCGACTACTGGGTGTTCGCTCTGCTGATCTTCCTCAACGGTTTCGGCGGCGGGATCTTCACCGCCCCGAACACCGCGGCGATCATGTCGAGCGTGCCGCCGGCCCAACGCGGGGCGGCATCGGGGGTGCGGGCGACGTTCTTCAACGCCGGCTCGTCGCTGTCGATCGGGATCTTCTTCTCGCTCATGATCGTCGGCCTGGCCAACACGCTGCCCGGTGCGCTGAGCACGGGACTGCAGGAGCAGGGCGTCTCGGCGTCGGTGGCACACGAGGTGGCCAACCTGCCGCCGGTCGGCAGCCTGTTCGCCGCGTTCCTGGGCTACAACCCGATGGCCGAACTGCTCGAGCCCTATCACGCGCTGCAGCAACCGGGCGTCAACGTCGAGGTGCTGACGGGGCAGACCTTCTTCCCGCAGCTGATCACCGAACCGTTCCACGCCGGCCTGGTCGTGGTGTTCGTCGCCGCCGCGGTGATGATGGTGATCGGACTGATCGCGTCGCTGTTCAACCCGGGCCGTTACGCCGAGCAGGATTGACGGCTATCCCAATTCGACTAGGACGGGTGCGTGATCGCTGGGCGCTCCGATCCGGTCCTTGCCGCTCTTGCGCTCGTCGCGGACGATCTCGGCGTGCGTGACGCGCTGGGCAAATGCCGGTGAGCCGAGGATGAAGTCGATGCGCATGCCCCGGTTCTTCGGGAACCTCAGCTGCGTGTAGTCCCAGTAGGTGAATACGGCCGGTCCCGGTGCGAATGGCCGCACCACATCGGTGAAACGCGCCTCGACGATTGCGTCGAACGCCGCGCGTTCCGGTTCGGTGACGTGGGTGCTGTTGCGGTAGAACTCCACGCTCCACACGTCCTCGTCGGTCGGCGCGATATTCCAGTCACCCATCATCGCGATCTGTGCCGCCGGATCGTCCGAGAGCCACTTCTGGGCTGTATCACGCAGAGCGGCAAGCCATTCCAGCTTGTACGCGTAGTGCGGCGACCCGACGAAGCGACCGTTGGGCACATACAGGCTCCACACCCGCACCCCGTTGCACGTCGCGCCGAGGGCCCGAGCCTCGGCGGCCGCTTCGATGTCCGGTTTGTCGCTCCAGGTCGGCTGGCCTTCGAACCCGACCTGCACGTCCTCGATGCCGACCCGGGAGGCGATCGCCACACCGTTCCATTGGTTGAACCCGCAGTGCGCCACCTCGTAGCCGGCGGCGAGGAACGGCATGTAGGGGAACTGTTCGTCGGAGCACTTGGTCTCCTGCATGGCCAGCACGTCGACGTCCGCCCGCTCCAGCCAGTCCGCGACGCGATCGACCCGGGCCCGAATCGAGTTCACGTTCCAGGTGGCGATTCGCACCCCACCGACACTACTGAGGCGGCGATTGTCGCCGCACCCAGCCTGGTTCGCCGCCAACTACCATTTACCACCCTTCTGAAGCGTCTCGGCCGAGAGGTATCGAGAGTGGTGCTGGATGTGGAAGCCCATCGACTCGAAAAGGGTTGCTGCGGCGTGGTTGTCGGTCAGCACCTGCAGATAGGCGCGTGTCGCGCCGTGCTCGGCGCCCCATGCCAGCAGAGCGGCGCACAGCCTGCGGGCATGGCCATGACGGCGTTGCGATTCATCGACCCGCACCGCCGACAGCCCGACCCACCGTGTGCCATCGGGGGAGGCAGTGACCGCCGCGCGTCCGACGGCCGCACCGCCAATCGATCCGAACACCGCCTCGCCGTCGACCACCGCCGTCAGCACCTCGACCGGGACATCCCGTTGGTAGACCCGCAGCCACTCGTCGTCCGGGACGGCGGCCAGCGTCACCCCGTCGGCAGCTTCCGCCTCGGCGGCCACGTCACACGTCATCACCACGGTGTCGAGGTGCGGCTCGCCGCGCCACAGCCGGAACAACCTGTCCGGGATCGACAGCCACGGCGCCAGTCCCCGCTCGGCGTACCACTCGACGATGGCCGGCAGCGCCGACGCGTCGGCGTCGAAACCCAACGGCACGGCCGAGTTGCCGCGGTGTGTGTGACCGTCGGCGGCGCGCAGCAGCCAGCCGTCGAGCCATCGGTGCTCGAGACCCGGCCACGCCAGCGCCGCGGCATGTTCGAGGTTGCGGATGTCGGCGGTGCGCACCGGCGCGGCGGGGAGCACCTTCATGATCACCACGTCGTCGGCCCCGACGTCGACGATGTCACCGTGCTTCGTCTGCACCCGAAGTGTCGGGCCTGCCTCGACCAGATGGCCGACCACATCGGTCAGCGGCGGCGAGGTGCCGGCGGGCAGTCGGTAGCGGATGATCACCCGCGACCCCAGAGAGGGGAAACGCATCAGTGACTTCAGTGGCCGAACGGGTCGGGGTCCTTGCCGGGCATCCACGTCAATCCCGGCACGCCCCAGCCGTGTGACTTCACCGTTCGCTTGGCGCTGCGGGCATGTCGGCCGACCAACCGATCCAGATACAGGAAGCCGTCGAGATGGCCGGTCTCGTGCTGCAGCATCCGGGCGAACAGTCCCGTGCCCTCCAGCGTGACCGGTGCGCCGTCGGCGTCCAGTCCGGTGACCCGGGCCCAGTCCGCCCGGCCCGTCGGAAACGACTCCCCGGGCACCGACAGGCAACCCTCGTCGTCGTCGTCGTCATCGGGCATCGTCTCGGGCACCTCGGAGGTCTCCAGCACCGAGTTGACGACAACTCCGCGCCGCCGCGTCGTCCTGCCGCGCTCCTCGGCGCAGTCGTAGACGAACACCCGCTTCGAGACGCCGATCTGGTTGGCGGCCAAACCCACACCGTTCGCGGCGTCCATCGTGTCGTAGAGATCGGTGATCAGGTCCGCCAGATCGGCGGGCAGCGAACCGTCGTCGCCGACGGGAATCGGCTCGGTCGCGGTGTGCAGGACCGGATCTCCTACGATGCGAATGGGTACGACGGCCATTCGGCAAGCTTAAGTGGGCAAGCATTGCGTGCAGACTCGCGGGCATGTCTGACGCGTCAGGGTGCAAACCCGTGATTGAATGAGCGCCGAACTACAGCGATGTCATTTGTCGGAAGGGTCCACAAGCGATATGGACGGCGCGATCGCGCGGACTGAGCAATCTGGGGACGACTCTGATCTCTCCGACGGGCTGACCCGTCGCGAGCACGACATCTTGGCCTTCGAGCGACAGTGGTGGAAGTACGCCGGCTCAAAGGAAGACGCCATCAAGGAACTCTTCTCGATGTCGGCCACCCGCTACTACCAGGTGCTGAACGCGCTGGTCGACCGCCCGGAGGCGCTGGCGGCGGACCCCATGCTGGTCAAGCGGCTACGTCGGTTGCGGGCAAGCAGGCAGAAGGCGCGGGCGGCGCGGCGACTCGGCTTCGACGTCACCTGAGTCCTCCTGCGTCTTCGGTGCCGGCGGCGCATCTCGATAAGGTGGGCGCAATGAACCAGCGAGACTCGTCCGGCCTGCCTCTTCGTGCCATGGTCATGGTGCTGTTGTTTCTGGGCGTGGTGTTCCTGTTGGTCGGCTTCCAGGCGATGGGCTCCGGCGATGACGAGGGCGACGCGCAGTCGCCGATCGCCACGACGACCATGACGAGCACCCCGACCAGTTCGCAAGCTCCCGAAGCGGCCCGGGCCGACGTGCGGGTCTTCAACATCTCGGAGGTGCCGGGCGCTGCCGAGGGGGTGGCGAACCGCCTGCGCGACGCCGAGTGGAACGTCACCGAGACCGGGAACCTGCAACTGCCGGACGTCACAGCCACCACGGTCTACTTCAGCGACGCGCCGGGCGAGCGCGAAGCCGCCGAGGAGGTGGGCCGACTGCTCGAGGCTCCGGTCGAACCACGCGTGCCCGAGCTTGCCGACCAGCCACCGGGCGTGGTGGTAGTGGTCACCGGCTAGGCTCTGCTTCATGCTCAAGACCGTTGCTGCCGCTGCTGCGTTCGTTGTGCCCGCACTCGCGTTGAGTGCCTGTTCCGCACCCGAGACACCCAGTAGTACGCCCGGCACCACGCCGTCGATCTGGACCGGTTCCCCAGCACCGTCCGCACCGCCCGGCGAAGACGGCGGTCCGGCGGCGGAGGGCCAGGCCGAGAGCCAGCCCAGCGGTGAGAAGCTGACCGCCGAGTTGAAGCTGGCCAACGGCACCCCGGTTGCCACGGCGGAGATCCAGTTCACCGGTGACTACGCGACGGTCACCGTGCGGACCACGGCGCCAGAAGAGTTGACGCCCGGCTTCCACGGCATGCACATCCACCAGGTCGGCAAGTGCGAGGCCAACTCGGTCGCCCCGGCCGGCGGCGCGCCGGGCAACTTCAACTCTGCGGGTGGGCACTTCCAGGTGCCGGGCCGCAGCGGTCACCCCGCCAGCGGCGACCTGTCGTCGCTTCAGGTGCGCGAGGACGGCTCCGCGATGCTGGTGACGACGACGGACGCGTTCACCGCCGAGGAACTGACCGACGGCGAAGGCACCGCGATCATCATCCACGAGAAGGCGGACAACTTCGCCAACATCCCACCGGAGCGCTACCAGCAGGTCAACGGCGATCCGCCGCCGGACCAGGCCACTCTGGCGACCGGTGACGCCGGCGCTCGGGTGGCATGCGGTGTTATCCGTACCGGCTAGCAGCCGCATCGATTTCATCGGCTCGCCCCGGCCGACGGTCGGGGTCGAGTGGGAGTTCGCTCTCGTCGACGCGGAAACCCGCGGCCTGAGCAACGAGGCCACCGGGGTCATCGAAGAACTCGGCGAGAACAATCCGCGCGTGCACAAGGAGCTGCTGCGCAACACCGTCGAGATCGTCACCGGCATCTGCGAATCCGTACCGGAGGCGATGGAGGACCTGCGCACCACTCTGGGCACGGCGCGCCAGATCGTCCGCGATCGCGGTATGGAGTTGTTCTGCGCGGGCACGCATCCGTTCGCGAAGTGGTCCCCGGGAAGCCTGACCGACGCACCGCGTTACGCCGAGCTGATCAAGCGCACCCAGTGGTGGGGCAGGCAGATGCTGATCTGGGGTGTGCACGTGCACGTCGGAATCTCCTCGGCGCACAAGGTGATGGCGATCATCACCTCGTTGCTCAACCACTACCCGCACCTGCTGGCGCTGTCGGCGTCGTCCCCGTTCTGGGACGGCGAAGACACCGGCTACGCCTCGAACCGGGCGATGATGTTCCAGCAGCTGCCGACGGCCGGGTTGCCGTTCCATTTCCAGACGTGGGCGGAGTGGGAGCGCTTCGTGCACGACCAGAAGAAGACCGGGATCATCGATCACATGAACGAGATCCGTTGGGACATACGGCCTTCCCCGCACATCGGCACGGTCGAGGTCCGGATCTTCGACGGCGTCTCCAACCTGCGGGAGCTGGGCGCGCTGGTGGCGTTGACGCACTGCCTGATCGTCGACCTCGACCGTCGACTCGAGGCCGGCGAGAGGCTGCCGGCCATGCCGCCCTGGCACGTGCAGGAAAACAAGTGGCGCGCAGCGCGTTACGGTCTCGACGCGGTCATCATCCTGGACGCGGACAGCAATGAGCGGTTGGTGACCGAGGATCTCGACGATCTGCTGAACCGCCTCGAGCCGGTCGCGCGGTCACTGCACTGCGCCGACGAACTCGCTCGTGTTGCCGACATCTATCGGACCGGCGCGTCGTATCAGCGGCAACGCCGTGTCGCCGAGGAGCACGACGGCGACCTGCGGGCGGTGGTCGACGCGCTCGTCGCGGAGTTGGACATCTAGCCATGGCCGCCGTCCCGATGTTCCCGCTGCAGGTGGCCATGCTGCCCGGCGAGGAGCTGCCGCTGCGCATCTTCGAACCACGTTACGCCGCAATGGTTTCCGACTGTCTCACGCTGGACGATCCGGCATTCGGCGTGGTGCTGATCGAGGCGGGCCGTGAGGTCGGCGGCGGCGACATGCGCAGCGACGTCGGTGCGCTGGCCCGCATCGCCGAATGCGCGGACTTCGGCGACGGCCGTTACCGGCTGCGGTGCGTGATGGGCGAGCGGATCCGGGTGCTCGAGTGGCAACCGGACAACCCGTACCCGCGGGCCGCGATCGAATCATGGCCGGACCAGCCCGGCGCCGCCGTCGACATCGACGCCATCCGCGACGTCGAGGACCGCGTGGTCGCGCTGTTCGAGCGGATCGCCGCCGCGCGCGGCGCCGAGGTCAACGCCCGTGACATCGTTGCCGGCGCCGACGCTTCCGGTGATGTCGGAAAGTGGTTGTACGCGTTGACCTCCCGACTGCCGATGGGCCAGGCCGACCGCTACGCCGTGCTGGCCGCGCCGAGCGCCGCCGAGCGACTGGCGGCGCTGCGCGACGCCGTCGAGACCGTCACCGCGATGGTCGAGTTCCAGCTGTCCGCGGGGGAGTGACGGGCTTTCCGGCGCGGCGGCTAGACCGGCAGCCGGCCCTCCACGAAAGCCGTTCGCGGCGTGCTGTCGTCGGCTTCGCCCGCGGCGCAGCGGCCGTAGCGGTCCATCAGGTCGGCGGCCGCGATCGACGTCACCTCCCAGCCGCGCCCGGCGAGCCAGTCGACCACCCCGGTGCGTTCCTCGGTGAGCCCGCCGCCGAAGTCCTCCACGGCCACCCGGCTTCCGCGCGCGCTGAGATCGTGGATTCGCTCGAACAACAGGTCCTGGCCCTCCGCGGGCATCTGCGCCAGCAGGTTCTCGGCAGCCCACGCGGTCGGTTCGGTCGTGTCGAAACCCCCGCCGCGCAGCGCATCCGGCCAGTCGTCACGCAGGTCGACGGGCACGGCGACCCAGCGAGCGCCGGGCGTCGCTTCGTGCCGGTGCAGCACTTCGGCCTTGAACGCCAACACCTTCGGCTGGTCGATCTCGAAGACTACGCTGCCGCCGACCCAGGGCAGTCGCCACGCGCGTGCATCGAGTCCCGGCGCCAGGATCACCGCCTGGTCGATACCGTTCGCTCCGGCGGCGATGAGGAACTCGTCGAACCACTTGGTGCGCGACGCCGCATATCCGCCGATGACCCGGAGCCGCTCGAGCAGGTGTGCGGGCGGCAGCTGCCAGCCCCGCTCCGCGGCGGCGTCGACGAACAGCTGCGCGTAGGGGTCGGTGAAGAGCGGACACTCGGTGTCCTGCTCCTGCGCCCGCGACCAAGCGACAGCCAGCGCCGCCGCGCCGGCGCTCGCGGCGATGTCCGAGCTGTCGTCGTCAGTCCTGACCATTGCCTTCTGATTCCCCGTGCTGGACGAAGTCAAGCATTTCGTCGGTGGTCAGCAGGTCGTCGCGGATGTTCTGCTCGCGGTACGCGAGTTGGCCGACACGGTTGGCCACCACCGGCGCGGTGATGACGGTGAACAGTCCGGTCAGGAGGAGCATGCCGACGTCGCTGTGCCCGCGTAGCCGGATCGCGGCACCGGCGAGCACCAGCAGCAGACCGAGCACCTGCGGCTTGGACGCCGCGTGCATTCGGGTCAGCGTGTCGGGGAACCGCACCACACCGAGGGCGGCGGTGAGTGCCAGCGTCGAGCCGCCGAGCACCAGCACGCTGGTGATGATGTCGAGGGTGTTCATCGCGAACCCCGATCCGCTCGGGGCTCTTCGACGTCGGGCACCCGGAATCGAGCGACGCTGACCGAGCCGACGAAGGTGATGAGAGCCAGTGCGGTCAGGCCGTAGGTGACCGTGGTGTCGAGACTGTAGGCCGCCCACGTGCCGACACCGCACATCGTCACCGCGATCAGGGTGTCGACGGCCACCAGGCGGTCGAGGGTGCTCGGCCCGGCCAGCAGCCGGAACGTCGTGAGCGCCGCCGCGGTGATCAGCATGACAGCGGCGATGATCCAGACGACGGTCATGCGCTCTCCTGGGACGATGCCGGGCGCCAGTCGGCGCCGCGTTCGAAGCTCGCGATCAGAAGCTGTTCGATCACGCGGATCTGACGGTAGAACTGAGCCACCGCACGATCGGAACCGATGTCGATGACGTGCATGTACAACGCGCGCCGTGCCGTGTCGATCTCCAGCACGATGGTGCCCGGAATGAGGTTGAAGATGTTGACCGCCAACGCAAGTACCAGATCCGACTTGACCCCGACATGCGCCCGCATCACCGCCGAGAGTGGCGGTTTGCGGCGCAGCGCAAGGGAAGCGACCTGTACCGACGACAGGATGAGGTAGTAGAAGACGGTGGCGATCAAGCGGAGCAGGGACAGCGGATGGACCCGGCCCTCTACCGGCACGGCGGGCAACGGCAGTAGCACTGTGATCAGCAGAGCCACCGCGAGTCCCGACAGCACGTTGGCCGCCGACAACGTACCCCACAGCAGCACCCACACCAGGATCAGCCAGCAGATCACCCACGCCCGCAACGCGATTCGTCTCATCGGTTACCCACCACCGCGGTGATGTACTGGCTGCGGTCGAGCACCTCGGCCGATGCGCGACTGCTGTAGGCGAAGATCGGTCCGGCGAACACCGTCAAGGCCAGCCCGACCGCGATCAGCGCGCCCGTCGGTGCCACCATTCCGGCCGGCATCCGCCCCACATGATCGCGGTCGACGAACTGGATGTCCTCCGGTTCGTCGAGCAACGCCGACGGGGCGGCTCCGGACAGATGTCCTTCCGGCGCGTCCGCGCGCGTCCGCCAGAATGCCTTGGTCCACACCCGCGTCACCACATAGAGCGTCAGCAGGCTCGTCATCACGCCGCCGCCGACCAACACCCACGCCAGCACCGATCCGTCCTGGGCGCCGGCCTCCAGCAGCGCCACCTTGCCGACGAAGCCGGAGAACGGCGGGATACCACCGAGATTGAGTGCGGGCACGACGAAGACGAACGCCAGCAGCGGGCTGGCCGCGGCCAGGCCGCCGAGTCGCTGCATCGTCGACGCCCCGGCCTGGCGCTCGATCAGCCCGACCACCAGGAATAAGGTGGTCTGCACGACGATGTGGTGCGCCACGTAGTAGATGGCGCCGGACATGCCGAGTTCACTGGACAATGCGATGCCGAACACCATGTACCCGATGTGGCTGACAAGGGTGAAGGACAGCAGCCGTTTGATGTCGCTCTGGGCGATGGCCCCGAGGATGCCGACCAGCATGGTCAGCAGCGCCGCGACCAGTAGCACCCGGTCGAGTCCGCCGCTGGGGAACAGCAGCGAGTGCGCTCGGATGATCGCGTACACACCGACTTTGGTGAGCAGGCCGGCGAACACGGCGGTGACGGGGGCGGGCGCGGTCGGATAGCTGTCGGGCAGCCACGCCGACAGCGGGAACACCGCGGCCTTGATACCGAACGCCACCAGCAGCACCGCGAACAGTGCGGAGCGGGTGCCCTCGCTGACTCCGTCGAGCCTGACGGCGACCTCGGCCATGTTGAGCGTGCCCGTCGCGGCGTAGACCAACCCGATGCCCAACAGGAACACCAGCGACGACACCATCGACACCATCACGTACGAGATCCCAGCGCGCACACGGTCTTTGCTGGCGCCGATGGTGAGCAATACGTAGCTCGCGGACAGCAGCACCTCGAACCCGACGAACAGGTTGAACAGGTCACCGGCGAGAAAGGCCGTGCACACGCCCGCGGACAGCACCAGATATGTCGGTAGGAAGATCGACACGGGCTGGCGCTCGTCGCCGTCGCGGATGCCCTGCCCGATGGCGTAGAACACGACGGCCAGCAGGACGATCGACGACACCACCAGCATCAGCGCCGACAACCGGTCGACGACGAGCGTGACGCCCAGCGGTCCCATGCCCGGCACGCTCTGTCCCCAGCCGCCGACGTTGAGGACGAGGGTGCCGTCGCGGTCGGCGAGGTAGAGCAGTGCGAAGCAGACAACGACGACGACAGACAGCGCGGCCAGCGCGATGGTCCGCTGCAATCGCGGCCGGCGCCCGGCGATCAACGTCGCCGCGGCGGCGATGCTCGGAACGAGCACCGGCAGCGGTGTCAGCACCGTCGCGAGACTCATTTGGATCCCTCGTATCCCGGCAGCGCGTCGAGTTCGTCGGGCAGCTCCGTGTCGCGGGCCCGGTCCGACCGGGGGCGGTCCTCCTCGATGGCCGTCGTGTCCAGGGCGGCCATCTCGGATACCTTGGCGTCTTCGGGGTCGTCGCCGACATCTTCCTCGGTGGTCAACTGGTACGACCGGTACGCCAACGCCAACACGAAAGCCGCCACGCCCATCGTGATCACGATGGCAGTGAGGATCATGGCCTGAGCCAACGGATCCGCGGTGATGGTCTGGCCGTTGCTGGTGCGTCCCCGGATCGGCGGGTTGCCCGACGGTGAGCCGACCACGAGGATCAGGAGGTTGACGGCGTTGCTGATGAGCAACAGGCCCAGCAACATTCGCGTCAGCGTGCGTTCGAGCAGCAGGTAGACCCCGGCGCTGGTGAGTCCACCGATCAGGACGAGTGGGACGAACGAGGTGGTCATCGCGCACCCGCCATGGTCTCGAGGCGCTGGGTCATCTCGATGTCGATACGCGCCCCCAGGCTGCGCAGCACGTCGAGAACCAGGCCGACGACGATCAGGTACACGCCGAGGTCGAAGAACAGCGACGTGACGAACTTGACCGTGCCGAGCACCGGCACCTCGAACTGAATCAGCGCCGACGACAGCGCCGGGGCGCCCATGAGCAGCGAGGCCAGCGCCGTCCCGACCGACAGCGTCAGGCCGGCGCCCAGGATCTTGCCGGCGTCCACCGGCAGGGTTTCGCCGATCTCGTACCGTCCGCCGGCCAGGTAGCGCAGCACCAGCGCCAGGCCCGCCATCAACCCGCCGGCGAATCCGCCGCCCGGGGTGTTGTGGCCGGCGAAGAAGAAGTACGCCGAGAGCACCATCATCAGCGGGAAGATGATTCTGGTGGCGACCTCGAGCACCAGCGACCGGTGCCGCGGGTCGCGCAGGCCGCTGCCGCGCAGCCAGACGATCTCACCGGCAGCAGGCCTCGTCAGCGCGTCGGCGGGCAATCCGATGTCGGGTTGTCCCGCGTCGGCGACCCGCGGTGCCGCGCCGAACCGCCTGTTGCGGAACACCATCGACGCCACGCCGGTGGCAGCGACCAGCAGCACCATGATCTCGCCCATGGTGTCCCAGGCGCGGATGTCGACCAGCAACACATTGACGGCGTTGGCGCCGTGGCCGCGGTAGTAAGCGGCGTCGGGGATCAGGGCGGCGATCGGCGCGGTGGTGCGCGCAGCCATCGCGTACACGGCAAGAGTGGTCACCGTCGCACCGACGGCGAGGGCGAGCGCGGCGCGCCACCACCGGTAGCGCCGGATGTGGGCGCGGTCTGCCTCGGCGGGCAGTGTGCGCAGCACCAACACGAAGATGACCAAAGTCAGTGTCTCGACGAGAAATTGGGTGAGTGCGAGATCGGGTGCCCCGTGAAAGGCGAAGATCGCGCCGCAGCCGTAACCCGCCACCCCGACCAGCAGCACGGCGGCCAACCGGTTGCGCATCACCATGGCGCCGAGCGCTGCGGCGAGGATGATCAGCCCGACCACCACCTGCAGCGGCGAACCCCACAGTCGGAAGTCGGGACGGTCCCGGGCGCCGAGTACCAGCACGATCACCGGGACGGCGACCAGGGTGGACAGAATCGCCGACTGAATCGCCGGGATCGAGCCGCGCTGTGTGATCGCGGTCAGCTCCACCGACCACAGGTCGAGACGCTGGACGACGCCGTCGTAGATGCGGTCGGCGTTGCCGAGCGGTTCGCGCACCGTGCGCAGCCGCTTCAACCGGCCACGGTAGACGAAGGCCGCGGTGCCGGCGACCAGCACGAGCACCGACAGCAGCAGCGGCAGCCCCAACCCGTGCCACAGGGCGAGGTAGTAGTCATTGCCGCCGGGCACCGTGTCCGAGTAGTCCTCGAGCACGTCGCCGAGACCCGTGGGCCACAACCCGAACACCAGCCCGGCCGCGGCGAGAACCGCGGGGGCGACAAGGAAAGTCAATGCCGGGCGGTGCATTTCGGCAACGCGCGTGCTGGGTTCGGGACGTCCCTTGCGGCCGAAGGCGCCGAACAGGAAGCGCAGGCTGTAGATGGTGGTGAACACCGAACCGACCACGATGCCGGTCAGCACCACGGGCGCCCAGTCGCCGAGCGTCGGGCTGTGCAGCACGGTTTCGAGGTCGGCCTCCTTGGCGACGAAGCCGAAGAACGGTGGAAGCGCCGCCATGCTCGCGGCGGCCCCGACGGCGATGAGCAGCAGCGGCTTCGCCCGGTCCCCCAGCCAGGCCAGCCTGCGGATGTCGCGGGTGCCGGTGGCGTGGTCGACGACGCCGACGACCATGAACAGCGAGGCCTTGAACATGGCGTGAGCGCACAGCATCGCCAGCCCCGCAAGCATCATGTCGCTGCCGCCCGCGCCGACCATCACCGTGATCAAGCCCAGTTGGCTGACCGTGCCGAACGCCAGAATCAGCTTGAGGTCGTACTCGCGCACCGCCCGCCAGCCGGCCATCAGCATGGTCACCAGGCCGAGGGTGACGACGACGGGGCGCCACACAGGGTTGTCGGCGAACCCGGGTGTCATGCGCGCGATCAGATAGACACCGGCCTTGACCATCGCCGCGGCGTGCAGATAGGCGCTGACCGGGGTCGGCGCGGCCATCGCGCCCGGCAGCCAGAAGTGCATCGGCACGATCGCCGACTTGGACAGCGCGCCGACGAGGATCAGCGCCACCGCGACCGATGCGGCCACGCCGGTCGGCGGCGACGCGATGACCTCTGACAGCAGGTAGCTGCCCGTGCTGTTGCCGAGCACGATGATGCCGACCAGCATCGCCAGCCCGCCGAATGTCGTCACCAGCAGCGCCTGGGTGGCGGCGCGGCGGCTGGTCGCGCGCTCGGCGTAATGGCCGACGAGCAGGAACGACAGGACGGTGGTGAGCTCCCAGAACACGTAGAGCACCAGCATGTTGTCGCTGATGACCAGTCCGAACATCGCACCGGAGAACGCGACGAGTTCCGCGGCGAAGCTGGGCAGTCGGTTTTCCTTGTGGCCGTCGCGGTGGTGGAAGTAGTCGGCGCAGTAAAACAGCACCAGCGCGCCGATGCCCAGCACCAGCACGCTCATGATCGCGGCGAGCGGGTCGAAGCGCAGCGTGATGTCCATCGACAGCTCGGGCACCCACTGCACGGTGGTGGTCGTCGAGCGTCCCGGACCCGGCCAGTTCAGCGCGACCCAGATCAGCGAGCCCAGGGGCACCAGCGCCAACGGATAGAAGGCCATCCGGCCCCACCGGTAAACGAGCACGGGCGCCAATGCGGTGGCGACCGCATGCGCGAGCAGGATGGCGAGCAGGGCACTCCGATCTTCGGGACGGTCGGGGTGTCAGCCGTGTGATGGCTTTTGGTTTTTCCCAGTCTACGTGGGCGGATCGGGGCTACTATCCGGCGTAGTGATCACTACAGATGTTGTGGTCGTGGGCGCGGGGCCGACCGGGCTCATGCTGGCGTGCGAGCTCGCCCTGGCCGGATGTGACGTCACGGTGGTGGAGCAGCGTGCCTCGACGCCCAACATCACGAGGGCGTTCGCGGTGCATGCGCGCACGCTGGAATTGCTCGACGCCCGTGGGCTGACCGACGATCTGTTGCCGCGCGGCGTGCCGGTGTACGAGATCGCGCCGCCCGGCGGCGTCCCGATCAGCCTTGCGGACCTGCCGAGCCGCTACGGCATGCTGCTGATCGTTCCGCAGAGCGGCACCGAGCAGGTGCTGGCTGCCCGCGCCGAAGCGCTCGGCGTGCCGGTGCTCCGGGGCGCGGAGGTGGTAGGACTGACTCGGGACGACGGCGGGGTCACCGTCGACTGCGCCGACGGCCGCACCGTGCGCACCTCGTATGTGGTGGGTTGCGACGGCGCGCACAGCGGCATCCGACGGTTGGCCGGCATCGACTTCGTCGGCAAGCAGTACGAGACGCACATCCTGCTGGCCGACGTGCGCCTGGCGACCGCGCCGTCGGAGACGTTGACCGGCGTGACCAACGAGCGCGGTGTGGTGCTGTTGATCCCGTTCGGAGACGGCTGGTTTCGCGCGATCGCCTGGGACCGTATTCGCGAGCAGGCGCCGTTGTCCGAGCCGGTGTCCCTCGACGAGATCCGCGGCTCGTTCGAGCGCATCGCGGGCGGGGACTACGGCATGACCGAGATGCGATGGAGTTCGCGCTTCCTGTCCGAGCGCAGACAGGCCCGGCGCTACCGGGACGGCCGCGTCTTCCTCGCGGGGGATGCCGCGCACGTGCACTCACCGCTCGGCGGCCAGGGCATGAACACCGGCATCGGCGACGCGATGAACCTGGGCTGGAAGCTGGCGGCCGCGGTCGGCGGTTGGGCACCGTCCTGGCTCCTCGACACGTACCAGGCCGAGCGGCACCCGGTCGGTGCCTCGGTGCTGCGGCTGACCGATGCGTTCAACCAGCTGGTGCTCGGCCGGTCGCGGCTGCAGCGCAGGTTGCAGCGCATCGCCGTCGGCGCGGTGACCCGGATCCCGCGCACGAGGCGGTTCATGGCCGGGCGGTTGAGTGGCATCGGCATCGCGTACGCGCATCCGAACGGCGAGCACCGCATGGTCGGCCGCCGAATGCCCGATGTCGAGTGCGGGGGTACGCGCCTCTATGAGTTGTTGCGCACGGGCAGGTTCGTGGTGGTGACGGCGGAGGCGGTCGACATCGATCGACCCGACGTCGGGCGCGCCGTCGGTGGATATCCGGAACTGCCGGAAGCGCTGCTGGTTCGGCCCGACGGTTATGTGGCGTGGGCCGCGGAGCGGATGCCCGACGCGGCCGAGCTTCGAGCGGCCGTCGACCGGTGGCTGCCGCCGCATCGAACCGACCGTCTCACTATGTGATACGCATCGCATCGGCGCGTGGGTTGAGCCGGCCCGCTCCGGGCGAATCGACACCGGACTCTGGTTCTGACGCAACGCGCTTGCCGGAGCCGTTGCGGGGGACGATCTTGACCGTCGGCACCGCGCCGTAGCGGGCAGGGCCCGTCGCGCTCGCGTGTACCCATCCTGACCATATCGTTTGCCGTAGGCCAACTGACCGACCAGTAAGTTGACGTACCTGAAGTCGGCATAAGTGGACTTATGTTTGGATGATCACCCCGGGCTTTGCCGAAGGCCGACGGCTCCGGTGGTCGTACGCCTCGCGAGCAAATAGCTGGCTGCGGGTGTCATTTCTGGGCATCGTGCGATGCGGCGCTGAGCTGGAGAATTGCTACTTGACCGAAGGTTACTCTCCGGTAGGTTTCCGGCCGACGGGGGAAATTGACGATCCAGAAAGGGTTGACATGCAATTAGCTGCACGCTCATCGTTCGCCGCGGGAGTGGCGGTCATCGGAGCCGGGATCCTTGTCGCGGCCCCCGTGGCCCCGCCCATGCCGGATGTACCCGACGCGCGGGCCACGGTTCGCTCCGCGACGGCTGAGCTGTCTGCGTTCGCCAAGCCGCTCGCCGCGCTGTCGCCGAGCCTCGCGGACGCCTCCGGCTCCACGGGTGGTGTGCTCGGCAGGTCGGTGTTGCAGCCCTCGGTCGCGGCGATTCCCGTGCTGGGACAACTTCCGACCCTCCAGGAACTCCTCGAGGTGGCGTCCGCATTCGCCGCACAGTTCGGCACGGCGCTGTCCGACGCACCGGCCAAGATCCAACTGGCCGTTGAGCAGATCTCCGCCGGTCAGATCACGGCCGGGCTGAACACGCTCGTGGAGATGGTCATCGTCCCGGTGACCGGTCCCGTTCTCGAGGCCATCTTCACCGGCAGCGGGCCGCTGGTCGACCTGGTAGCGCTGCTTCAGCGCCCGTTCGAGGGGGTGCCACCGATCTCGAACGTCATCGGCCTGCTGGCCGACCCGGACTTCCTGCTGACGATCGGGCTCGGTCCCCTGCAGTCCGTCTACGCACTCACCACGGCGATCGGCGGTGCGGCGGAGACGATGCTCGCCGCGGTTGAGGCGGGCGATCCGGGCGCGTTCGTCACCGGCCTGCTCAAGGGCGTCGGCGACGTCACCGAAGCGGTGATCGACCGCCTGCTGAATCCCGGCACGCCTCCCTACGGTTACGACCGCGGGCTGTTCGCGAGCCTGATCGAAGCAGGCAAGATGGTCTTCGCGGCGCTGACCGCACCCGCGGCGGCGCCGAATGTGGCTGCGGTGAGCGCGATTTCGACCGACGCCGTCACCACGGTCACGCTCTCGACCGAACCGGTGTCCGCGGACGTCGAGGCCGAGATCGCCGAGGTGAGCACGCCTGTCGAGGACGAAGCTCCGTCCGCGGCGGCGACCGAGACCGCCGAAGAGGAGGTCACGGTCAGCCCGGCCGTCGAACCCGAAGCGGCCGAGAAGCCCCAGGTCCGGGAGGGCTTCGTGGCCGTGCCCGGTGAGGTCACCGAAGGAGTGCCCGACGACGAGTCGGAAGACGCTGTGGCGGAGACGGATCCGGGGACGGCCGGCGAGGCCGGCTCACCTGCCGAATCGCCGACGTCCGGCCAGGCCGACGGATACGACGGTTCCGGTGACGGCGGCGGTGCGGGCGACGAGGGCAGTTCAGACGACGGCGGTGGCTCCGGCGATAGCGAGTAGACGCGTCACGGTCGGCCCCACCCCTCGCGGGTGGGGCCGACTCACGGCGTCGTCAGCGCGAACCGGATCGGCAGGGCGTGGCCCAGCACGCCGATGCCGGCGCCGAGGATCGGCCAGATCGGCCAGAAGTACCAGGACCCCGCGGACAGCCCGACGGCCAGCCACACCGTCAGGACGATGACGACCATCGCCAGGTAGGCGGCCAGGTGGAACTGCACGCTTCGGCGCGCCGCGCGCCGCCGGGCCTCGCGCCGGCGCGGGTCGGTGCGCTTGAGGTGTTCGACGGGCAGGTCGGCGGTCAGCGCGCGCAGGTCGGCGCGGGTCGGCGCGGTGAAGGCGGTCTGCAGGCGCGACTCGTACTCGGTCATGTCGAGGAAGCCCCCGGCGAGCGCTTGGCCCAGCAGCGTGGCGGTTTTCGCCCGGTCGGCGTCACCGGCACGGACGACGGGTGTGATGGCGGCGGGCATCGAAGCCTCCTTCGATCTTGACAGTGGCAAGTTCTGAGACAGACTATGCCGCGTTAACTAGCCACTGTCAAGATCCAGCCCGGGGCGGGCTTCAGCGTGCGGCGTTGAACGTCCGCAGCGACTCGACCTGGGCCGCGTCCAGTGACGGGCGCACGTTCTGCCGCGCCGTCGCGACGTCGGCCGCGGTGACGTCCGCGGCGTCGATCGAACGGCGCATCGCCGTCAGTGCGGCCTCGCGCAGCAGCGCCACGCAGTCCGCGGCGCTGTAGCCCTCCAGTTCGTCGGCGAGCGCGTCGAGGTCGACGGCCTGATCCCCCTCGGAGGCCAACGGTATCGACTTACCCGCGGTGCGCAGGATCTCGCGGCGGGCCTCGGCGTCGGGCGGTTCGACGAACACCAACTTCTCCAACCGGCCGGGACGCAGCAGCGCAGGGTCGATCAGGTCCGGTCGGTTCGTCGCGCCGAGCACCACCACATCGCGCAGCGGTTCGATGCCGTCGAGCTCGGTCAGCAGCGCGGCGACCACCCGATCGGTGACGCCGGAATCGAAGCTCTGGCCACGCCGCGGCGCCAGCGCATCGATCTCGTCGAGGAACACCAGCGACGGCGCCGAGTCGCGGGCCCGCCGGAACAACTCCCGCACCGCCTTCTCCGACGCGCCGACCCATTTGTCCATCAGCTCAGCACCTTTGACCGCGTGCACCGACAACCGGCCCGAGCTGGCCAGGGCCCGCACCACGAACGTCTTGCCGCAGCCCGGCGGTCCGTACAGCAGCACTCCGCGCGGCGGCGCGACGCCGAGCCGGGCGAAGGTGTCGGGATGCTGCAGCGGCCACAGCACCGCTTCGGTCAGCGCTTGCTTGGTGGCCGCCATGTCGCCGACGTCCTCGAGCGTCACCGAACCGACCGACACCTCTTCGGTGGCCGACCGCGACAGCGGGCGGATGACGGTCGTCGCCCCGAGCAGATCGTCCTGGGTCAGCGCGGGTGGCTCGCCGTCGACGCTGGCGCGCGCGGCCGCCCGCAGTGCCCCTTCCCGGACCAGTGCGGAGAGATCGGCGACGACGAATCCCGGTGTCCGATCGGCGATCGCGTCGAGGTCGAGGTCTTTGGCCGGCACGTCGCGCAGCAGGACCTCGAGCAGCTGCTTGCGAATGGCGCCGTCGGGCAGGCTCAGGCCGAGTTCGCGGTCGCACAGGTCGGGCGCGCGCAGTCGCGGGTCGAGGTTGTCCGGCTGCTGCGACGTCGCGACGAACGCCACGCCGGGGGTGCCTACGGCGGTGCGCAGTTCGGCGAGGATCAGCGTGGCCACCGGCTCGGCGGCGGACGGCAGCAACGCGTCGACGTCGGTGATCAGCAGGACGCCTCCACCGTCGCGGACGGTGGCCACCGCCGACGCCACGCTCGTGAGCCGGTCCTCGGCCCGCAGGGAGCCGACCTCCGGGCCGTCGAGTTCGACGAGACGCCGGTCGGCACACACCGCGCGGACCAGCGCGGCCTTGCCGACGCCGGCGGGCCCGGACACCAGCACACCGAGATTCGCTGTCGCACCGAGTGTTTCGAGAAGCTCGGGCTGGTCGAGCGCCAGCTTGAGCCATTCGGTGAGCCGCTGGGCCTGCGCCTGGGCGCCTTTGAGATCGTCGATGCTGTGCGCCGTGTGCGACTTCTCGGGCGCGGTGACCACGGCCTGGCCGGTACCGGCGGCCGGGCCAGGGGCAACGGGGCTGCCCCAGGTGACCGACGAATTCGGCTGCACGCTCACCGGTCCCGCGGGATCGGTACCCGTCACGGTCAGCAGCTCCGACGTCCACGTGATGCCCACGGAAGAGGCCAGCGCCGCCGCGGCGCGCGACGCCGGGATGTCGGGGCCCAGCTCCCGCGGCAGCAGCGACACGGTGTCACCGACCGTCATCACCTTGCCCAACAGAGCCTGCCGCAGCGTCGCCGACGAGATCGACTGCGTCGCAAGCCTGGATCCGGACAGCGACACCGAGCGCGCGCCGTACACCGTGACGGGTACGACCAGCACGGTGGTGTCCTCCCGCAGCCCGGCGTTGGACAGCGTGACGTCGTCGAGCAACGCCGTTCCGGCCGGCGTGCCCGCGGGCGCCTCGCCGACGACCGCGGCGGTGGTCCGCGAACCCATCAACGACACCGCATCCCACTCCCGGATTCCCAGCGCCGCAATGGCTTCGGGATGCAGGCGGACCACGCCGCGCCGGGAGTCCAGCGCGGAGGTGTTCAGGCGGGCGGTCAGCGTCAGCTGAGGGCGGGGGGTGGGACGGTCGGCCTGCAGTTCGGTCACGTCAGGAGCCCGGCCTGCGCAGTCCGAGGCGGGCCATCGAGCGGCGGTGTGGCTGCGCCCGCCGGATCGCCCGACGCGCCGCGCGCTGTTGGCGCGGCTTGTCGTCCCAGACCTCCGGGTGCGCGGCCAGGAACCGCCGGGTCCGGATCGCGAACGGGATGTGTATGACGTAGGCGGCGATGATGAGCAGGATCACGATGTAGCCGTAGAGAATCGCCGCAGCGACACCGATCGCGAGCAGTGCAAGCAGCGGGGCGACCATGTTGGGCGACACCGAGAACGTGTGGATCTTGCGCATCGGGATGGTGCTGACCACCAGCAGCGAAACGCCGACCATCCAGATGACGACCGCCATCTCGGAGGTCCACCAGCCTTCGCCGAACTGCATCTTCGCCGCGAGCGGGCCGATGGCGCCGATTGCGCCCGCCGGAGCGGGCATTCCGACGAAGTACTTCTTCTCGTAGTCGGGCTTGTCGACGTCGAGCATCGCGTTGAACCGGGCGAGCCGAAGCACGATGCACACGGCGTACAGCAGTACCACGATCCAGCCGACCCGCGACTGCGACAGCAGCGTGCCGTAGACGATGAAAGCCGGTGCGACACCGAAGTTCACCGCATCGGCGAGCGAGTCGATCTCCTCACCCATGCGCGACGTCGCCTTGAGCATGCGCGCGATGCGGCCGTCGAGCGCGTCGAGGATGGCGGCGACGGCCAGAAACGCCATCGCCTCGGTCGGGCGGTCGTCCAGTGCCATCTTGACCGCGGACAGGCCGAGGCAGATCGCGGCGACGGTCATCGCACTGGGCAGGATCTTGAGGCTGACGACGTTTTTCTTGATGCGCGGCTTGATCACGGAGCCGCCCCGGCGGCGACATCAGAGCCCGGCAGCTCGGCCAATACGGTCTCACCCGCAAGGGCGCGCTGGCCCGTCGTCACCATGATGTTCGAGCCGGCCGGCAGGTAGGTGTCGAGCCGGGAGCCGTAGCGGATCAGCCCGTACGTCTGGCCCATCGCCAGCTTGTCGCCGACCTTGGCCTCGCAGACGATGCGGCGGGCCACCAGTCCGGCGATCTGCACGGCGATCACCTCGACGCCGTCGGCCGCGCGGATCAGCACGCTGTTGCGTTCGTTGTCCTCGCTGGCCGCCTCCAGTTCGGCCGAGCCGAACAACCCCGGCCTGTGCACCACCGAGATCACCTCGCCGCCGATCGGTGCGCGCTGCACGTGTGCGTCGAACACCGACAGGAAGATGCTGATGCGCGGTAACGGCGTTGCGGGCAGGCCCAGCTCGGCGGGCGGCTCGACCTCTTCGATCAGGCAGATCAGCCCGTCGGCGGGCGCGACCACCAGGCCGGGCCGGGTGGGTGGCACCCGCGGCGGATGCCGGAAGAACGCCGCGTTGGCGGCGGCCGACGTCAGGCCTGCGCGGCGCAGCCAGCGACTCTTGTACCCGAGCGCGGCGACCGCGAGGCTGGCGCCGACGAACGGCAGGCCGGCCGGGTGCATCGGGGGGATGGTGGTACGGGCCAGCGCCACGAGCCGCGCGGGGCCGGATCTGAGGTCGGGGCGTCTGGCCATCGTGTCGCGATTCTACGGATCCGGGTCGGCGTCGAAACCGCTATGCCAGGTCCCACACATCGACCCGCGACCCCGCCGGCAGCGTGTCGACGTCCTCGCCGATCTCCAGCAGACAGTTCGCCGACGCCAACCAGCGCAGATGATGCGACGCCGGGGGACCGTAGCTGGTGACGGTGTCGCCGTCGAGCACGCCGCGGCGGAACTGCCGCTTGCCGCGCGGCGAGGTGAGGTCTTCGGTCAGCACCGCGGTGCGGCGCGGACGCCCCGGGTTCGGCAGGCCCATCGCGGCGCGCAGCGGGGAGCGGATGAACACCTCGAACGACACCAGCGCGCTGACCGGGTTGCCCGGCAGCGTGACGATCGGCGTGCCGTTCACGACGCCTGAGCCCTGCGGCATTCCCGGCTGCATCGCCACCTTGACGAAGTCCACCGACCCGCCGAGGGCATCCTTGACCACCTCGTACGCGCCCGCGCTGACGCCGCCGGTGGTGACGATCAGATCCGCTTTGGCTGGTTCCGAGCCGACGTGGCGGGTGAGCGTCTGACGGAACGAGTCGACGTCGTCACCGGTCATCGGCGACGCCACCACCTCGGCACCGGCGTCGCGCATGGCCGCCGCGAGCATCACGGCGTTGGACTCGTAGATCTGACCGGGCTGCAGCGGGGTGCCGGGCGCCACCAGCTCGGTGCCGGTGGACATCACCAGCACGCGTTGGCGCGGAATGACGCTCAGCTCCCCGAGACCCAGCGCGGCCGCGAGGCCCAGCGCGGCCGGGGAGACGACCTGGCCGGCGCGCAGCACGGTGCTGCCCGCGGCGACGTCCTCGCCCGCGCGGCGGATGTGCTGGCCCGGCTTGGCGCCCGCGCGGATCTCGACGGTGTCGGTGGCCGCGTTCGTCGCCTCCACCGGGACCACCGCCGTCGCGCCGGACGGCAGCATGGCGCCGGTCATGATGCGGTGCGCCGTACCGGGTTTCAGCGTCAGCATGTCGGTGCGTCCCGCGGGGATGTCCTCGGCGACGGGCAGCAGCACCGGATGCTCGGGCGTGGCGGGCGCGACGTCGTCGGCGAGCACGGCGTATCCGTCCATCGCGGAGTTGTCGAAGCCGGGCAGCGACAGCGGCGCGACGACGTCGTCGGCCAGCACCAAACCGAGGGCGTCGCCGACCGGCATGCTGACCGGGGCGCGCCGGCGCAGCAGTCCCGCGACGACGCGCTGGTGTTCCTCGACGGACCGCATCACAGCGGGTAGGTGACGCCGGTGAGTTCCTCGGACATGGTCCACAGCCGGCGTGCGATGTCCTCGTCGTGCGACTGCGCGCTCGACGCAACGACTTTCGGATGACCTTTGACCTCGCCGAGGCCGTCGGGCCCGTAGTACTGACCGCCCTGCACACCCGGGTCGGTGGCGGCGCGCAGGGTCGGCAGCGCGCCCATCGACGCGGGTTGGGTGGCCATCTTCCAGAGGAAGTCCGGGATGAAACCGGGCAGGTAGCGCATGAGTTCGGTGTCGGAGAAGCCGGGATGGGCGGCGACGGCGATCGTGGGCGCGCCCTTGAGTTTCAGCCGCCGCTGCAGTTCGTAGGTGAACAGCAGGTTGGCCAGCTTGGACTGCCCGTAGGCCTGCACCCGGTGGTAGCCGGTCTCGAAGTGCGGATCCTCGAAGCGGATGCGCGCCAGGATCCGGTGGCCGACGCTGCTGACCGTGACGATGCGCGAGCCGTCCACGCTCAGCAGGTGGTCGAGCAGCAGTCCGGTCAGCGCGAAGTGGCCGAGGTGATTGGTGCCGAACTGCATCTCGAAGCCGTCCGCGGTGGTTTCGCGCGTCGGCACGTACATCACGCCGGCGTTGTTGATCAGCAGGTCGATACGGGGGTGGGTGGCGCGCAGTTCGTCGGCGGCCTTGCGGATGCCGGCCAGCGACGACAGGTCGAGTTGTTGCAGTGCGACGACGGCGTTCGGGGTCGTCTTCTTGATGCTCTCGACGGCCTCGGCGCCCTTGTCGAGGTTGCGCACCGCCAGCACCACGTGCGCGCCCTTCTCGGCGAGGATGGCCGCGGTGTCGTAGCCCAGGCCGCTGTTCGCACCGGTGACGATAGCGGTCCGACCGGATTGGTCACCGATGTCGGCCGCGGTCCATTTGCTGCCCATGGTGATCAACATACTCAGCGGCCGCAAAGGCCGCGGTTACATACGCTGGACGGCAAATGACCGCACTCGTCGACCCCGCCAACAAGCCGAGCCGCAAGGCGCCGGTGGTATGGGCGCTCGGCGCGGCCGTTCCCTGGGGGGCGCTGGCGCTCGGCCAACTGGTGTGGTTCGCCGTCGACGGCCGCATGCCGTGGGTGCACGCCGCGGCCGCCGTGGGCACGGTGCTGGGCATCGTGCTGTTCGTGATGGTGGTGCCGTGGTGGCGCTACCGCGTGCATCGGTGGGACATCGACGCGCGGGCCGTCTACACCCGCTCGGGATGGCTCACCCAGGAGCGCCGCATCGCGCCGGTCTCGCGGGTGCAGACCGTGGACACCGAACGGGGGCCGCTGGACCGCATGTTCGGCCTCGCCACCGTCACCGTGACCACCGCGTCGTCGGCGGGCGCGGTGCGCATCGCGGCACTCGACGCCGATGTGGCCGACCGGATCGTCGCCCAGCTGACAGACAACGCGGCCATCGGCGACCAGGACGCGACGTGACCGGTCCCGCCGACGCCTGGCACCGGCTCAGCCCGCGGATGCTGCTGGCGCAACCGGTGCACGAGGTGCTGCGGCAGATCCCGGTCATCGTCGGCACGCTGGTGCTGGGCGCGGCGACCGGCAACCCGGTCGTGGCGTTCGCGGCGCTCGCGCTGACGGTCGGTGTCGGGCTCGCCCGTTGGTTCACCACCAGCTATCGCATCGGTCCCGGTGACCTCCAGCTGCGCACGGGATTGCTGCAACGCAAGGTTCTCTCGCTGCCGCGCAACAGAATACGATCGGTGTCGACCGACGCGCGGCTGCTGCACCGGCTGCTCGGCCTGACCGTGCTGCGGGTCAGCACCGGCCAGGAGGCCACGGGTGATGCCGCGTTCGCGCTCGACGGCGTGCCCGCGGGGCAGGTGCCGCAGTTGCGCGCGCTCCTGCTGGCCGACTCCCTGGCATCCGACGACGGCGAGCCCGTCGCCGCCGGCAGGGTGCTGGCACGATGGAAACCGTCGTGGCTGCGCTACAGCGCGCTCAGCTTCACCGGCCTGGCGATGATCGTGGCTGCGGCCGGGCTGGTGTACCAGGCGGGAGCCGAAGCGGCCCTGCGTGATTCGCGGCTGGCCGAGGCCGGATTGGATGCCGCCGAGCGCCTCGGCGTGGTGGCCAGCGTCGCACTCGCCGCGGTGGTCCTGGTACTGGCCTCGGTCGTGCTGTCGGTGCTGCAATCCCTACTGGCCTACGGAAACCTCGAACTGCGACGCGATTTCGACGTGCTGCACCTGCGGCACGGCCTGATCCGGGTGCGCGAGCACACCTTCGACATGCGCCGGTTGCGCGGCGGCACACTGCGGGAACCGTTGCTGGTGCGGTTGTTCGGCGGTGCACGTCTGGACGCGGTGATGACCGGGGTGGCCGGCGCCGGCGAAGCGTCGATGCTGCTGCCACCGTGTCCGAAGGCGACGGCCGAGACGGTGCTGACGGATCTGATCGAGCGGCCCGACGCGGTGAGCGGACCGCTGCGCGGGCACGGTCCCGCCGCGACGCGCCGACGCTGGACCAGGGCGCTGGGCGTGCCCGCGGTGGCGGCGGTGGTGTTGGCGCTCGGGCCGGCACCGGCCTGGGTGTGGGCGGTCTGGGCGGTGGCCACGGCGTGCTGTGCGGCACTGGCCGCCGACCGCGCGCGGTCGCTGGGCCACCGCGTCGCGGCCGGCTGGTTGGTCGCGCGGACCGGCAGCCTGCAGCGTCGACGCGACTGCATCGCCGGCACGGGCATCATCGGCTGGACCGTGCGGCAGACGCTGATGCAGAGGCGCTCCGGGGTGGCGACCCTGGTGGCCGCGACTGCCGCGGGCGTCAAGCGGTATCAGGTCATCGACGTACCCGCCGAGTTGGCGTGGTCCGTCGCAGCCGAGGCGTCGCCGTGGGTGGCCGACACTCGCTGGGCGCGGTCCGACTTGCGCTGATCCGATTGCGGTTTACTGTCGGGCCATGGCTATCGGTGGTGTGCTGTTCGACATCGATGGTGTGCTGGTGACGTCGTGGCGGCCGATCCCCGGCGCCGCCGAAACCGTGCGCGCGTTGGCCGACAACCAGATCGCGTGCTCCTTCCTGACCAACACGACCACCCGCACCCGGGTGCAGATCGCCGAACTGCTCACCGAGGCGGGCATGCAGGTCCGCCCCGACGAGGTCATCACCGCGGCGGTGCTGACGGCGGAGTACGTGCGCGACCGCTTTCCCGACGCGCGGTGCTTCCTGGTCAACAGCGGGCAGATCGGCGAGGACATGCCCGGCATCGACATCGTCTACTCGGGCGAGTTCGCCGGCCCGCAGGCCCCCGAGACGCCCGACGTGGTGCTGCTCGGCGGCGCCGGCCCGGAGTACAGTCACCTGACCTTGTCGTGGGTGTACGACTGGATGGCTCAGGGGGTGCCGGTGGTCGCGATGCACCGCAGCACCGCGTGGACCACGACCGACGGGCTGCGCATCGACACCGGCATGTACCTGATCGGCATGGAGGAAACGTCGGGGCGCAAGGCCACGGCCGTCGGCAAGCCCGCACCCGAGGGGTTCCTCGCGGCGGCGAGCCGGCTCGGCGTGGAGGCCGACGAGATGTACATGGTCGGCGACGATCTCAACAACGATGTGCTCGCCGCTCAGGTGGTCGGCATGACGGGAGTGCTGGTGCGCACGGGCAAATTTCGGCAGGACACCTTGGACCGTTGGGCCGCAGACGATTTCGCGATGCAGCCCACTCACGTGATCGACTCTGTGGCCGATCTGCCGGAGCTGCTCGGGCTGTAGCGGTGGCGATGTGGCAGCGGGTGCAGCAGAAGTTGCTGCAACGAGGGATCAACACCTGGCTCGAACTCGTGCTGTGGCTGACGTTGGTCTACACCGTCATCGGCGTCGGTTACGCGATGCTGCACATCGAGCTCATCGGCCAGCTCGAGCACGCGCTCAGCGACGAGTTCTCGGTCTTCGCCAACATCGCATCACTGGCCGTGGCGGTCGCGCTGTGGCCGCTGCTGCTCGGCACGTCGCTGGTGTGCGGCGTGGCCGGCTGCGGAATGGTCTAGCGATGACTTCCCGCCGCAGCCGCGGTCTGCACCGGCATGACTGAAGAACGCCTGCGGGCCACCGCCAACGTCAACGCCCCGATCGAGACCGTGTTCGACGTGCTCGCCGACCCGTCGACACATCAAGCCATCGACGGCACCGGCTGGGTGCGCGAATCCCTCGACGGCAAGCCGCTCACAGAACAGGGCCAGATCTTCCGGATGGCGATGTACCACTCGAATCCGAACTATCCCGTCAAGGACTACGAGATGGCCAACAGGGTCGAGGTTCTCGACCGACCACACGCAATCGGGTGGCAGCCCGGGCAGGGTCCCGACGACGACCACCTCGAGTTCGGCGGATGGTGGTGGCGCTACGACCTGACCTCGCTCGGTCCGAACTCGACCGCAGTGACGCTGTCCTACGACTGGTCTGCCGTGCCGGCTCAACTGCGCGAGGCCATCCAGTTCCCGCCGTTCGACCCGTCGCATCTCGACAACTCGCTGAAGAACCTGGCCGAGCTGGCCGAGAATCGCTAGGCCTGCAGGGTGCGCACCGCCTCGATGCGCGCCTGCAGCTGATCGGTGGTGGCCGCCGCAACCGGTGGGCCACCGCAGATCCTGCGCAGCTCGTTGTGTATCCAGCCGTGCGGCTTGCCGGTGCGATGGTGGGCGATCGACACCAGCGCGTTGAGCTCGCGGCGCAGCTCGCGCAGCTGGCCGTGCCTCGAGACCCGCGGCGTCTCACCCGACGCGGTCTGGCGAGTCAACTGTTCTTCCTGCCTGCGCCGCAACAGGTCTCGCATCTGCGCGGCGTCCAGCAGGCCCGGGATGCCGAGGTAGTCGGCCTCGTCCTCGCTGCCCACCGGGGCGGCGGTGCCGAACGAGGAGCCGTCGAAGATCACCTGGTCGAGTTCGGCGTCGGCGCCCAGCATCTCGAAGCCCTTGTCGAGGTCGTCGGCTTCGTTGCGCTCCTTGTTGGCGTCGTCGAGGAGGTCGTCGTCCCATTCGCCCTGCGACTCGCGGTGCGGCTTGCCCAGCACGTGGTCGCGTTGTGCCTCCATCTCGCTGGCCAGGTCGAGCAGCGCCGGAACCGAGGGCAGGAAGATGCTCGCGGTCTCGCCGGGACGGCGGGACCGGACGTAACGACCGATCGCCTGGGCGAAGAACAGCGGGGTCGACGCGCTGGTGGCGTACACGCCGACGGCCAGCCTCGGCACGTCGACACCTTCGGACACCATGCGCACCGCCACCAGCCAGCGGCTGGTGCCCGCCGCGAATGTGGCGATCCGGTCCGAGGACCCGGGATCGTCGGAGAGCACGACCGTGGGCGGCTCGCCGGTCAGCCGGCCGAGCACGTCGGCGTAGGCGCGGGCCGCCTTCTGGTCCGAAGCGATCACCATCGCGCCGGCGTCGGGGACACCGCCGTTGCGCAGCTGCGTGAGCCGGGTGTCGGCGGCCTGCAGCACGGCCGGGATCCACTCGCCGTGGGGGTTGAGCACCGTGCGCCACGCACGCGCGGTCTGCTCGGCGTTGAGCGGTTCGCCCAGGCGTGCGGCGTACACGACGTCTTCGCTGCCGGCGCGCTCACGCCAGCGTGCCTCCCCGGCGTAGGCCATGAACACCACGGGCCGCACGACGCCGTCGGCCAGCGCGTCGGCGTAGCCGTAGACGTGATCGGCCCGTGAGCGCTGCACGCCGTCACCGTCGGGTTCGTAGGTGACGAACGAGATCGGGCTGTCGTCGCTGCGGAACGGCGTGCCGGTCAGCGACAGCCTGCGGGTGGCGTCGCTGAACGCCTCGCGCATCGAGTCGCCCCAACTCTTCGCGTCGCCGCCGTGGTGGATCTCGTCGAAGATGACGAGCGTGCGGTAGTTCTCGGTGCGGACCCGGTGCCGGGTCGGGTGGCTGGCCACCTGCGCGTAGGTGACGACGACACCGTGATACTCCGAGGACGTGTGCGCCGCGCTGTTGGAGAACTTCGGGTCGAGCGCGATGCCGAACCGGGCGGCGGCCAGGGCCCACTGGATCTTGAGGTGTTCGGTGGGTACGACGACGGTCAGGCGCTCGACGGTGCCGTCGGCCAGCAGCTCGCCGGCGACCCGCAGGGCAAACGTCGTCTTGCCCGCGCCAGGCGTGGCCACAGCCAGAAAATCACGCGGTCTGGCGCCAAGGTACCGCACCAATGCCCGACGCTGCCAGCTTCGCAAAGCCTGGGTGTCGGGCGCTGCATCTGCCCGCACCCAAGGACTCCTCACTGATCGGACAGCAGCCTAGCGCAACGGATTACGGCCACGCATCTTGTGCAGAGCGTGTCGTCGGCGTGTCACTCCACGAAGTGATTGTCGTTGCGAACGAACCACTCGCGGCGTTCGTCGTCGGTCAACTCGCCGAGCTGGGCCAGACCCTCGAAGTAGTGCTCACGGGGTGCCCCTGGAGCAAACAACATCAGAATCGATGTCGGCTCGTCGGCCTCGTTGCGGAAGCCGTGGATGCCGCCGGGCGGGACGTAGAGGAAGTCGTTCGGGTGCCCGTCGACCCAGTCGTTGCCATCGTAGAGCTTGACGGTGCCCGAGAGCACGAAGAACGCCTCGCTCATCGCGCGGTGGAAGTGCGGGCCCGGCCCGCCGCCCTTGGAGGCGATCTCGACGCGGTAGAGGCCGTAGTCGCCGTCGGTCGCCCGCTGGTTCGCCAGGTAGTGGTACTTCACCAGACCGAAGGACTCGTAGTCCGCAGGATCGTCACCGCGTCTGATCCACGCGCTGACTTCCGGCTGATCCTTGGTGTAGCGCGCCGGCGGGTATGGCGGCACATTGCGCGGATCCACGACGAGTGACATCGCCCGTCAGCATATCCACGACGAGTTCCCCAGCGCCTGTCACCGATGTGAAAGGCTGTGCCGCACTATTCGCCGTCGCCGGCCGAGCGGGAGATCAACGGGATGGCTGTATCGCGCAGGTGGCTCGTACGCGTGATCGCATTGATGTCTCTGCTACTGGCGATCGCAACAGCGGCTAACCCGGTCGGCGCCGCCGAGGAAGCCGTCTTGATTCCCGGAGCCACCGTCTTCAAGAAGATCAACCCGTTCTATCCGATTATTGCCAAGAGCTATCGGAACATCGGCATCAACCTCCACGACGATGACGACCCCCTGGTGGTCGACTACTCGCAGGATCCGCTCGCCACCGAACACGCGCTTCGGGACGGGGTCGAGCGAGCGGACGTCGCCGTCCGTGAGATCGACGGGAAAGTGGTCGTCATCGGCGAATCGATGGGGAGCATGGTTGCGTCGAGACTCGCAACCCGGCTGGCCGACAGTTCTGATCCCCTGTCCCCGAACGACATCCGGTTCGTCCTGATCGCCTCGCCGGAGGAAGGCGTCGCGCAGTACTTCAAGGAGGGCACGTACATCCCCCTGCTGAATTACCGGGTCAGCCGCGTTCCGAGGTCCCCCTACCCGACCACGGTCGTGATTGGCGAATACGACGGCTGGGCCGATCCGCCCGATCGCCCGTGGAACCTGATTTCACTCGCCAACGCGGCGCTGGGCGTGGTCTACGTCCATGGGCCGGCCAGCTGGGATGTCGATCTCCGCGACGTGCCGCCCGAGAACACGACCGTCGACGGGACGGTCACCACCTATCTCGTCCCGACCAAGAACCTCCCGCTGACGCGGCCGTTCCGCGATGTCGGCATCCCCGACGGCTGGGTCGACAAGGCCGATCAGATTCTTCGTCCCATCGTCGATGCCGGCTATCGCCGCCACGACCGGCCTGGTGACACGCGTCCGTACCTGTCCGACGGCAGGATCCGCCGCAACGTTCAAAGTGCGCAGCAGGCCCGCGAACAGAGCCGTGCGGAGGCCGGTGGCGATGACGAGCAGAGTGAGGACCCCGGACGGCCGCGGCAGATCGCAGACGATGATCGGCCCGACCAGAACGACGCGGAGGTGCAGGAAGCGGCGACCGGCCTCGATGGGCAGGAGTCGGAAAGCGATACAGCGGACCGGCGGGCGGATGTCGGATGACCCGCCCACCGCCCGCCTGCCATGTCAGGACATCACGGGGACGGGGAAGGTGACTGACGTCAGCTCTTCGGACAGCGTCCACAGCCGGCGCTGGGCGTCGACGTCGTAGGACGCCTCGCTGGACGTCACCACCTTCGGGTGGCCGCGCTGCTCGCCCAGCCCGTCCGGACCGAAGTACTGCCCGCCGAGTACGCCGGGGTCGGTCGCGGCCCGCAGTGTCGGCAGTGCGCCCACGTCGGGGCCCTGCATCAGCGGCGCGAGAGCGCCGAAGAACAACCGCAGAGGCAGCGGTGTGTTCCGGGCCAGTTCGGTGTTCGACCCGCCGGGATGGGCCGCGGCGGCGATGGTGTGCGTGCCCGCGAGCCGGCGCTGCAGTTCGTAGGTGAACATCAGGTTGGCCAGCTTGCTCTGGCCGTAGGCGCCGACGCGGCTGTAGTCGCGTTCGGACTGCAGATCGTCGAAGCGGACGCCGCTGACGAAGCGGTGACCCTGGCTGCTGACCGTCACCACCCGCGACCCGGGCGCCGCCAGCACCCGGTCGAGCAGCAGCCCGGTCAGGGCGAAATGGCCCAGATGGTTGGTGCCGAACTGCAGCTCGAAGCCGTCCTTGGTGGTGGACTTCGGCGTGAACATCACCCCGGCGTTGTTGATGAGCAGATCGACGGCCTGGTGATTGGCGTTGAGCTGCTCGGCCGCGGTGCGCACCGAGTCCAGCGACGTGAGGTCCAGCTCCTGCAGCTCGACCTGGGCGCCCGGGGTGGCCTGCTCGATGCGGCGGGCCGCATCCTTGCCCTTGTCGAGATTGCGCACCGCCAGCACGACGCGCGCACCCTTGGCGGCGAGCGCGGCCGCGGTCTGGTAACCGAGGCCGGTGTTGGCACCGGTGATGACGGCCGTCCGGCCGGTCTGGTCGGGAATGTCGGTGGCGTTCCAACTAGATGATGAAGCCATGAAATCTCCTCGCTAAGGTAAGCGGAGCGTGCGCCCCGGTTGTTTCCAACTATACGGAACGCACGCCCCGCTTATTTCCATTCCCGAGGTGACACCGATGTCTGATGCGAGCCGGCCGCTGCGTGCCGATGCGGCCCGGAACCGCGCCCGCGTGCTCGAGGTCGCCTACGACACGTTCGCCGCGGAGGGGCTGTCGGTTCCGATCGACGAGATCGCCCGTCGCGCCGGCGTCGGAGCGGGCACGGTGTACCGGCACTTTCCGACCAAGGACGATCTGTTCCGCGCCGTGGTCGAGGACCGCATCAACCGCATCGTCGAGGAGGGCCGCGCGGTGGCGCAGGGCGAGGACCCGGCCGACGGACTGTTCCTCTTCCTTCGCTCGGTGGTGCTGCAGTGGGGCGCGACCGATCAGGGGCTCAAGGAAGCGCTGGCCGGTTCCGGTGTCCACATCGAGGCGGTCAAGGAGGAGACCGAAGAGTCGTTCCTCGGCGTCCTGGCCGACCTGCTGGAAAAGGCGCAACGAGGGGGAACCGCGCGGGACGACCTGGACGTGCGCGACGTGAAGGCCATCCTGGCTGGCTGCTTCGCGATCCAGGCTGCATCGCCCGACTCGGCGGGCCGACTCGTCGACGTCGTATTGCAGGGTCTTCGCCCGACGTGAACGACCTTGCACTCTCCCTGGTCGAGTGCTAAGAATGCAGTTGGCACTCGCGACCGGCGAGTGCTAGGTCGGGCCGGTGAGGCAGCGGGCCGCATTCTGCGGAGCACACCCGAGCCGTCCGTCGCGGGCACTGCACCCGACCGAAAAGACGTGCATCCCCAATCCGGAGGAACACTTCGCAATGGCCAAGACAATTGCGTATGACGAAGAGGCCCGCCGGGGCCTCGAGCGGGGCTTGAACGCCCTCGCCGACGCGGTAAAGGTCACGTTGGGCCCCAAGGGTCGCAACGTCGTCCTCGAGAAGAAGTGGGGCGCCCCCACGATCACCAACGATGGCGTGTCCATCGCCAAGGAGATCGAGCTGGAGGACCCGTACGAGAAGATCGGCGCCGAGCTGGTCAAGGAAGTCGCCAAGAAGACCGACGACGTCGCGGGCGACGGCACCACCACCGCCACCGTGCTGGCCCAGGCGCTCGTGCGCGAGGGGCTGCGCAACGTCGCGGCCGGCGCCAACCCGATGGCGCTCAAGCGCGGCATCGAGAAGGCTGTCGAGAAGATCACCGAGACGCTTCTGAAGTCGGCCAAGGAGGTCGAGACCAAGGAGCAGATCGCTGCCACCGCCGCGATCTCGGCCGCCGACACCCAGATCGGTGAGCTCATCGCCGAGGCCATGGACAAGGTCGGCAACGAGGGCGTCATCACCGTCGAGGAGAGCAACACCTTCGGGCTGCAGCTCGAGCTGACCGAGGGCATGCGCTTCGACAAGGGCTACATCTCGGGTTACTTCGTCACCGACGCCGAGCGCCAGGAAGCGGTCCTCGAGGATCCGTACATCCTGCTGGTCTCCTCGAAGATCTCGACCGTCAAGGACCTGCTGCCGCTGCTGGAGAAGGTCATCCAGTCCGGCAAGCCGCTGCTGATCATCGCCGAGGACGTCGAGGGCGAGGCGCTGTCCACCCTGGTCGTCAACAAGATCCGCGGCACCTTCAAATCCGTCGCCGTCAAGGCCCCGGGCTTCGGTGACCGCCGCAAGGCGATGCTGCAGGACATGGCCATCCTCACCGGTGGCCAGGTCATCAGCGAAGAGGTCGGTTTGTCACTCGAGACCGCCGACGTCTCGCTGCTGGGCAGCGCCCGCAAGGTGGTCATCACCAAGGACGAGACCACCATCGTCGAGGGTGCCGGTGACTCCGACGCCATCGCCGGCCGGGTGGCCCAGATCCGCGCCGAGATCGAGAACAGCGATTCGGACTACGACCGCGAGAAGCTGCAGGAGCGCCTGGCCAAGCTGGCCGGCGGTGTTGCGGTGATCAAGGCCGGCGCCGCCACCGAGGTCGAGCTCAAGGAGCGCAAGCACCGCATCGAGGACGCCGTCCGCAACGCCAAGGCCGCTGTGGAAGAGGGCATCGTCAGCGGTGGCGGTGTCGCGCTGCTGCAGGCCGCCCCGGCGCTCGACGAGCTCAAGCTCACCGGTGACGAGGCGACCGGCGCGAACATCGTGCGCGTCGCACTGTCGGCCCCGCTGAAGCAGATCGCCTTCAACGGTGGCCTGGAGCCGGGCGTCGTCGCCGAGAAGGTCGCCAACTCGCCCGCCGGCACCGGCCTGAACGCCGCCACCGGTGAGTACGAGGACCTGCTCAAGGCCGGCGTGGCCGACCCGGTGAAGGTGACGCGTTCGGCGCTGCAGAACGCGGCGTCCATCGCGGCGCTGTTCCTGACCACCGAGGCCGTCGTCGCCGACAAGCCGGAGAAGGCGGCCGCTGGTCCGGCCGACCCGACCGGTGGCATGGGCGGCATGGACTTCTAGTCTCTGGTCGACGGAAAAGCCCGGGCTCGCTTGCGAGTCCGGGCTTTTTCGCGTCTGGTCGAGGCTATCGGCGACTGTGGACTTGATGCACGCTGTCGGTCCGGAAAGCGTGTCGTAAGTCCACACTCGCGAGGCATTACTTCTTGATCGGCACGCAGTCGTGCAGGCCGGCCGGGTCGCAGGTCAGCGACTCGGCCGTGGCCTTGCGGTGCAGCACCGCGCGGGTCGGCTCGATGGTCAGCGTGTCATCGGACGGCTGTGCCCGGCCGTCGACGATCAGCGAGTAGCCGCCCTCCTCGCGCGGCGGCCACACCACCGTGACGTCGGGATGCCGCGAGGTGTTCTCGCGGGTGTGTCTGCCGACGGTGCCGACATCGAGACGGCCCTGGCTGAAGACCGGTTCGACGAACACCGTGTGCGCGCGATAGTCGTCACCGACCGAGATCAGGTAGGCGAACGTGAAGTCGCGCAGCGTGTCGGCCAACTGGTCGAGATCCACCTTGACGCTCATGTCCTCCATCCTGCCCGCGAGATCAGGCTTGGTGCACGCTGCTTGCGCGAAAACGTGTCAAAAGTCTGATCTCGGCGATCGGTTACGGTCACCGCATGCCTCTGCCACCCCCTTCGCCGACCACCACCGCCGTCGTCACCGGCGCGTCCTCCGGTATCGGCGCCGACATCGCCCGCGAATTGGCCGCCCGCGGCCACGGCGTCACGCTCGTCGCGCGCCGCGAGGACCGGCTACGCGACCTGGCCGCCGAACTGGGTAAGACGGTGCGCGCCGAGATCGTCGCGTGCGACGTCGCAGACGCCGACGCCCGCGCCCGCCTGTTCGACGGGATCTCCTCGCGTGGCCTCACCGTCGACATCCTGGTCAACAACGCCGGCATCGGCACGCTCGGCTGGATCGCGAAATCGGCTGTGGCAGAGGAGATCGCACAGGTCCGCGTCAACGTCGAAGCGGTCATCGACCTGACCACCCGCGCCGTGCAGCAGATGGTGCCGCGCGGCCGCGGCGCGATCCTCAACGTAGGATCGACCGCCGGCTTCCACCCGTTCCCGGGGCAGTCCGGCTACGCGGGCACCAAGGCGTTCGTCAAGGCCTACACCGAAGGCGTGCGGGCCGAACTCGCCGGAACCGGCGTCACCGTCGCGATGCTCGCGCCCGGCCCGGTGCGCACGGAGTTCCTTCAGCAGGCCGGCATGGACGAGCGCGCGTTCGCAGCGGCCTTCCCGAAGTTCATGTGGATGCCCTCGCGCGACGTGGCGCGCGTCGGCGTCGAGGCTCGAAAGCGACAGGGGCACGGTCATCGCCGGACTGCCCAGCAAGCTCAGTACCCGCCTGCTGCAACTGCTTCCGCGTCCGGTGCTGCTCAGGGTGCTGGCCGGTCAGCACCCGGCGCTGCGGCGCGATCGCGTCTCACGCTGAGGCGGGCCAGCGCCGCATCCAGCCCTCCACCGGCAGCGCCATCCCGTTGCACAGCGTGCAGACGGTGCGGTACCAGCCGACGGCGACGAGCAACTCCATCCGCTGCTCGTCGTCGAGGCTCTCGCCCAGGCCATTCCAGGTGTCGTCCGACCACGAACCGGTGCGCTCCAGTTCGTCGACGGCGGCGATCACCATCCGGTCGAATTCACCCCAGTGCGGGTCGGCGCCGGTGACCAGCGCATCGCACTCGTCGTCGCTCACCCCGGCGATCGGGCCCCAGAACGCGGCCTGACCGCCCCACTCGTACTCGCACCGCAGCAGCGCACAGATCCGCAGGATCGCGATGGTGCGGACCCGCGCAGGCAGCAGCGCGTCGAGATAGAGCGACTCGCCCATCTTGCGCAGTCGCGCAGCCAGATTGGGGTGCCGCTGCAGGCAGCGCACCAGCATCAGCGGCTCGTAGGTGCGGTCGGGATGGCCCCAGCTGTTGATGCCCGCGGCGTCCTCCTCGCTCCAGGGCGGGGGCAGTGGTGCGACGCGCGTCATGCGGCGGGCGCGGGCTGACGGCCGCGGATCAGCTTGCCGGGCCGCGCCGCGGTGGGCACCCCGTTCTCGGCGATGATCTCGCCCGACACGATCGTCGCGACGTAGCCGTCGGCGGTCTGGTCCAGCCTGCGTCCGCCCGCGGGCAGGTCGTGGGTGATGACGGGTTTGTGCACCTTCAACGCGGCGTGGTCGATGACGTTGAGATCGGCCTTGTAGCCCACCGCGATGCGGCCGCGGTCGGACAGCCCGGCGACACGGGCGGGCACCGAGGTCAGTTCGCGGACGGCTTCGGCGACGGAGAGCCGGCCATCGGCCCGGTCACGCGTCCAGTGCGCCAGCAGGAAGGTGGGAAAGCTTGCGTCGCAGATCATTCCGTAATGCGCACCGCCGTCGCCGAGGCCGAGGACGACGTCGTCGCGGCGCATCAACTGCCCGACGGTGTCCAGCGAGTTGTTCTCGTAGTTGCCCATCGCGATGAGCATCATCGCGTGGCCGTCGTCGTCGAGAAGCCGGTCGTAGGCCTCCTCCGGCGGAGTGACACCCCGGGCTGCCGCTCGCGCCGCGATCGACGTCGACGCGTCGGGCTCGTAATTCGGCTCGTCGTCCATCGGGAAGATCCAGTTCCACGCCTGCGTCATGAACATCAGCGGATGCCCCTCGACGGTCGGCTTGTCGGCCAGGATCCGCTGGCGCACTTCTGGTTTGCGCATCTCGGCGACCCGTTCGGCCAGTGGCAGGTGTGCGATCTCGCGGTAGCTCGGATACAGCACGAACGGGTGCCCGGACAACTCGAGGCCGATGACCATGCCGATCGGCCGCGGGAACACCTGCGTGCTGATGTCGGCACCCGCCGCATTGAACTTCTCCACCAGCGCCATCGCCTCGGGCCAGATCGGATCGCCGGCGTTGCCGGTCAGCAGCGAAAACGTCACGGGCAGCCCGACGTCCTGGCCCACCTCGAAGACCTGGCGCAGCACGCTCTCGTAGCCGCCCGCCGCGATGTCGGGTACGAACTGGATGAGCCCGCCGCCGCCGTCGGCGATGCCGTTGGCGATCGCGGCGATCTCCTCCTGGGCGGCGTCGTACGTCGGTATCGGTGCGCCGCTCTCGGTCTTGTGCAGGACGAACCGCGACGACGCGAAGCCGATGGCGCCGACCTCGACCGCCTCCTTCGCCAGCGCCCGCATCCGCGCGAGGTCCTCGGTCGTTGCGGGTTCCCGGGCGGCCCCGCGGCGGCCCATCACGTACACCCGCAGCGGTGAATGCGGAAGGTACGCGGCCACGTCGATATCCCGGTGTCGCGCATCCAGAGCGTCGAGGTACTGCGGGAACGTCTCCCAGGTCCACGGCAGACCGTCGACCATCACCACGCCGGGAATGTCCTCGACACCGGCCATCACGTCGACCAGCACGTCGTGGTCCTCGGCGCGGCACGGCGCGAAGCCGACTCCGCAGTTGCCCATCACCGCTGTCGTGACCCCGTGGGCCGACGAGGGGTTCAGCCGGTCCGACCAGATCGCCTGCCCGTCGTAGTGGGTGTGCAGGTCGACGAACCCGGGCGTGACGAGCAGTCCGGTGGCGTCGATCTCCCGCGCGCCGGTGCCCTCGACGGTGCCGACCGCGGCTATCACGCCTTCGGAGACCGCGACGTCGCCGACATACGGATCGCCGCCCAGGCCGTCGACGATGGTGCCGTTGCGGATGACGAGTTCATATGTCATATGTCGAATCTACGATGAGCGCGTGATCGATCACTTCGGAATCAACTGCGCCGATTGGGAGAAGTCGAAGGCCTTCTACGACAAGGTCCTCGGCGTGCTCGGCTACAGCAGGCAGATGGACTATCAGGTCGCCATCGGCTACGGCAGGGACGGCAAACCGGACTTCTGGATCGCCGACATGAGCGCGGGGGAGGCTGCCGGCCCCAACCGGGAGACGCACTTCGCCTTCCGGGCCGCCGACGCCGACGCGGTGCAGGCGTTCTACGACGCGGCGCTGCAGACCGGTGCCGAGTCGCTGCACGCGCCGCGGCTGTGGCCGGAGTACCACCCCGGCTACTTCGGCGCGTTCGTGCGCGATCCCGACGGCAACAATGTCGAGGCCGTCTTCCACGGTGCGCAGGCGCACGGCTGACGTCGTACCGTCGAGTGCATGGCTGATTCAGATGTCGCGGTGGTGCGCGACCTGCTGCGCGACGCATTCACGCGGCAGATCGAGCACGTCGAGGCGCTCACCGACGGGTTGACCGACGACGTCGCGCTCTACCGTCCCGCGCCGGCCGCCAACAGCATCGCGTGGCTGATCTGGCACAGCGCGCGCCAGCACGACGTCCAGCTCGCCGACATCGCGGGCACCGAGCAGGTGTGGCTGCGCGACGGCTGGGTCGACCGCTTCGCGCTCGACCTGCCGCGCGACGACACGGGTTACGGGCACGGCGCCGAGGAGGTCGGCCGGGTGCGGGCGTCCGCGGACCTGCTCGCCGGCTATGCGCACGCCGTGCACAAGGCGACGCTCGCCTACCTCGCGTCGGTGACCGCCGACGAGATGAGCCGCATCGTCGACGAATACTGGGATCCGCCGGTGACCGCCGGTGTGCGACTGGTCAGCATCATTGACGACAGCGCGCAGCATCTCGGCCAGGCGGCCTACGTCCGCGGTATTGCGTGATCAGGTGGTGGCCGTCGATCGGCCTTGCGCTGATGCTGCTGCTGGGGTGGGCGGTCGGTAGGTCGTCGACGCCGGTCGACCGGTGGTTTCATCGGTTCGACGACACTCCGCTGCGCTGGCTGACCCTGATCGCCAGTCGTTGGGTGCTGATCGGCGTGCTGGTCGCGGTGGTCGTCGTCGCGCTGCGGCAGCGGCGGTGGCGGTTGGCGGCCATGGCGGTGGTGGCGCCGCCCGTGGGTATCGCGTTCGTGCGCGTGCTCAAGCCGATCTTCGATCGGCAGAAGGAGGGCGGCCTGGCGTATCCGAGCGGCCACATCACCACGACGACGATCGTGATGGGCCTGGTCATCCTGGTGGCCGGCGCCGCGTGGTGGGCGGTGGTCGCGGGGATCAGCGCGGTCGCGCTGGCGATGATCGGGGTCGGGTCGACGTTTCACTACTTCACCGACGTCGTGGGCGGACTGCTGCTCGGCTCGGCGATCGTGTGTGTCGTGGCGATCGTCGCCCGACGCGACTTGACACGTGTCAACCCCCGTGCGATCTACGTCACACACGATGGTTAACATGAGGTTATGACCGCGACGTCCGACGTTGAGCTGCCCGATACCAGCACCATCCGCAATCCCGCCACCGGAGCTGTCGCAGGCACCGTGCGCTGGACCGATCCCGCCGACGTGCCGCGCATCGCCGCCGGCCTGCGCGAGGCGCAGCGGCAGTGGGAGGCCCGGGGGGCCAAGGGCCGCGCCAAGGTGCTCGCCCGGTACGCCGTATGGCTGGGTGAGCACCGCGACGAGATCGAACAGCTGCTGATCAAGGAGACCGGCAAGTCGGCCGTCGACGCCGCGCAAGAGGTGCCGCTGCTGATCATGATCGCGTCGTACTACATCAAGACGATGGAGAAGGCGCTGGCGCCGGAGAGCCGGCCGGCGTCGCTGCCGTTCCTGGCGATCAAGAAGATCGAGGTGCACTACCGGCCGCGCCCGGTGGTCGGCATCATCGCACCGTGGAACTACCCGGTCGCCAATGCGCTGATGGACGCCATCGGGGCGCTGGCCGCGGGGTGTGCGGTGCTGCTCAAGCCGTCGGAGCGCACGCCGCTGACCGCGGAGCTGCTGCTGCGCGGCTGGCTGGACTCCGGGGCTCCTGAGGTGCTGGCGCTGGCGCAAGGTGCTCGTGAGGTCTCCGAGGCCGTCATCGACAACTCGGACTACATCCAGTTCACCGGCTCCAGCGCGACGGGCGCCAAGGTGATGGAGCGGGCCGCACGCCGGCTCACCCCGGTCAGCCTCGAACTCGGCGGCAAGGACCCGATGATCGTGCTCGAGGACGCCGACATCGAGCTCGCCGCCCACGCGGCGGTGTGGGGGGCGTTCTTCAACGCCGGCCAGACGTGCGTGTCGGTCGAGCGGGTCTACGTGGTCGATTCGGTGTACGACCAGTTCGTCGATGCGGTGGTGCGTGACGTCGAGAAGCTCAAGATGGGCGCCGGCGACGGCTACGACTTCGGCTCGCTGATCGACGAGAGCCAGGTGGCCGTCACCGCCCGCCACGTCGACGATGCGCTCGCCAAGGGCGCCCGGGCGCTGACCGGGGGCAAGCGACCGGACGGCGCGGGCAGCTTCTACCCGCCGACGGTGCTGGTCGACGTCGACCACTCGATGATGTGCATGACCGAGGAGACGTTCGGCCCGACGCTGCCCATCATGAGGGTCGCCAGCGCCGACGAGGCCATCCGGTTGGCCAACGACAGCCCGTACGGTCTGTCCGCCGCGGTGTTCTCCAAGGACGTCGATCGCGCGAAAAAGGTTGCAGTGCAAATCGATTGCGGTGCCGTCAACATCAACGACGTGATCTCCAACCTGATGTGCACCACGGCGCCGATGGGTGGCTGGAAGACGTCGGGCATGGGCGCGCGGTTCGGCGGCGCCGAAGGGCTGCGCAAGTTCTGCCGCCAGGAGGCCGTGGTGGCGCCGCGCACCCCCGTCGGAGCGGGTGGCAACTACTACAACAACTCGCTCAAGGCGCTCAAGCGGATGAACAAGTTGATGACGAAGCTGGCGCTCGTCACACCGCGTCGTTCCGCGAAGTAGCGCGCCCGGCGTTCACTGAATCGTCACCCCGGTGTCCCGGCGCCGGTAGCTTGCCGCCGTGACCTCGGACTTGCAGGCGTATCGCGTCCTGACGATCGGTGGCAGCCGCGCTCGGCTACGGCGCCCGGCGCTCGGCGCGGCGCGGCGCGGCCCGTCGACCGTGGTGGCGCAACCGCACAGCACCCAGAGGGTGCTCGCAAGGAGGACAGCCAGCCTTTGCATGGTCCTTCTGATTGTCCTTCTGATCGTCCTCTGATCGTCATTGTGAACGCGTCAGCTCTGCGGTCAATTGCCCTCCAACGCAGGCGGTGGGTCCGGTTTTCGCAGTGTGCGATAAGCCGCGTAGACCTTGCCGCGGATCTTGATGTGCGACGTGTTACCGAAGGCGATGACTATGACGCCTGCGCTCATCGCGCCCGCGATCAGGACTGCGCTGCGCCATTGGGGAATCTGCGAGATGAACATGAGCGCGATTCCGGCGATGCAACTTGACCAGTAGACACGGCGTTGAATCGACGCGGGTGAGAGCGTCGCCGACTTCCAGAGCGGGAACATCCCTCCCACCACGCCAAGGATCATGGTCACAAGGCCGACGAAGAACACCACTGTGGAAGACACCTATCACCAGCTCTTTCCGCCACTACCGCTAGCGAATGGCTTATCGAAGAGACCTCCTAGGCCACCGCCGATATCACCGCCACCGAGTCCGCCGAGGAAGCCGCCGACGATCGCTGCGCCCGCCGCGGTGAGCGGCCCGGCAACCGTTCCAACCGCCGCTCCGGCGGCGGCTCCCCCCACAATGCTTCCTCCGACCGACCCGGCTGCTTCGCCAAGTCGCTCGTGTCGGTCGTCCGCCTCGCTGTACCACCACTCCCAGCCCGCAGTACCGAGTTGAACCACGTTGCCCAACGTCGATAACTTGAAGCCTGCCTTGCTCAGCAGTTCAGCGTCCGCCTTCGACAGGCCGTCTAGGGCATGTTTTCCTGTTGGCACGGACTCCCCGTAGCGTTCGAGGCCGGTTCCGGTCGTGTTGGCGCCTGCGGCGATGTCTCTGAGGACGTCCGCGATGCCGGTTTCCGAGATCCCCGCGGCGCGCATTCGCGTTTCGGCCCCGCGGAAGACGATGTCGCGGGCAAGCGCCTCTTGTTGATTCAAGAACTGAGTGGCTTGATCCGGGCTCATCAACGGTCTTCCCACGAGGCCCTGTTCCAGCTTGGTCTGCCACTCTTGACGGAACGCTGCGCGTTGAGCCGCGGTCTTGCCGGTCACTGGATCCACTGGCAGTGGCCCCTGAAACTGTGACAAGTAGTAGTCATTCAGCCGACTTCCGGCATGCCGAACCTCGTCGATGCCGGCGGTGGGATTGGTGATGGTGGCGAAATCGCGCAGTCGGCCCGCGGCTGCTTGGTTCTCTGGAGTCCACGGTCCGGGCGAGTGCACCAGCGCCTCGTCGGTCGCGCGCTGCGCCATCCCGTACCTTTCGGCCTCGGCCCGGGCCTGACCGTTCGTCGCGTCGTCGCCTTGGCCGTCGACCGGCGTGTTCGCCTCGGGGGAATAGCCTTCGGCCGCCATTTCGAGGCGCGAGGTGTCGAGCTTTTCGGAGTAGGCGTCCCTGATGGCTTGGACTTCCTGCAGCGCTTGGCGAACGGTCTCGACAGCGGCCTGTTCCAACGCCGACACGTCGACCGCTTCCCCGTTGGCAGCCGCGATGGCGATCTCACGGTCGATCTGGTTGTCAATCATGCGCAGCGCACTGTCGAGATTGCCGATCGAGATCTCACCGCTTCGCTGCGCTTCGGCCAACGATGCCGAGATGTTCTGCAGATCGACGGCGATGCGCCCCATCTGTTCTCGAGTGAGGTGCAGCGACTCGGTCGCCCGGCGGACCTCTTCTGAATCATTGATGGGGTGATCGCCGCCGTCCTGGCGGTCCCAAGCCGACTCGAAGCGTTGCTTGGCGGCGATGAACTCGTCGCTGGTCTCCTGCGTACACACGCCGGCTTCGTGGAATGCGGTTGCGAGTTCACCGATCTGTCCCGGCGATCCGCTCTGGATCTCCTTGTCGAGGTGCCACGGGTCACCCCCTGCGGCGCCGACTAATGAGCCGACGTTCAGATGGTTCAAAAGGACACTCATGCGGCCTCAGGTCAATTCGTGCGCCGCCGAATCCAGCGCCGTTTCGCTCGCCTCGTCCTGCTTGGTGAAGATGGCGGCCGCCGAATCGGCATCGTCGGCCAACGCCGTCAAGCTCGAGCGGTGGCCCAGCATTGCTGCGGCCTGGGCTTCGTGTGCGCGACGGAGTGCCGCGTGGAACGCATGCGCGGCATCGAAGCCTCCGAAGGCCCCGGCCGGTACTTGGGTGGCGGCGAACCGCTGTGCGCCGCGTTCAGCGATGGTCCCCGCACTCTGGGAGAAACCCGCTCCCATGCGCAGCAGGTCGGTGTCGACGTACATTCGGCTACCCCCTCATGTGTTGCAAGAGATTACCTGGGTTCGGAGGCGGGTCATCGCAGCGGTTTTGCGGCCGCATAGAACTCACAGCGCGCCCATCAGCTCGCCCGCTCGGCGTGCTGGGTAAGTTCGACTGGAACATCGAGAACTGACATCGAGAGCCAAGGAGGACGCGCGTGCGGTTGGTGGCGACCGTGCTGTTGTGGCTCGTCACCACGGTTCTGCTCGCGGTGGCGGTGCCGACGATGTGGGCGGAGCGCAACGTCGTCGACGCCAACGGCTACTCGTCGTTCGCCGCGTCGGCGGCCAAGGACCCCGAGTTGCAGAAAGCGACGGCCGGTCTGCTGACCACGGAGGCCATGAAGATCCTGTCGGATTTCGGGCAGGTCAGCAATGTCGAGCTGATCAGCGGGGTGGCGTCGGCCTACACCACCACCCCGTCGTTCCCCGGCCAGTTCGCGCTGGCGAACGCCGTCGGCCACCGCTGGATGTTCACCGACTCCGCGCAGCAGGTCGAGGGTTCCAACCAGTGGGTGGTCGACCTGAGCCCAATGATGGCCGACGAGTCCTTCCGCAAGACTCTGGCCACCTTCAACGTCGAAACCCCCGACACGGTCCCCGTGCCGGTGGGGGTGTCGGAGAACCTGCGCCCGGGCCAGCTCAAGCAGGTGGCGACATGGGGTCCGTGGGTCAGCATCGGCTCGACGATCCTGACCGGCGTCTTCGCGTTGCTGACCCTGGCCGTCGCGCGGTCGCGCGGCAAAACTCTTGCTGCACTTGGTGTTTCGGCGTTACTCGTCGGTGCCGCCGGCTGGGCCGGGCTGGAGGTCGCCCGCCGCGACATCGACGGCGGGCTCAATAGGATGTCCGGGGACATCCGACAGGTCGCCGACGTGATGGTCAACCACGCCGAGGACAGCCTGCACCACTGGCTCAACCTCACCCTGGCCGCCGGGGGAGTGCTGGTGGTCTTGGGCGTGCTGGTGTCGATGCTGGGTGGGCTGCGGCGCCGCGAGGTCTAGCGGCTAACGTCGATCCATGCCGTTCGTCTCCGACATCGTCGGTCCGCAGCGGCCCGTCGAGACGTGGCCGCCGCTGATGCCCGGAACGTTGCGACGCACCAGCACGATCGACACCCATCCCATGGGTGCAGCCGACTCCGGCGTCGACCTGCGGGCCCGCGACGTCGCGGTTCGCGCGCCCGACACCGTGCACGTTCTCGGTGAGGTTCGGGTAAGCGCCCACCTCGTCGAGCGGGTCGTCGAGGCCATCGACGCACACGACGACCGCCTGCGCCGGTTGATCGGCAGCCGGGTGGGACCCGGCTTCCGGTCCGCGGTGGCCAAGCTGCTGCCCGAGGAGCGACGGGACAGCCTGACGAACCTGCTGCTCGACGACTGGGTCGGAGCGGCGCTGGTATCCGGGTACGCGCTGCAGCACAAGGCCATTACCTCCGGTGTCGAGGAGAAGTTGCCGCCGGGCACCGCCGACCGGATGGCGGGTATCTGCGCGGGCTTCGCGCCGGAGGCCTCGCTCGTCGAGTTCGCCCGGCGCAACGGCACCATTCCCTCGGCGCATGGGCCGCTGGCGCCGCCGCTGGACGACGGTGGCCTGCACACCGTCGAACCACTGCGCGCGCACGGCATGCGCCGACTGCGTCGGCTCGACCTGCGAGCGGCTCACGACGGATCGGCGGACTTCGACGCCCACTTCCGCGACTCGCATGTCGACGGCGAGGGGGTGGAGACGATCGTGCACGAGTACACGGTCGCCGGCTCGGTGGATGTGAAGAGAAGGACCGTCACGTCGATCACGGCGGACGTTCATGTGCTGCCATGGCAGGAATGCCCCGGTGCCATCGGCAGCGCACAGCGCGTGCGCGGCATGACGGTGGCCGAGATCCGCGACCGGGTGCGCGGCGAGTTCGTCGGCACCAGCACATGCACGCACCTCAACGACACGTTGCGCGCGATCGGTGATCTGGAGGCGCTGCTGTCAGGGCTCGATGACGTGTGACGGGTCCGGCCGCTTCTCCGGCGGCGCCTGGCTGTAGTCGCCCCACGGTCCGTCGCGCTTCTCGACCGCGCCGCGAACACCCTGTGCCGCTGCGGTTTCGATGAACTCGAGTGCGTCGGGCGTATTGCGCATCAGGCCGTCGAGAATCCCGCCGAGCGTCTGCGTGGAGGCCAACCCCATGTTCTCGTAGGCCTGGTTGACGATCAGCTTCTGCGCCTGCAACTGGGACAACGGGATCTGCGCGAGCTTGGTCGCTATCTCGTGGACGCGGGCTTCGAGGCGTTCGAACGGTACCGACTCGTTGATGAGTTCGACTGCGGCGGCTTCCTTTCCGGTCAACGGCTCCCCGGTCAGCGAATGCCACTTCACCTTGGCCAGGCTCAGTCGGTACAGCCACATGCCGGTCAGGTAGGCGCCCCACATGCGGGCGTACGGCGTCCCGATGACGGCGTCGTCGCTGGCGATCACCAGGTCGGCGCACAGCGCGTAGTCGCTGGCGCCGCCGACGCACCAGCCGTGCACCTGGGCGATCACCGGTTTCGACGCCCGCCAGATCGCCATGAACTTCTGCGTCGGACCCGTCTCGCGGGCGCTGACCATCGCGAAGTCCTTGCCGGGGTCCCACCGGCCGTCGGTGGTCATCGCGTCACCCCAGTGGGTGAAGCCGCCGCCGAAGTCGTATCCGCCGGAGAACGCCCGACCGGCGCCGCGCAGCACGATCACCTTGATCGCGGGGTCGCGTTCGGCCAGGCCGATGGCCTTCTCGATCTCGTCGGGCATCGGCGGGACGATGGTGTTGAGGTGTTCGGGCCGGTTGAGGGTGACCGTCGCGATGGGCGGTTCGGTGCTGTAGAGCAGGGTTTCGAACTGCGGCTCGGGGTCCGGCGGCGTCATGACTGCAAGTTTGGCAGAGGCCTCGCCGGGTAACCGGCATCGATGACGAACCGCCTCGCCGGGATGCGTGCCGCGACGGTGTTGATGGACCTCGGCGCGTCATCGGTCGCCGCGGGCGTGATCGCGCGGCGCCGACCCGTTGTGCGGGTGCTGGAGCGGTTGCAGGCAGACTCTCGCGCGGTGCAGCGGATGCAGGCGTTGCGTCGCGAATTCGGTTCGGGACCTGTCGAACTCGTGCTACCCGGACGACGGATGGTGGTGGTCCTGGACCCCGAGGACGTCGGTCGGGTGCTGTCGAAGGCGCCCACGCCGTTCCACCCGGCGAGCCTGGAGAAGCGCAAAGCGCTGCAGTGGTTCCAGCCGCACGGCGTGCTGATCTCGCGGGGCCCGATCCGCCAGCAGCGGCGGGAACTGAACGAGTCCGCGCTGGACAGTGGAGCCGAGATCCACCGCCTGGCGGAACCTTTCGGCGCGGTCGTCGCGGAGGAAGCGCGCGAGTTGGCCTCCTCGGCTGTGGCGCGAGGGCATTTCGACTCGGCGCAGTTCATGGCGGCGTGGTGGCGGATCGTGCGGCGGGTGGTGCTCGGCGACCGCGCACGGGACGACTCGCTGGTCACCGATGCGTTGATGCGGTTGCGGAAGGCCGGCAACTGGTCGTTCCTGTCGCTGCCGCACTATCGGGCCCGAGCGAAGTTCCTCGACGGCCTCTACCGCTACGTCGAGGATCCCGAGCCAGGCAGCCTGGCGAGCGCCGTCGCGCAGACGCCGTCGAGCGGCGCCGTCGACCCGGTCGGGCAGATGCCGCAGTGGATCTTCGCGTTCGACGCCGCGGGAATGGCGCTGCTGCGGGCGATGGCGGTGCTCGCGACGCATCCTGCCGAGCGGATCCGCGCCCTGGAGGACGCCGTCGAGCCCGAGCGGGTCTCGGTGCGGCCCTATCTGCGGGGGTGCGTGCTGGAGTCGGTGCGGTTGTGGCCGACGACCCCGACGATTCTGCGGGACACGACGGACGACACGTCGTGGTCCGACGGATCGGTGATCGCGAAGGGCGCGGGGCTGATGATCGTCACGCCCGCCTTCCATCGCGACGAGGACTTGCTGCCGTTCGCGCATTCGTTCGCGCCGCACATCTGGCTCGATGGAACCGCGCAGCGCTACCCGCAGTTGGTGCCGTTTTCCGCCGGGCCCGCGGAGTGCCCCGGCCGCAGTCTCGTTCTGCTGGTGACCAGCACGCTGTTGGCGCATCTGTTGAGCGTGATGGATATCGAGCTGATCTCGACGCCGAAGCCGGCGCCGGAGCGGCCGTTACCGATGACGCTGAACCAGCTGACGCTGGACTTCGACGTGCGACCGGTCACTCAGTCGGTGCCCGTCTAGGCCCTCACCCCTGCAGCTGAAGAGCGCTCGCCTGATGTAAAACGATTCGGGGATTAGGTGTGGCTATCCTCGTCCCGATCGCCGGGTGCTATGTTTTGGCTTTCCTAACTTAGAGGTGCCAATGAATCGCTATCTCGCCTGGACAGCCCCGATCGCCGTGTTCGGCGTGCTCCTACCCGGATGCTCCAATGACAACTCGTCCTCCGGCGAGGCAACGACGTCGGCCAGCGAGTCGGCGACCACGACGAGCGCCGCCGCCGCGGTCGATCCCGCGCTCCTGGACAAGGCGGCGGCCGACTACAAGGCGTATGCGCAGAGCAACATCGACGAGCTGCAACGGCTGGTCAAGGTGTTCACCGACGCCGTGCGCGCCGGAGACCTGAAGGCCGCGCAGGATGCGTACGCGCCGTCCCGTCAGCCGTGGGAACGCATCGAGCCGATTGCCGGATTGGTCGAGGAGATCGACGGCAAGATCGACGCGCGCGTCGACGACTTCGCCGGCGTCGACGATCCCGCCTTCACCGGCTGGCACCGCCTCGAGTACCTGCTGTTCGAGAAGAACACCACCGAGGGCGGTGCGCCGTTCGCCGACCAACTGGACAAAGACGTCGCCGACCTCAAGGCGCAGTTCCCGTCGGTCGACGTCAAGCCGGTCGACGTCTCCAACGGCGCCGCTGAGCTGATCGAAGAGGTGTCCGAGGGCAAGATCACCGGCGAAGAGGATCGCTACTCCAAGACCGACCTCTGGGACTTCGACGCCAACCTGCAGGGCGCGCGCGACGCGGTCGGCAAGCTGGATCCCGCTCTGGTCAAAGCCGATCCGGCCCTGCTGGGCAAGATCGACTCCGGGATCAACTCCGTGTTCGAGACCCTGGGCCCGCTGCGCCGCGGAGACGGCTGGGTGCTGTTCTGCACCGAGAACGACCCGTACCCGTCGCCGCGCTGCCCCGAGGTGACCGTGACGCCCGATGTCATCGACAAGCTGAAGGCCGAGCTGGCCGGACTGTCGGAGAACCTGTCTCAGGTGTCGGGAGTGCTGAAGCTGCAGTGAGCAAGCGGCGCTCGGGTATCACCCGCCGCGGCTTCGTCACCGGCGCTCTGGGCACCGGTGTCGCCGTGGGCGCAGGTGCGGCCCTCGCCGGGTGCTCGTCGCCCGAGCCGGGGCAATCCGGCGCGCCGTCCGCCGGTTTCGTGCCCTTCGAGGGCGCACACCAGAGCGGAATCACGTCGTTGCCGATTCCCGAGCAGGGTCTGGTGGCGTCGTTCAACGTGGTGTCCAAGGATCGGGCCGGATTGGCGCGCACGCTGCGCGAGCTGACTGACGAGATCCGCGGGCTGATGGCGGGTAAGCCGCCGGAGACGCGTCACCCCTCCTATCCGCCCGTCGACTCGGGGATCCTCGGCGAGCAGCCGCCCGCGGACAACCTCTCGGTGGTCGTCGGTGTCGGAGCCTCGTTGTTCGACGACCGGTTCGGCCTTGCCGACCACAAACCCACCGAACTGGTCACCATGCCGTTCCTGGCCAACGACCGCCTCGATCCCAAACTCTCCCATGGGGATCTGTCGATCATCATCGAGGCAGGCCACAACGACAGCGTGGTGTTCGCCCTGCGGCAGCTGATGCGGCGCACCCGCAGCGACCTCGTGCTGCGGTGGATGGTCGACGGCTACGCCAGGGGTATCGGCGCGGGCCGGGTCTCCGAAGCCGCGACGCCGCGAAACCTGCTGGGATTCAAGGACGGTACGGCCAACCTCGACGTCGACGACGAGACGCTGATGGACCGTCACGTGTGGGTCGGGCGTACGGACGGAGAACCGGAATGGGCCGTCGGCGGGTCGTATCAGGCGATCCGCATCATCCGGATGTTCGTCGAGTTCTGGGACCGCACCCAACTCGTCGAGCAGGAAGCGCTGATCGGGCGCGCGAAGGTCAGCGGCGCACCGTTGGGGCTCACCGGCGAGTTCACCGACCCCGACTATGCGGAAGACCCCGACGGCAAGCGGATTCCGCTCAACGCCCACATCCGGCTGGCCAATCCCCGCACGCCCGAGACCGACGAGAACCTCATCCTCCGTAGGGGATTCAACTACTCCCGCGGCTTCGACGGCGCGGGCAGGCTCGACCAGGGGCTGGCCTTCATCGCCTACCAGCGCAGCCTGGAGAAGGGTTTCCTGACGGTGCAGAACCGGCTCAAGGGTGAGCCGCTCGAGGAGTACATCCTGCCCGTCGGCGGCGGTTTCTTCTTCACTCTTCCCGGGGTCACCGGTCCCGACCGGTTCCTCGGCGATCAGCTGGTCAGCTGAGCACCGACCACAGGAACTCGTAGATCAACGCCGATCGGAACGCGGTCTGGGCGTTGTCCGCTGCCCCGGCGTGGCCGCCCTCGATGTTCTCGTAGTAGTGCACCGGTTGTCCCGCGTCCTCGAGCGCGGCGGCCATCTTGCGGGCGTGGCCGGGATGAACGCGATCGTCACGGGTCGAGGTGGTGATCAGCACAGGCGGATACCGGCGGTCGGACGAGATGTTCTGATAGGGCGAGTATTTCGAGATGAACGCCCAGTCGTCGGCGTCGTCGGGATCGCCGTACTCGGCCATCCACGACGCGCCCGCCAACAGCAGGTGGAAGCGGCGCATGTCGAGCAGCGGGACACTGCACACCAGCGCGCCGAACAGTTCGGGATACCGCGTGAGCATCACCCCCATCAGCAGTCCGCCGTTGCTGCCGCCCTGGGCACCGAGTCGGTCGACGGTCGTGATGCCGCGAGCGACGAGGTCGTCGGCCACCGCCGCGAAGTCCTCGTACACCAGGTGGCGGTTCTCGCGCATGGCCTGGGTGTGCCACGTCGGCCCGTATTCACCGCCGCCGCGGATGTTCGCCAACACGAAGGTGCCGCCGCGCGACAGCCACAACCGGCCGAGCACACCTCCGTAGGACGGCGTGTTGGCCACCTCGAACCCGCCGTACCCGCTGAGCAGCGTCGGGCCCGGTGCCTGGTTGTGCCGATGTCCGACAACGAAGTACGGAACCATCGTGCCGTCCGCCGATGCGACGAAATGCTGGCTGACCTCCAGGTCGGCGGCGTCGAAGAACGACGGAGCCCGTTTGATCTCGGTGACCTCGCCGCCGGCGTGGCCCCACAGCAGCCGCGACGGGCTGTCGAATCCGCTGGAGTCGAGGAACATCTCGTCGCCGTACTCGTCGGCGTCGACCAGCACCGTGTTGGTGTTGGACGGCACCCCGTCGATCGGTGCGCGCTGCCATGTGCCCGGGGAGACCAGTTCGACGTGGCTGATCACGTCGACGAGCGTGATCAGCACCAGGTGGTCGCGGGTCCACGCGTAGTTCTCCAGGCTGGAGTGCGCGTCGGGTTCGAACACGACCGTGAGCTGTGCTGTGCCCGTGAGGTATTCGTCGTAGTTCGCGGCCAGCAGGGAGCCGGCCGGGTACGTCGTCGCCCCCACGGTCCAGTCGGAGCGCGGCCGGATCAGCAACCATTCGCGGTGCACCGAGATGCCGGCATCGGTGGGCACGTCGATCTCGATCAGGTCGTCACCGCGCAGCTCGTAGCGGTGCCGGTTGAAGAAGTCGAACGACCGCGTGATCAGCAGCCGCTCGTAGCCCGGCGTCGGGTCGTACCCGCACCCCACGCTGACGTCCGTCGCCTCGCCCTCGAACAACGTCCGCGCATCCTCGACCCGTTGCCCGCGCTTCCACCGCTTGACGATGCGCGGGTAGCCGGAGTCGGTCAGCGACCCCTCGCCGAAGTCCGTGCCGACGAGCACGGTGTCACTGTCCTGCCACGTCACACTCGACTTCGCTTCCGGCAGCGTGAAGCCGTCGGTGACGAATTGGCGTGTCTGCATGTCGAATTCGCGGACCACCGTGGCGTCGGCTCCCCCGCGAGACAGTTCCACCAGCGCCAGCGAATAGTCGGGCTCGATGACCTCGGCGCCCGCCCACACCCAGTTCTCCCCGTCGGCGTCCGCCAATTCGTCGATGTCGATCAGGACGTCCCAGTCGGGCTGCTCGGTGCGGTAGCCGTCCAGCGTGGTGCGCCGCCACAGGCCGCGCGGGTTGTCGGCGTCGCGCCAGAAGTTGTACAGGTGGTCGCCGCGCCTGCGGACATACGGAATGCGCGCGTCGGTGTCGAGCACCTCCAACGCCTCGGTCCGCATCTGCTCGAACCGGCTTCCGCCGAATTCCGCGATGGTCGGCTCGTTGTGCTTGCGCACCCAGTCCAGCGCGTCGTCGCCGGAGATCTCCTCGAGCCACAGATACGGGTCGTCAGCCATGGGGTCAGTCTTCCGAACGGGTGTGTCGGCCGCGGCCCCAGGTGGTGGCGGCCGGCCGTGCCGGGGAAATCCAACCGCCCGAAAAGTGTCAGAACGGCGTCTCACCGCGGCTCCTACCTGTGAGCGCGGCCCATCCGGGGCCGCGAACGAAAAGGAGAAGTGTCATGAACGCCCTGACCGCCACCCGTGCCGCCCTCGCTGCGGCCGCGATTCCAGCACTGCTGTTCCTCGGTGCGGGAACGTCGCAAGCCGACCTCGGGGATCTCGCCGACCCCCACGCCCTCACCATCGGGTGGAGCCCCTGGCACAACGGGCTCCATCACGGCCTGACCGTGCACATCAGGAACCACCGCTCGCAGGATGCCGGCCTGTGCGTGTACAACGCCGACTGGTACGTCTCCGCGCCGTTCTACTTGGCGGCCGACTCCACCTACAACTTGGTGATCGCCCCGTCCTTCCCGGAGAACCGGGACTGGAACGTCAACGTCGATTGCACGGACGGCCAGTTCAGGCACGACCAGGTGTTCCACTACTGAGCCCTGGTTGCAGGCATCGCGTACAGCCCTGAAAACGCGACCGGGGCGGGCGTAGTGTGAGCTCAGTTACACCATCTGCCCGACGACATGAGGGAGTCATCGATGACCGTTTACGCCCGCCCCGGTGCCTCAGATGCGTTGATGTCGTACGAGTCCCGCTACGAAAACTTCATCGGCGGGGAGTGGGTGGCGCCGGTGTCAGGGGAGTACTTCGAGAACCCGACCCCGGTGACCGGCCAGGCCTTCTGCGAGGTGCCGCGATCCACCGAGGCCGACATCGACAAGGCGCTCGACGCCGCCCACGGTGCGGCCACGGCGTGGGGCAAGACCGCCGCCGGTGAGCGTGCCACCATCCTCAACAAGATCGCCGATCGCATCGAGGAGAACCTCGAGTCGCTGGCGCTGGCCGAGTCGTGGGACAACGGCAAGCCGATCCGCGAAACCCTCAACGCCGACCTTCCGCTGGCCGTGGATCACTTCCGCTATTTCGCCGGCGCGGTGCGCGCGCAGGAGGGCTCACTGTCCCAGATCGACGACGACACCGTGGCCTATCACTTCCACGAACCGCTCGGCGTCGTCGGCCAGATCATCCCGTGGAACTTCCCGATCCTGATGGCCACCTGGAAGCTCGCCCCCGCGCTGGCCGCGGGCAACGCCGTGGTGCTCAAACCCGCCGAGCAGACCCCGGCGTCGATCCTGTACCTGATGTCGTTGATCGGCGACCTGCTGCCGGCCGGCGTACTCAACGTCGTCAACGGGTTCGGCTTCGAGGCCGGCAAGCCGCTGGCGTCGAGCAACCGCATCGCCAAGATCGCGTTCACCGGCGAGACCACCACGGGTCGGCTGATCATGCAGTACGCGTCGCAGAACCTGATCCCGGTGACGCTGGAGCTGGGCGGCAAGAGCCCGAACATCTTCTTTTCCGACGTGCTGGCCGCCCACGACGACTATCAGGACAAGGCGCTCGAGGGCTTCACGATGTTCGCCCTGAACCAGGGCGAGGTGTGCACGTGTCCGTCGCGCAGCCTGATCCAGGCCGACATCTACGACGAGTTCCTGGAACTGGCGGCGATCCGCACCAAGGCGGTGCGGCAGGGCGATCCGCTCGACACCGAGACCATGATCGGCAGCCAGGCCTCCAACGACCAGCTCGAGAAGGTGTTGTCCTACATCGAGATCGGCAAGGAGGAAGGCGCCCGGGTCGTCACCGGTGGGGAGCGCGCCGAACTCGGCGGCGACCTGTCCGGCGGTTATTACGTGCAGCCGACCATTTTCGAGGGCCACAACAAGATGCGCATCTTCCAGGAGGAGATCTTCGGCCCCGTCGTCGCGGTCACGTCGTTCACCGACTACGACGACGCCATCACCCAGGCCAACGACACGCTGTACGGGCTCGGCGCCGGGGTGTGGTCACGCGACGGCAACACCGCGTATCGCGCCGGGCGCGACATCAAGGCCGGTCGGGTGTGGACCAACTGCTATCACGCCTATCCCGCGCACGCGGCGTTCGGCGGATACAAGCAGTCCGGCATCGGCCGGGAGAACCACAAGATGATGCTCGACCATTACCAGCAGACCAAGAACCTGCTGGTGTCCTACTCGAATAAGGCCCAGGGGTTCTTCTGACGAGCGCTTGCGCGAGGAAGCGACGAACATGGTGGATGCCGAAACTGAACTTGTGCAGGGAAAATCGCCCGCATCGTCTGCACAGGTTCAGTCTCGGCCAAAGAGGGCGCTGATCACCCGGGCCGCCGCGGACCTGCTGGCCAGACTGCAGGGCAGGCACGGCGCGCTGATGTTCCACCAGTCCGGCGGCTGCTGCGACGGGTCGTCGCCGATGTGCTACCCCGACGGGGAGTTCGTCGTCGGCGACCGCGACGTGCTGCTGGCCGTGCTCGACGTGGGTGCCGGCGTGCCGGTGTGGATCTCGGGCCCGCAGTTCGACGCGTGGAAGCACACCCAGCTGGTGATCGACGTCGTGCCCGGCCGCGGCGGCGGCTTCAGCGTCGAAGCGCCGGAGGGCATGCGGTTCCTGTCCCGGGGGCGCGCGTTCACCGATGCCGAGAACCGATTGCTGGCCGAGCAGCCGCCCATCGTCGGGGCGGCCTTCGCCCGTGGCGAGCGCCCGCCGGCGGACGGCACGCACGTCGTCGCCGAGGCTGTCGACGCTTGCCCGACACCGCTGGGGCGCGCCTCAGCGGATTAGCGTTTCGCGGGCCTTAATCTCGAAGGCGTGATCCCGCTGCCCCGGGCGTGGTTGCTGACGAGCGCCCTGCTCGTCGGCACGGCCGTGGGTCTGATCGTCGGCATCGCGGCCACACTTCTGGTCGATGCGACGATCCGCCCCGACGTCGTGGTGGCGCTCGTGGTCGGTGTGCCCGGCGCGTTGGGGTTGTTGACGATCCTGCTGTCCGGGCGACGGTGGGTGACGGCCGTCGGCGCGTTCATCCTCGCGATCGCGCCCGGCTGGTTCGGTGTGCTGGTCGCGATCCAGGCGGTGCACGGTGCCTGAAACCGACACCCTCAACGGTGACCCGACCGAGCCGTACACGCCCTTCACCACAGGTCAGTTCGAGGCACCGGCGTCGGTCGCCGTTGACGTGCCGTCCGAGCCCTTACCCATACCGGCGCCGCCGATCGTGGTGCCGGGCAACTTCGTGTACGTCAAGCGCTGGACGTTCGCGCTCGTCGTGGCCGGCGTGTGGCTGATCGCCGCCGCGGCGGGCGGAGGCCTCTACCACTGGTGGTACCACTCGCTGGACAAGACGGCGCCGGTGTTCGTCGTGCTGGTCTTCGTCATCACCTCGACGGTGGCCGGGCTGCTCATCACCATGGCGCCGAGCAGGCCGGTGGTGTCGGCGCTGGGCATCGCGGTCACCTCGGCGCCGCTCGGGGCGGTCGCGGGGGCTGCGGTGCTGCACGGCCTCTACTTCTGCGAATGGGCAAGCCGGTGTTTCGCAGGAGTGATTCCTTACTAGTGTGGGGGCGTGACCCACTATGACGTCGTCGTTCTCGGAGGTGGCCCCGGCGGATACGTCGCGGCTATCCGCGCCGCCCAGCTCGGACTGAACACCGCAGTCGTCGAACCCAAGTACTGGGGCGGCGTGTGCCTCAACGTCGGATGCATCCCGTCGAAGGCGCTGTTGCGCAACGCCGAATTGGCCAACATCTTCACCAAGGAGGCCAAGCAGTTCGGCATCAGCGGTGACGTGACGTTCGACTACGGTGCGGCGTTCGACCGCAGCCGCAAGGTCGCCGATGGCCGTGTCGCCGGCGTGCACTACCTGATGAAGAAGAACAAGATCACCGAGATCCACGGCTACGGGAATTTCACCGACGACCACACTCTCGAGGTCGACCTCAACGAGGGCGGTACCGAGACCGTCACCTTCGACAACGCCATCATCGCCACCGGCAGCAGCACCCGCCTGGTGCCGGGCACGTCGCTGTCGGACAACGTGGTCACCTACGAAGAACTCATCATGACGCGCGAACTGCCGTCCTCGATCGTCATCGCGGGCGCCGGCGCGATCGGCATGGAGTTCGGCTACGTCATGAAGAACTACGGCGTCGACGTCACCATCGTCGAGTTCCTGCCGCGCGCGCTGCCCAACGAGGACGCCGAGGTCTCCAAGGAGATCGAGAAGCAGTTCAAGAAGCTCGGGGTCAAAGTGCTGACCGGCACGAAGGTGGAATCCATTTCCGACGACGGCGGCGAGGTCGTCGTCACCGTCAGCAAGGACGGCGAATCCGAGGACATCAAGACCGAAAAGGTGCTGCAGGCAATCGGTTTCGCACCGAACCTGGAGGGCTACGGCCTCGACAAGGCCGGTGTGCAGGTCACCGAGCGCAAGGCCATCGGCATCGACGACTACATGCGCACCAACGTGCCGCACATCTACGCCATCGGCGACGTCACCGGCAAGCTGCAGCTGGCCCACGTCGCGGAAGCGATGGGTGTCATCGCGGCCGAAACCATCGCGGGGGCAGAGACTTTGCCGCTCGGCGACTACCGGATGCTGCCGCGGGCGACGTTCTGCCAGCCGCAGGTGGCCAGCTTCGGGCTCACCGAGGAGCAGGCCCGCGACGAGGGTTACGACGTCAAGGTCGCCAAATTCCCGTTCACCGCGAACGCCAAGGCGCACGGTGCCGGTGACCCGAGCGGCTTCGTAAAGCTGATCGCCGACGGCAAGTACGGCGAGTTGCTCGGCGGACACCTGATCGGCCACGACGTCTCCGAACTGCTGCCGGAGTTGACCCTGGCGCAGAAATGGGACCTGACCGCCACCGAGTTGGCGCGCAACGTGCACACCCACCCGACCATGTCCGAAGCCCTGCAGGAATGCTTCCACGGGCTGCTCGGCCACATGATCAACTTTTGAGCCGAGCGATCTGGGTCGCCGGGATCGGCGGGTTGGTGGTCGGCCACATCCTGTGGCTGGCCGGCATCTCCCTTGCCACCGCGAGCGCGCGGGTCAACACGTGGGTGTTGGTGGTGGCGGCGGTCTCGCTGGTGCTCGGCGCGGCGGCCGGTTGGCTCGGCTGGCGTGCCTACCAGCGCAAGTCCGACGTCTGGTCGGCGTTCCTGTGGGCGCTGCCGGTCTCGCCGGTGCTGCTGTCGTTGGTCGTGCTGGGCATCACGTACCTGTAGCCCGACCGCGGCGCGAACCTCGCTGATCGGGTGTGGTTCCACCGCGTACCGGACTATGATTTTCGGGTCCCGTTCGGCATCGGGAGGCCACCATGTCCGACGTTCAGGGTCCATGGGAACAAGCTGAGAATTCGGATTACGACGAGCAGAAGCCCGCTGGCGGCGACTCACACGAAGATGAATTCGACGAGGAGTACGGCGAGCAACGGCCGCACGGGGATCCCGATCGTCCCGACAATTCACTCGAAGACGCCTATCAAGCCGACATCGAGTACTGGGAAGAGGTCGCCCGGCTGAACGCGCTCGCCAAACCCTACGACCCCGACGTGAAGGCCACCTCGGAAGCGGCCGCTCTCAACTCGCTCGCGCGCCCTTACGACCCGGATGCCTCCGTCACGTCGGATGCGGCCACCGTCGACCCGTTCGCCGACGAACTCGCCGACAGCAGCAGCGTTTCGCTGTCGTCCCGGCTGAGCTCGCCCGACCCCGATGACTTCGATTGGGCGGAGCACGCTGACCCGGTGGGCCCGCCGGCACCCGACAGCGCGGTAGCCCGACCGGACGTCAGTGCTGACATGTCTTTCGATCCCTTCGGGGACAGCAGCAGCTTGTCGGCGCCGGCTCAGATGGGATCGCTCGACCAACCCGTGGTCGACGACTACTACCAGCCCGCGATCGTCGACCCCGGTGTCCCGTACGCCGAAGCGGTCGCGGACGACGACGCCGCTTCGATGTCGTCGGAGTTCGACCCGGCTGATCAATTCGTGGTCGATGAGTCGTACCAAACCGTGGCCGACAACCCGTCCTTCGCCCCCGAAGTCGAGTTCCAGCAAGACATCTCGGAACAGACGGACTGGAACAACTTCATCGGGTGAGCGGCCCGGCTCAGTCCGGGAAGTCCAGCGGCACCTTGAGCGTGGTGATGGTGGCGGCCAGCCCGTCGTACTGCGCGGCCAGCATGCAGAACTCGATCAGCTGGGCTTTGGTGAGATGCCCGGCCAGCCGCGTCCACGTCTGTTGTGACACCCCGCGGGTGACGACGAACTCGTCGGTGGCGGTGATCAGCGCGCGCTGACGCTCGGTGAGCCCCTCGGCGTCGGGGCCCTCGAAGATCTTCTTCTGCACGTCGGCGCCGATGCCGCGGGTGCGGGCCAGCCGGCGGTGCTGCTGCAGTTCGTACTCGCAGTCGCGCAGATGACCGACGCGCAGGATGACGGTCTCGGCGTCCTGCACGGGAAGTTTGCTCAGCAGTCCGAGCAGCATGCCGCTGTACGGCAGCCAGGCCAGGAACAGAAGGCGGTGCTGGCCGAGCACATTGAACAGGCTGAACCGGGGCGCCCTGATGGCGCGCGCCCCGAGCTTGGCGATGGCCCAGTTCACCGGGCCGAGTTCGGAAAATCCACCGGGCGCGATGCGCGCCGACTCGATTGCGCTCACCACAGCGAGTCTATAGACCGCCTACGGATCACGGCTGCTTCACGAGATATGGCGACACCGTGGTGCGGTGTTCGTCGATGTCGAGCGCGCGTCCCAGCGCCGGGAACGCCCGCTGCGGACAGTTGTCGCGTTCGCACACCCGGCAGCCCGCGCCGATCGGCGTCGAGACCTCACCCGAGAGGTCCAGGCCCTTGGAGTAGACCAACCGGTGCGCGTGGCGCAGTTCGCAGCCGAGGCCGATCGCGAACGTCTTGCCCGGCTGGCCGTAGCGGGAGGCGCGGCGTTCGACGGTGCGCGCCACCCACATGTAGTTGCGCCCGTCGGGCATCTGGGCGACCTGCACCAGGATCTTGCCGGGATTGGCGAACGTCTCGTAGACATTCCAGAGCGGACAGGTGCCGCCGCTGGACGAGAAGTGAAACCCGGTCGCGGACTGGCGTTTCGACATGTTGCCCGCGCGGTCGACCCGGACGAAGGACAGCGGCACGCCGCGCATGGACGGCCGCTGCAGGGTCGAGAGCCGGTGCGCGACGGTCTCGTAGCTGACCGAGTAGAGCGCCGAGAGCCGTTCGACGTCGTAGCGGAAGTCCTCGGCGACGTCGTGGAACTGCCCGTACGGCAGGACCGTTGCGGCCGCGAAGTAGTTGGCCAGCCCGAGCCGGGCCAGCTTAGTCGACTCCTCGCTGGTGAACTTGCCGTCGGCGACGAGCTTTTCGATGAGGTCGCCGAACTCGAGGTAGGCCAGTTCGGCGGCCATCTTGAACACCGTCTGTCCCGACGACAGGTGGTTGCTGATCTGCAGGGTCTTGGTCGCGGCGTCGTAGCGGTGCAGCACCGTGTCGCCGAGGTCGCTGCGACGCACGACGCGCACGCCGTGCACCATGGTCAGCCGGTCGGAGAGCTCACGGGCCAGTTCCGCGCGGTGCATCCGTGTCCGGATGGTGAGGTCCTCGGCCGCGGTGTCGAGTTCGTGCAGGTAGTTCTGCCGCTGATAGAAGTAGTCGCGCACTTCCTCGTGCGGCATGGAGATCGACCCCGACCCGGAACTCGAGCCGCTGCCGACGGGGAAGCGGTCCTCCGTCGCAGCGGCCAGCCGGGTGTTGGCCAGCTGGTAGCGGCGGTGCAGGTTGACCATCGCGCGGGCCAGGTTGGGGTGCGACGCAACGAGATCGGCGACCTCGGCCACGTCGACGTCGATGTCGAGATCGCGGTCGAGGGTGACCTCGCGCAACTCGGCAACGAGGCGGGTGTCGTCCTGCGACGAGAAGAAGGTCGCGTCGACGCCGAACACCTCGGTGATGCGCAGCAGCACGGCGACGGTCAGCGGCCGGACGTCGTGCTCGATCTGGTTGAGGTAACTCGGCGAGATCTCGAGCATCTGCGCCAGCGCCGCCTGGCTGAAGCCGCGTTCACTGCGAAGCTGCCGGACTCGCGAGCCGACGAACGTTTTCGCCACGTCAGCCAGCGTAGCAACGTTGTTAACGGTGCCTTCGCATTGTTGGCAGGCCGCGGAGGTGTGGCAGGATCGGCACCCATGAGTACCAAGGGCGGGCCCGGTGCAAGGCCTGCGCAGGGCCTTGCCAAGACCATGATGCCCGTCCCCGATCCGCACCCCGACGTGTTCGACATCGAATGGCCGCTGCGGGTCGCCGACGTGGACCGGGAGGGCCGGCTCAAGTTCGACGCCGCGACGCGCCACATCCAGGACATCGGCTCGGACCAGCTGCGCGAGATGGGCTTCCAGGAGACCCACCCGCTGTGGATCGTGCGCCGCACGATGATCGACATGATCCGACCCATCGAGTTCCAGGACATGCTGCGGCTTCGCCGCTGGTGTTCGGGCACCTCGAACCGGTGGTGCGAGATGCGCGTGCGGATCGATGGGAAGCGGAACGGAGGCCTCATCGAGTCGGAGGCGTTCTGGATCAACATCAACCGCGAGACGCAGGGGCCGGCGCGGATCTCCGACGACTTCCTCGAGGGCCTGCGGCGCACCACGGACGTCGACCGCCTGCGGTGGAAGGCGTACCTGTCGCCGGGCAGCCGCGAGGACGCCGACCAGGTCCGCGACTTCCCGATCCGCGTCAGCGACATCGACATCTTCGACCACATGAACAACTCGGTGTACTGGTCGGTGGTCGAGGACTACCTTCACCATCACCCGGAGCAGACGCCGTACCCGTTGCGGGTGACCATCGAGCACGACGCCGCCGTGGCCCTCGGGGACAAGATGGAGATCCTCAGCCACGTCCACCCGCCGGGATCGACGGACCAGTTCGGTCCGGAACTCACGGATCGAACTGTTACAACGCTCACATACGCGGTCGGCGACGAGGCGAAAGCCGTCGCTGCGATCTTCTCGCTTTGATTGCCGCGGGGTTAACAGTACGGGCGTACTGACCAGCGAAAATCGGTTACCTCCGGGTAACTTCTGAACCGGTTCAGCCAGGCATTGCCTTCGCAAGATTTGCAAAATGCGACTTATGGTTGGCGAAAGTTGGCAACTGAAACCGCTGGACCTGCACTAACGGTGTGGTGCATCCTCGAATTAGCAGAACGGCGAAGCCGTTTAGGCATTAACAGAAATCGAAGGAGCACCCATGTCGACGGTCGGCAAGCCGAGGACACCCGAAGAGATCCAGAAGGACTGGGACACCAACCCGCGCTGGAAGAACATCACCCGTGAGTACTCGGCTGCGGACGTCGTCGCCCTGCAGGGGACGGTCGTCGAAGAGGCCACCCTTGCCCGCCGCGGCGCCGAGGTGCTGTGGAACCAGCTGCACGACATGGAGTTCGTCAACGCGCTCGGTGCGCTGACCGGCAACATGGCCGTCCAGCAGGTGCGCGCCGGCCTGAAGGCCATCTACCTGTCCGGTTGGCAGGTCGCCGGTGATGCGAACCTGTCCGGCCACACCTACCCGGACCAGAGCCTGTACCCGGCCAACTCGGTGCCCCAGGTCGTGCGCCGCATCAACAACGCGCTGCTGCGCGCCGACGAGATCGCCAAGGTCGAGGGCGACACCTCCGTGGAGAACTGGCTGGCCCCGATCGTCGCCGACGGCGAGGCGGGCTTCGGCGGTGCGCTCAACGTCTACGAACTGCAGAAGGCGATGATCGCCGCCGGTGTCGCCGGCTCGCACTGGGAGGACCAGCTGGCGTCGGAGAAGAAGTGCGGTCACCTCGGTGGCAAGGTGCTGATCCCGACCCAGCAGCACATCCGCACCCTCACCTCGGCCCGCCTGGCCTCCGACGTCGCCGACGTGCCGACCGTCGTCATCGCCCGCACCGACGCCGAGGCGGCGACGCTGATCACCTCCGACGTCGACGAGCGCGACCGCCCGTTCATCACCGGTGAGCGGACCAAGGAAGGCTTCTACCGGGTGAAGAACGGCCTGGAGCCGTGCATCGCCCGCGCCAAGGCCTACGCGCCGTACTCCGACCTGATCTGGATGGAGACCGGCACGCCGGACCTCGAGCTGGCCCGCAAGTTCGCCGAGGGCGTGAAGAGCGAGTTCCCGGACCAGATGCTGGCCTACAACTGCTCGCCGTCGTTCAACTGGCGCAAGCACCTCGACGACTCGACGATCGCTCGCTTCCAGAAGGAGCTCGGCGCGATGGGCTTCAAGTTCCAGTTCATCACGCTGGCCGGTTTCCACGCGCTGAACTACTCGATGTTCGACCTGGCCTACGGCTACGCCCGCAACCAGATGAGCGCCTACGTCGAGCTGCAGGAGCGCGAGTTCGCCGCCGAGGAGCGGGGTTACACCGCGACCAAGCACCAGCGTGAGGTCGGCGCCGGTTACTTCGACCGGATCGCCACCACCGTCGACCCGACCTCGTCGACCACCGCGCTGGCGGGCTCGACCGAAGAGGGTCAGTTCCACTAGGTCGTCGAACGCATGACAGCATGAGCCCCGCCTGGCATTCCCGGGCGGGGCTCATCGCTGCAGTAGAGGAGAAGTCGTGAGCATTGAGCGAGTGGGCGTCGTCGGCGCCGGGCAGATGGGCGGCGGGATCGCCGAGGTGTGCGCGAAGGCGGGCGCGGACGTCGACGTCTTCGAGCCCTCCGAGGAGCTTCTCGAGGCCGGCCGCAAGCGCATCACCGGGTCGCTGGAACGCGCGGCGAGTAAAGGCAAGCTCTCCGAGGGGGATCGGGACGCGGCGCTGGCACGGCTGAAGTTCACGACGTCGCTGGGCGATCTGGCCGACCGGCAGCTCGTGATCGAGGCCGTCATCGAGGACGAGGCCGTCAAGCGCACGATCTTCGCTCAGCTCGACGAGGTCATCACCGATCCCGATGCGGTGCTGGCGTCGAACACCTCCAGCATCCCCATCATGAAAATCGCTGCGGCGACGACGAATCCGTCGCGCGTGCTCGGTCTGCACTTCTTCAACCCGGTGCCGGTGCTTCCGCTGGTGGAGCTGGTCAACACGTTGGTGACATCGGAGGGCGCGATCACCCGGGTCGAGAAATTCGCCTCCGAGGTGCTGGGCAAGCAGGTGGTGCGCTGCAGCGACCGGTCGGGTTTCGTCGTCAACGCGCTGCTGGTGCCGTATCTTTTGTCGGCGATCCGGATGGTCGAGTCCGGGGTGGCGACAATCGAGGACGTCGACAAGGCGATCGTGGCGGGGTTGTCGCATCCGATGGGACCGCTGCGGCTGTCGGACCTGATCGGCCTGGACACCATGAAGCTGATCGCCGATTCGATGTTCACCGAGCTCAAGGACGCGCACTACGCGCCGCCGCCGTTGCTGCTGCGGATGGTCGAGGCGGGCCAGCTGGGCAAGAAGTCGGGCCAGGGGTTCTACACGTACTGAGCGAGGGCGCCGCGCACGCACGGTCCCTCGCATCGAGCTTCATCCCGATCGGCGTGTACACGTTGTGATGCAGCTTGACGTACCTGGTTCGTAGCTCAGCTGGAATTCGTCACAATTCCGACGCTCGGCGCAATCCGAGAGAGTTAGGTCGCGAGAAGCCGCTTTCGCTCGGCTGCGACGTCGAAATCCGGTGGCGGCCAAGCCATGTTGAACGACTTCATCGCCTCGATCAGCAGCTCGGTGACGGCGAGCCGGCTGTACCACCGCTTGTCGGACGGCACGACGAACCAGGGCGCGTACTCCGTCGACGTGCGGTCCAGCATCACCTGATAGGCCTGCTGGTAAGCGTCCCAATGCTTTCGTTCGTCGATGTCGGCCGGGTTGTACTTCCAGTACTTCGTCGGATCGTCGAGCCGCTCGAGCAGCTGCTTCTTCTGCGACGCCAGCGACAGGAACATCGCGACCTTCACCAGTTTCATCCCGCCGTCGACGAGTTCCCGCTCGAACGCGTTGATCTCGTCGTAGCGCGGTTCCCACACGTCCGGCGGCACCAGGTTGTGCACACGGACGATCAGCACATCCTCGTAGTGCGAGCGGTCGAACACTCCGATATGGCCGGCCGCCGGCAGGGCCTTGCGGATGCGCCACAGGAAGTGGTGCGCGCGCTCCTCCTCCGTCGGCTTTCCGAATGCGGTGTAGCGCACACCCATCGGATTCACCGACCCCACAACGTGTTTGACGATTCCGCCCTTGCCGGAGGTGTCCATGCCCTGCAGCACCAGCAGCACCGAGCGGTCGTCGCCCCTAGCGGCCTTGTGGTTGGCGTACAGCTTCTCCTGCAGTTCGGCCAGGCGCAGGCTGCGTTCGGCCTGCAGCGTGGCGGCGTCGGCCTTGCGGCCCTGGAATCCGGGCGTGGCCCGGGTGTCGATGTCGGAAACCCGCTGGCCGCTTCGAAACCTCAGGTGTTCATGTGGCGCGTGTGTCCACAGCGACGGCAGGTCGAGTTCCTCGCTCATGCCCGAAGGTTAGTCGGCCACCGCGGGCGGCAGGGCGGGCGACGGGTGAGGCTGCTCGCGGAACCGCTCCAGCGACCCGCCGACCTCGACGATGCCGCACAGCGCGTTCCACGACAGCATCGTGAGGTAGTCGATCAACTCGTCGGCGGTCATCCGCGGGTTCGACATCCACGAGTGCGTGGCCAGCTGCACCCCGCCGACGGTGTGGTACGCCCACGGCTCGATGCCACCGGTGTCCATCCCGAACGCCAGCATCCGGCGCCGAAGCATCACGGCCAGCATGCGGGCGATGATGTTCTCAGATGTCGCCACCGCGTGGTTCTTGCTCGCCGAGTTGTTCGCCATCACGAACCGGTAGGGCTCCGGCTCGGCGGCCACCGTCTCGACGTACACGCGGATGATCTCGCGAGTCAGGGCGTAGCCGTCCAGCTCCGACGACAGTGCGGCGGCCATGTTGGGGATCAGCGTGGTCTGGGCGAACCGCATCATCACCGCGGTCGTCAGGTCGTTCTTGTCGACGAAGTAGCGGTAGAGCACCGTCTTCGAGACCCCGATCTCGGCGGCGATCTCGTCCATGCTGACGTTGCTGCCGCGGCGCCGGATGGCCTCCAACGTGCCGTCTACCAGCTCGTTGCGGCGTTCCACCTTGTGCTTGTGCCATCGCCGTTTACGGCCGTCACTCTTGACCGCAATTGCCTGGGTGTGTTGTGCCACTGTCCCCGTGATCCGTTCCCTAGTCCTCCTTGATAGTACGGCTGATCTTGACAGTCGGCGTTGTCGGACCGGCGTCGCACTCCCGCGGTAGCGGATGATGGAGGGGTGGCACACAGACCGAGCGCCGGCGGGAGAGCTCTGCCCGCCCCGCGCGCTGCGCGCGCCAGCTTCGCCGAGACGTTAGCCGGTGCCGACTCGGTCGCAGATGCCGAACGCCGCCGCGGGCTGCGCCGCATGAAGGTGGTCGCGCTGAGCTTCCTCATCGGCGCCGCGGTCGTCTTCCTCGTCTGCTCGTGGGCGCTGTCCAACGGGGCGCCCGGCTGGGTCGGCTACGTGCGTGCCGCGGCCGAGGCGGGCATGGTCGGCGCGCTGGCCGACTGGTTCGCGGTGACCGCCCTTTTCAAGCATCCGCTCGGCATCCCGATCCCGCACACGGCGATCATCAAGCGCAAGAAGGACCAGCTCGGCGAGGGGCTGGGCACCTTCGTTCGGGAGAACTTCATGTCGCCCGCGGTGGTGGAGACCAAGCTGCGCGACGCGCAGGTGGCCGGGCGGCTGGGCAAGTGGATGTCCGATCGGGCGCATGCCGAGCGTGTCGCGGCCGAAACGGCCACGGTGTTGCGGGTGCTTGTGGAGATGCTGCGCGACGAGGACGTCCAGCATGTGCTCGACCGGATGATCGTCAAGCGCATCGCCGAGCCGCTGTGGGGGCCGCCCGTCGGCCGTGTGCTGGCCAGCCTGCTCGCAGAACGCCGCCAGGAGGCGCTGCTGCAGCTGCTCGCCGACCGCGCGTTCCAGTGGTCGCTGAACGCAGGCGACATCATCGAGCGCGTGGTCGAGCGGGACTCGCCGACCTGGTCGCCGCGCTGGGTGGACCACCTCGTCGGTGACCGCATCCACCGGGAGTTGATGGACTTCACCGACAAGGTGCGCCGCAACCCCGACCACGAACTGCGCCGCTCGGCCACCCGGTTCCTGTTCGAGTTCGCCGACGACCTGCAGAACGACGAGGCGACGATCGATCGCGCCGAGAAGGTCAAGGACCAGGTCATGGGCCGCGAGGAGGTCACCAGGGCCGCCGAGACCGCGTGGTCGGCGGCCAAGCGCATCACCTTCGAATCCGTCGACGACCCGTCGTCGGCGCTGCGCACCCGCATCGCCGACTCGGTGGTGCACATAGGGGAGTCGCTGCGCGACGACGCCGACCTGCGCGACAAGGTGGACAACTGGATCATCCGGGCGGCTCAGCACCTGGTGGGCGAATACGGGGTGGAGATCACCGCGATCATCACCGAGACCATCGAGCGGTGGGATGCCGAAGAGGCCAGTCGCCGCATCGAACTTCACGTCGGACGTGATCTGCAGTTCATCCGGATCAACGGCACCGTGGTCGGCTCGCTTGCCGGTCTGATCATCTATTCGATAGCCCAGCTACTCTTCTGACCTGCGCTAACTAGTGCTTGCAAAAGTTAGCACCCCGTCGTACGGTGGGAATCGTCGTTAATCGGATACCCATGCGCATTGAGGGGGTTACGCATGTCGCAGGACGAGAATCTTGCCGCCGTCGTGACCAACGCCGCACAGGACATCGGCACCTTCATCCGCACTCAGCGGGAAGCTGCCCAGGTATCCGTACGGCAGCTGGCCGAGAAGGCCGGCGTCAGTAATCCCTACCTCAGCCAGATCGAGCGGGGATTGCGTAAACCCTCCGCCGACGTGCTGAACCAGATCGCGAAGGCGTTGCGGGTGTCCGCGGAAGTGCTGTACGTCCGGGCCGGAATCCTCGAGCCCAGCGAGACCAGCGAAGTCCGCGACGCCATCGTCAACGACACCGCGATCACCGAGCGGCAGAAGCAAGTGCTGCTCGACATCTACACGTCGTTCTGTCAACAGAGCGAGGGCCAGCAGAACGAAGCCGAAGGTGAGGAGCCGACGACTGACCGACGCAGACCAAAGGCCCTAGTGGCGACTCATCATCAAGCCAAATCATTGGATGCAACACTCGTGAAAGGAATCGAACACCATGGCCAAGAACACCCCGGCCAAGAACACCCCGGCCAAGAACCAGCCGACCGTTGACGACCTGAAGGCCCCGCTGCTCGCCGCCGTGGGCGCTGCCGACCTCGCCCTCGAGCGGGTCAACGAGATCGTCGCCACCCTGCGCGAGCGTGCGGGCGACGCCCGCACCGACTCCCGCAGCCGCGTCGAGGAGACCCGCGCGCGGATCGACCGGCTCCAGGAGGACCTGCCGAGCCAGTTCGGCGAGCTGCGTGAGCGGCTCTCGTCCGAGGAGCTGCGCAAGTTCGCCGAGACCTACGCCGACGCCGCGCAGACCACCTACAACAAGCTCATCGAGCGCGGCGAGGCCGCCATCGAGCGCCTGCGCAGCCAGCCCGGCTTCACCGAGGCCGCCGGCCGCGTCGAGGGCTACACCGACCAGGCCGTCGAGCTGACCCAGGAGGCGCTGGGCAACGTCGCCTCGCAGACCCGCGCCGTCGGCGAGCGCGCCGCCAAGCTGGTGGGCGTCGAGCTGCCGAAGAAGGCCGAGAAGGGTGCCGCCCCGGCCAAGAGCGCCGCCAAGAAGGCCCCGGCCAAGAAGACGCCCGCCAAGAAGGCGCCGGCGAAGAAGGCCGCGGCCAAGAAGGTCACCCAGAAGTAGTGACGGCCGCGGGGTCGCAGGACCCCGCCGACCGGGTAAGTCGACCAAGGGGACGTAACCCGCTTAGTCTTGACAGCGTGCAGCTCCAAGGCCTCGTGGGTTACGTCCTCTTCGTTTTGCAGATCGTCGTGCTCGTGACGACCGTGTACGCGTTCGTCCACGCGGCGATTCAGCGTCCCGACGCCTACACCGCGGCCGACAAGCTGACCAAGCCGGTGTGGCTGGTGATCCTCGGCGTCGGCGGCCTGCTGGCGTTGGTGCTGGGCATCACCGGCACGGCGATCGCGGCCGTCGCCGCCGGCGTCTATCTGGTCGACGTCCGGCCGAAACTGCTGGAGATTCAGGGGAAGTCGCGGTAGTGCGCCGCCCCGTCACACTCGCCGTTGCGGCGATCGCCCTGATCGCACCCGGCGTCGCGAGCCCTGCCGCGTCCGCCGGTCCCGTCGCCCCGACGCCGCCGTACGTGGACCACGTTCAGTGGGCGAAGTGGGGCGACCTGTCGAGCCTGCGGGTCTTCCCGACGGCGGCAGGCAGGCAGGCGTCCGGGCTGGGCACGCCCGCGCAAGGCGAACAGGCCTGGGCCGAGGTGCTGACGCTGGCGCCGGACGCCGACATCCCCGGCATGAAACCGCAGTTCGTCTGCCACTGGGAGTTCGCCGAGCTCAGCGAGCCGGGCAAGCGCAGCTGGAACCTCGAACCGTGGCGGCCCGAGGTCTCCGAAGAGGAGTTGCTGCAGGCCGGCTGCAACCCCGGCGGCACCGAAGAACCCTTCTAGTGCCGGGTGCGTACCGCCGCGACGAGGTCGCGGCGCTCGTCGATCACACACTGCTCAAACCCGAGGCCACCGAGGCCGACGTCGTGCGCCTCGCCGAGGAGGCCGCCGCGCTCGGGGTGTTCGCGATCTGTGTGTCACCGTCGATGGTGCCGATCGCCGTGCGCGCGAGGTCGCAGGCCCAGAAGGTCTGCGCGGTGGCGGGATTCCCGTCGGGCAAACACCTTTCGGTGATCAAGGCCGAAGAGGCGCGGTTGGCGATCGAGGCGGGCGCCGACGAGATCGACATGGTGATCGACGTCGGTGCCGCACTGAGCGGCGACGCCGGCGCGATCCGCTCCGACGTCGCAGCGGTCCGCGCGGCGATCGGTCCGCGCAGCACCCTCAAGGTGATCGTCGAGTCGGCCGCGCTGCTGTTGCTCGGCGACGAGCACACCCTGTTGACCGCCTGCCGGGCCGCCGCCGACGGCGGCGCCGACTTCGTCAAGACCTCCACCGGCTTCCACCCCGCAGGCGGTGCCTCCGTGCGAGCCGTCGAGCTGATGGCGACCGTCGGACCGCGGGTCAAGGCCAGCGGCGGGATCCGCACGGCGGCGGATGCTGTCGTGATGCTCGACGCGGGAGCCACCCGGCTCGGCCTCTCCGGCACCCGCGCGGTGCTCGACGGGCTGGCCGTCCAGCCCGATTGACGCCAGACATAAAATTTGCTGTGAGAAGTGTCCACTCCGGTGCAAGCGCAGTTAGGATCGCCCTCATGACTGAACAAAGCGGTTTGCTTCGTCGCGTGCTGGCCATGGCCGGCGTGGCCGCAATTCTCGCGATGGGCGCCTTCACCGCGGCCTGCTCGAGCGATGAGGGGGAGGCCCCCGAGACGACGACCACGACGACCGCCACGACGACCACACAGGCACCGGCGGCGCCCACCGAGAAGGCGCCGCGGATCGATCCCAATCAGCCGAACCCCTTCTCGCCGACGGTGCTGGCGCCGCCGGCGCCGACGGCCACCCCCGGCCATCGCTGACATAGCGCACCGGGTCACCGCGCTGGCCGCGGCGGTCGTCCTGTTCGCGGCGTCGAACGTGGTCGCCGCGTGCGCCCCGCGGAGCGCGCCGACCATCGGCGGGCCGATCGCCGCGCTGCTCGCCGACTCCACCGAACTCGGCCCGTCACGGTCGGCCGACGCGCAACTGACGGTGACGCTGCCCGCTGTCGCGCGTCCGGCGACGCTGCTCGGCTGGGCAGAGGACCAGGGATTGCGGGTGCGCTGGCGGCCCGGCGACGGGTGGGCGGTCGTCGAGGGACGTGCGGCCGACCTCGCGCGCGCGTTCGCGGTCCCGGTGCATGACTACCGCGGGCCGAGGGGGCAGGTGTTCTATGCGGCGGCCGGGCAACCGACGGTGCCCTCGGCGTTGCGGGATGCCGTCACCGGGCTGGGCCGGATTCTGGGCTACACCCCGCACCGCATCAAGGGACCGGGCTTCCGGCCGCTGGACGTGCCGAAGGGCGGGCTGACGCCCGACGGACTCCTGTCGGCGTACAACGCGACGCCGCTCGCCGACGACGGGTTCACCGGCAAGGGCGCCACGATCGTGTTCTTCGCGTTCGACAGTGCCGATCAGGAGGACCTCGACCTCTTCGCCGACACCTCCGGACTGCCGCGCTTCACACCGGTCCTCGTCGGGGGGAAGCCGAGTGAGTCGCACGGTGAGACGGCGATGGATCTGCAAGTGGCCCATGCCATTGCACCCGACGCGCGGCTGGTTGTGGTGAATGCCCGGCCGACGGTCGAGGGCGACGGCGCGTACGAGAAGATCGGCCGGCTGTTCGAGGCGGTCGACCGGCAGTTCCCCGGCGCGGTGTGGAGCCTGTCGATCGGGTGGGGCTGCGAGGACTTCGTCACCGCCGCCGACCTCGCCCCGGTGCGGGCGGCGCTGGCGGCCGCGCAGCGACGCGGCACGTCGGCGTTCGACGCCAGCGGGGACACGGGAGGCCTGGAGTGCAAGGGCGGCGACCAGTGGTCGGCGCCGCCGGGACCCGACGACGTCGGCCTCGACGCGGTTGCGTCCCTACCCGAGATGACGTCCGTCGGCGGCACCTCGCTGTCGACCGGTCCGCGCGGCCAGTGGCTCTCCGAGCATCCCTGGGTGGATTCGCCGCTGTCGCAGGGCACCAGCGGCGGGGTGTCGGCGCTGTTCGAGCGCCCGAAGTGGCAGGACCGGTTGACCGTCGGTCGCGACACCGAACGACGGCGGCTGACCCCCGACGTCGCCGCGGTCGCCGACCCCTTCACCGGGGTGCGGTTCATCTACGGCCAGCGCGAGGTGATCGGTGGCGGGACGTCGCAGTCGGCGCCGATCTGGGCGGCGCTGACCGTCCTGATGAACCAGTACCTGGTGGCCAACGGCGGCCGGCCGCTGGGGGACGTCAATCCGCTCCTCTACCGCGTCGCCGCCGGCGCCAATCTGCCCGGTTTCCGCGACGTGCGCGTCGGGGGCAACGCCGTCGACGTCTCGCAACCCGGATACGACCTCGTGACGGGCCTGGGCACGCCGAACGCCTACCACCTGGCCCGTAATCTGCTCGACCTGCAGACGGGGTCAGCGCCGCGGTGACGAGTGTGCTCTTCCCGCATCTGTCGCGGGGGTCTCGCCGGCCGTTCGGCGCGGCACTGGGCGTCCTGGCCGTCGCGCTGGCCGCCTTCGCGTTGTTGCGGTGGCAGGCGGCGTTGATCACAGTCGGCGCAACCGGGCTGTCGCTGGTGTTCCTGCTGTATCTGTCCGAGGCGAAGGTCTCGCGCAGCATGCCGATGCGAAGTCTGCTGACGACCGCGGCGCTGGCGGTCGGACTCGGCGTCGGCTGGGCGCTGATGACCGGTGCGGTGGTCGCCGAGTCCCACGACGTCGCGCTCGGCCAGGGGGAGACGTCCGGCCAGAAATTGGTGACCGGCCTGGGCATCCCCGTCGGCAGCGCGGTGCTGATGCTCGTCCCGGCGGTGGTGGTGCGGCTGCAGCGCCCGTCGACCCGAGATCCTCTGGACGGCTACGCCGTCGGTGCGCTGGGCGCGGTGCTGTTCACCGCCGCGGCGACCCTGACCCGGTTGGCGCCGCAGTACGCGACGGGCATCACGGCCGAAGACCCGTCGGTCGGCACGCTGCTGGTGCAGGCGGGTATCCAGGGTGTGACGCTGCCGCTGACCGCGGCGGCCCTCGGCGGGCTGGTGGGCCTCGCGCTGTGGCGCGGCGGTCGGCGGTTGATCGTCGCGAGTGTCGTTGTGACGCTTGGGTTGTACGGCGTGATGGGGTTGATCGAGGCGTTGCCGGTGCTGCACCACCTGCAGCTCGGCGTGCACGTCGCGATCGCGGTGGTGGCGCTGCTGGCGTTGCGCCGCGGGATGCGGACGGCCGTACCGCGCGAGCCGACGCAAGCCCGCGCCGCCCGGGTGCTGACGGCGTTCGGCGCCGCGATGGCGGCGGCGGTCGCGGCGGGTGTGACGGCGGCTGCCCTCGCCACGCCGGTCGAGGCGAGGTTCGTGTGCCCGCCGGACTGTGGGCGTCCACCGATCGGTGAGCCGATCGAGTCCAACCCGCGCTTCTACGCCGCCGACGGAGCGTTCTCGGTCCAATACCCCGGCCCGGGAAGCGCTTACGAGGCGACGCTGGAACCCGACGGCGTCGAGTTGGACTTCGTCGGCGGCGACACCGGGACACTGCGACTGTTCGGGTTGCCCGCCGAGGGCCGCAGCCCCGAGGAGATCGCCGAGGACCTGATCGCAGAGCACTATCCCGACGCCACGACCGAATACGAGATCCCCAACGCGCTCGTCGGTTACCACCCGGGCTACGGCGTCGTCGCCGACGACTACCCGCAGGACGCGAACGGCACGTTCACCCGGCTGCGGTTGATCGTCATGGTGGCCGTCAACAACGACTACGCCCTGGTGGCCGGGGCGGTGGGCCCGTACCACGAGTTCAGCCGCGACTTCGGCACGGGCCACCCGTCGGGAGCCAACCTTCAGCTCGCCATGGACATGGGCAAGTACGTCAACAGTTTCCGGTGGCCGTCACCGACGAGCTGAGGGCTCAGAGCCCTGCGAAGCAGGCGTCCTGCTGGCCCTTCGGGATTTCGGCGTTCTGCGCCGAGAACCGGCTTTGCACACCGGTGTCGGTGACCTCCACGGAGTCGGCCTTGATGCCCATCGGGAAGCCGTTGGTCAACTGCGACGTGAACGCATCGAGCGCGGGCTGCACGGTCTCGCGCGGCAGGCTGAAGCCGAGGCCGGTCAACTCGGTCACCTGCAGCGAGATGCCGCCGTCGACGACGGTCGGCTGGGCCGTGATGCTGCCGAGCGGGCCTTCCAACTCGACCGTGCCGTCCGACGGATTGGTGCTGACCCCGCTGACGAACGCGCCGACGAGCGGGATGGAGTCGGAGACGGTCTGGCTGATGCCCTCCGTCGTCCAGGAGATGTCGGCGACCAGTGAGCCGATCGTCCCGCTCGAGTCGGCGGTGTCCTCGAGGCGGACGTCCTCGACGAAGATGTCGACCTTCATCCCCTTGGCCTCGCGGATCTGGTTGCCCGCGGTCTCGATGTGGATGTTGGTGTAGTGGCCCGACATGTGCTGGATCAGAAACGGCGGCATGACGCCGAACGACGCCTTGGCCTCGTCCTGCACCACGCAGGACACCGAGCGGGCGACGATGCTGTCGGCCCGGCTGCGGGCGTAGAGCTCACCACCGAGCACGCCGGCCAGCGCCAGTGCCATGACGATGACCACGACCAGCACGATCGAAAGCGGGTCGCGGAACAGGTTCGCCAACTTCGAACCGGATGACGGCCGCTCGGGTGGCGCGGGCGGAGCCGACTGGGGCGGCGGACCCGCCTGGGTGCCGGGGGGGCCCGCCTGCTGGCCGGGATAACCCGGCTGCGGCGCCTGGGTCGGCGGCGGCTGGTTCGGGCGAGCCCAGGGATCGGTCATCCCCGCGATTCTGCCTTACCCAGACGGGTGAACTCCGCGCGGTTGTGCATCACCGCGATCGTCTCGCGGAGTTTCCGCCCGGCGTCGAGGTCGAGGTCGGCGATCAACAACTGCGGGTCGGCCCCCGCCGAGCACACCACCTCGCCGACCGGCGAGGCGACCAGGCTGCCGCCCACGCCGGTCGGTCCGACGGCGGCCACCTTCTCGTCGGTGGGATGGCCCTGGTCGACGGCGGCGACGTAGCCGGTCGTGTCGATGGCGCGGGCCCGGGCCAGCAGCGTCCACTGGTCGAGCTTGCCGGGGCCGCTGCCCCACGACGCGTGCACGGTGATCAGTTGCGCGCCGCGTTCGGCCAACTCGACGTACAACTCGGGGAAGCGGACGTCGTAGCACAGGGTCAGGCCCACCTTGACCCCGTCGACCTCGATCAGCACCGGTTCGTGGCCGGGTGCGACGGTGTCGGACTCGGCGAAGCCGAACGCGTCGTACAGGTGGATCTTGTCGTAGTGCGCGTCGACCCCGGGCCCGGTGGCGACCAGCGTGTTGGTGACGCGCCCACCCTCGGCGGGGGTGAACATGCCCGCGACGACGACGATCCCGGCGCGGTCGGCGATGGCCCGCACACCGCAGGCCCACGGCCCGTCGAGGGGTTCCGCGACCGGGGCCAGCGGCACCCCGAACCGGCACATCGTCGCCTCGGGGAACAGCACCAGGCCCGCGCCCGCGTCGGCGGCGCGGCGGGTGTACTCGTCGACCGTCGCGAGGTTGGCCGAAGGGTCTGTCCCGCTGAGGATCTGCGCCAGCGCAATCCGCATCGGCCCAGCCTACGGGTAGTCTCGGCGTGCTGTTACGGACCCCAGGCGACCCGATCGGCCTTGGCCGCCTTGTTGCCCAGCTTCCCGGAGCGGACCTGCGCGGCCAGGCTGTCGAGGATCACCCGTGAGCTCATCAGCGCGGTCTGCTCGGCCCAGTCGTACGGCGGAGAGCACTCGACGACCTCGATGCCGGCCAGGCCGGGTTCGGAGACCATCTTGATGAGGTTGAGGGCCTCGCGCGGCAGCAGACCTCCGGGTTCGGGCCAGCCCGTGCCCGGGACGAACCCGGCGTCGATGACGTCGATGTCGAAGGACAGGTACACCGCCTTGGCGTCCTTCCACGCGATCTCGAGTGCCATCTCGGCGATCTTCTCGACGCCGACGCGCTCCACGTCGCCGACGGTGATCACCGTCGACTTGCGCTCGCGGCCGACCTTCACGCCCGCCCGCGGCGCCTGCCAGCCGCCGATGCCGATCTGCACCAGGTTGGTGGCGGGTGCGTTGCGGATGTTGGTCGCGTGGAACCACGGCGTGGTGTGCATGCGCTCGTCGAGGTCGGTTTCCTGCGTGTCGACGTGCCGGTCGAAGTGGATGATGCCGACGTTGCCGTCCATGTACGGGGCCAGCCCGCGCACGGTGGGGAAGCCGATCGAGTGGTCGCCGCCGAGCACGACCGGCATCACGCCCTTGCTCGCGACGTGCGCCATGGCCTGGCTGATCTGGTCGAAGGACTTCTCCAGGTTGCCCGGGATCGTGAACACGTCGCCGATGTCGACCATGTTGAGCTGCTCGCGGAGGTCGACGCCGGACTCGTAGTTGTAGGTGCCGAACAGGTTCGTCGAGCGGCGGATGCCCTGCGGGCCGAACCGGGTGCCGGGCCGGTAGGTCGCGCCCGCGTCCAGCGGCACCCCGAAGATCGCCACCTCCGCGTCGTCGACCTGGTTGACGTCCTCGACGAACGGACACTTCAGGAACGTGCCGCGTTCACCGGCGAAGTGCGGCAGTTCGCCGCGCACGAACGTCGAGATGCGGCGGTCGTTGATGGTCGGCGCGGCCTCCAGCCCGAAGGCCAGGCTGCGTTCGATCTCCTCGCGTTCGCGTCGTTCCGGGATGCGGGCCTCGGCCTGCTGCGCCCAGGCGCCTTCGGCGTTGAGGGGTCGGTTCTGCTCGGTCACGGGTGCTCCTAAGCGCCGTCTTGTCGCTGACCGGGTACGACGCGCTCGTCCGGGGAGCCGCCGAGGCTCCTGGCGCTCATTCTTTGTGCCGACGGCAGAACGCGCCACCGGAATCGAAACAAACCGTTAACGCACGGCGCGGTCCGCCGTAACGGTCCGGCGTTTCGCTGATCGTCGACTCACATTCACGTGTGGGGCGCGTCTAGGGTTCCGCCGCGCAGCCGGTGTGCGGGCTGGTCCGAGAGACGCAGGCGGTCGCACCGTTGGGGCCGTTCCACGGCGGGAGAAAAGCCCGGGAGACTCCATCGCGCATAGGGAGCTCCATGATCCTTCTCGGTGTCGGCGTCAGCATCGCCGTGGTCGTCCTCGTCGGGTTCTACGTCTCCCGGCGGATCGAGGGCGACAGTTCGAACTTCCTGGTGGGCGGGCGCATGCTGCCGTTCTGGCTGGTCGGTGGTGCGCTGATGGGTTCGGCCGTCGACACCAACGCCACCCTCGGAAACACGGATCTGGCCTACGAATTCGGCTTCTGGGCCGGTGCGTCGCTGCCGCTCGGTCTCGCGCTGTGCCTGCTCATCACCGGAATCTTCTTCGCCAGGCCGATGAACCGCATGGGGCTGACGTCGTTTCCGGACTACTACCGGTTGCGGTTCGGTAGGCCGGTCGAGGTCGGCGCCTCGGTGCTGTTGGCCGTCGCGTTCTGCATGCTGGTCGCGGGCAACCTGGTGGCGGGCGGCTTCCTGTTCAACTACTTCCTCGGCATGCCGTACTGGCTGGGGGTGATGCTCATCGCGGCGCTCGCCGTGGCCTACACGGGCACGGGTGGCCTGATCGCCGACGCGTACACCGCGATCATCCAGATGGGCCTTATCCTCATCGGCGCGATCGGGCTGCTGATCTGGATAGCGTCCACCCACAGCCTCGAAATCGCCGACGGCACCGGCCCGTTCGCGCTCGGGCAGCTGTCCGATCCGGCGCAGGGTGCGGTGATCAACTGGGCGACACTGATCGCGCTGGGCATCGGTGACATCGTCGCGATCGACTTCATGCAGCGCGTGTTCGCGGCGAAGTCGCCGGACAGCGCCCGCCGCGCCTGCTTCGTCGCGGCCACCGGCACGGTCGCGATCTGCGTCCCCTTCGGCCTGGTGGTGCTGGCCGCCAAGGCTTTCATGCCCGAAGAGTTCGACGGCCCAGTGCTTTTCGTGCTGCTCGGTGAGTACGCGCCGACCGCGCTGACCGTGGTGGTGCTGTGCGGTCTGGTGGGCGCGTCGATGAGCACCGCCAACGGCGCGATCCTGGCGATCTCGAACGTCTGCGTACGCAATCTCGGCGGCATCCGCCGGGTGCACATCGCGGGCCGGCGCGACCCGCTGCTGCGGGCGACGCGGATCGCGATGGTCCCGATGACGCTGTTCTCCATCGCCTTTGCGATCTACGTCAAGCAGACCGGCATCCTGCTGACGCTCGCCTTCGACCTGCTGTTGGCGTGCCTGGCCGTACCCTTCATCCTCGGCCTGGTGTGGCGGCGGGGCGGGATGAGGGCCGCGATCGCCGCGATGGGGGTCGGCCTGATGGTGCGCCTGGTGCTGTTCGCGATGACACCGACGATCTACGGCATCGACAACACCATCCTCTACGTCGAGAACAACCTGATCACAAGCGCATTCGACGGGTGGCCGACCTTCATCGCATTCGCCGCCGCGATCCTCACCTACGTCTCGGTTTCGCTGATGACGCCGCCGGCCCACCTGCGCGGCCTCGACATCCAGGTCGCCAAGGACCTCGACGACGCGCTCGACGAGACCGCCGAGGCGATCGAGCACGGCGAGCCGGTGCTGGCGGGCAAGCCCGAACCGGTGTAGATCACACCGGCGCGACGGCGGACCACGGCACGGTCAGCACACCGTCACGCATCCGGCGGCGTGCGGGATCCACGGGAAAACCGTTGTGGTGCAGGAGTTCCAGCATCGCACGCCAGCGCACCCGCGGGCCGAAGACGCCGTGTCCGGCGACGCTGGCCCACGCTCGGTCGGCGGCGGTCAGCAGTGTGTGGATGGGCTGGCCCTCGACGTTGTGGTGGATCAGGACCTTGGGCAGCCGTTCGGCGAGATCGGACGGACGCTCGATGGCGAACGGGTCGCAGGCCAGGGTCAGGCTCACCGGTGCGGCCGCGTCGAGGAGCACCCAGCAGCAGCGACGGCCCAACTCGTCGCAGGTGCCGTCGACGATCAACCCGCCCGGTGCCAGGTGATGCTGCATCGTGGACCATGCGTCGGCGACCGCCTGCACCGGATACTGGCGCAGCACGTTGAACGCGCGCACCAGCACCGGTCGCATGCCCGCCAACTCGAAACCGCCGAGGCCGAACTCGACCGACCCGCCCCCGGCCGCGCGGGCGGTGCGCACGCGTTCGGGGTCGATTTCGAGGCCGACGACTCGAACATCGTTGCGCAGCAAGCGCAGTCGGGCGGCCAACTCCAAGGTGGTCACCGGCAGCGCGCCGTAGCCGAGGTCGATCACGAGCGGGTCGGCGGCGGACAGCAGGGCGGCCCGCACCCGTGCCGAGTGCGCCAGCCAACGGTCGCTGCGGCGCAACCGGTTGTAACCGGTGGTGCCGCGGGTCAACTGGCCGATGGGGCCGGTCATCATCCGAGTCTATGGCGCAGCGGCGGGATCGCTTCGACCCACGCCGTTCGGTGACGCCGGGTCAGCTGTTCTCGGTGATCCACACCGTGGTGAAGCGCTGCTCGTTGATCAGCAGCTCGGTCAGCTGACTGCCGATGAAGTTCTCGATCTTGCCGCCGACGAGCGGTACCCGCACCTCGACGACCGCGTGGAAGTCGAGTCGCGACTTCGCCCACTGTCCCATGGGGATCAGCTCGGCACTGCCGCTGAGCGTCGCCGGTGCGCCGACGATGGTCAGCGCGATGGTCGCCATCGCCTGGCCGTCCCGGATCGGCGACCACGCCTCTTCGCGCACAAGGCGCAGATCCCCACGGTGGAACTGCTGCACCACGCCGGGCAGCCGGCTGGAGTGCATCCGCTGCGTCGTGACGACGTCGATGCCGCCGTCGTCGTCGACGACCAGAGAATCCAGCGAGTAGTCGTCCGCGCCCGAGTCGAGCAGCCGTGACAGCCAGTACTGCTCATCCCTGAACGCCCGGTGGACCTGTTCGACGCTGCCCCCGTATTCGGTGGCCATGTCGAATGAACGCGGCATAGCTGGCCAGGCTACCGTTACCGCCCGTGGTCACTTCGCATATAGGGGGTGCAGCCGTCGAGGAGGCGGTGCCGCTCGCCCCGCTGACCACCCTGCGCGTCGGACCCGTTGCGCGACGGCTGATCACATGCGACACGACGCAGAAGGTGATCGACGTGGTTCGCGCCCTCGGACCCGAGGACGACTCCTTGGTGCTGGCCGGCGGTTCCAACGTCGTGCTGTCCGACACCCTGACCGATCTGACCGTCGTTCATCTGGTCAACACCGAGATCACCGTCGACGGCGACATCGTGCGCGCCGAGGCGGGTGCCGGGTGGGACGACGTCGTCGTGACGTCGCTGGCGCACGGCCTCGGCGGCCTGGAGTGCCTGTCCGGCATCCCGGGCTCGACCGGGGCGACACCGGTGCAGAACGTCGGCGCCTACGGGGCCGAGGTCGCCGACACCCTCCGGCGGGTGCGCCTGCTGGACCGTCGCACAGGTGAGGACCGCTGGGTCGCCCCGGAGGCGCTGCGGTTCGGCTACCGCACCAGCATCCTCAAGCACTCGACCGACGCGATCGTGCTCGAGGTCGAGTTCGTGCTGGACCCCGACGGGTGCAGCGCGCCGCTGCGCTACCGCGAGCTGGCCACCGCGCTGGGCGTCGAGCAGGGCGCGAACGCAGATCCGCTCGCCGTGCGCGAGGCCGTGCTGCGGCTGCGTGCAAGCAAGGGCATGGTGCTCGACGCGGACGACCACGACACCTGGAGCGTCGGCTCGTTCTTCACCAACCCCGTCGTCACCCCCGCCGTGTTCGAGCGAATCCGCGCCCAGCAGGGCGGGCCGGTGCCCCACTTCCCGACCACCGACGGGGTCAAGCTCGCGGCGGGCTGGCTCGTCGAGCACGCCGGCTTCGGCAAGGGCTATCCCGGTGACGGCGTCGCCGCGCGGCTGTCGACGAAACATGCGCTGGCGCTGACCAATCGCGGCGGGGCGACGACCGCCGACCTGATTTCCCTGGCCAGGACGGTACGGGACGGTGTGAGAACAAGATTCGGGATCGAACTCACACCCGAGCCTGCACTGGTGGGGTGTTCGCTGTAGGTACGCTGGGTCCACGTGAGCACCCCCCAGCCCTGGCCGTCGCTGAACCGGCGGCGCGCGCTGACGGCCCTGGCAGTCGGGGTCGTGGCGCCGGGTGCCCTGGCCGCGTGCATGAGCAAGTCGAATGACCCGTCCGCACCGGAGCGGGCGGCCCCCGACGCACCGTCGCTGCGCTTCGAGCCGGCGAATGCGGCCACCGACATCGTTCCGACGGCACCCGTCAAAGTCGAGGTCAGCGACGGCTGGTTCCAGCGGGTCCGGCTGACCAACCCCGACGGCAAGGTGATCGCGGGCGCGCTGAACCGTGACCGCACCGCGTTCCAGGTGACCGAGCCGCTGGGCTACGGCGTCGAGTACACCTGGGACGGCTCGGTTGTCGGCCCCGACGGCAAGGCGACCCCTGTCGCGGGCGGCTTCACCACCATCGACCCCAGCACGCAGGTCAGCGGCCGGTTCCAGCTGGCCGACGGGCAGGTCGTCGGCGTCGCCGCGCCGATCATCATCCAGTTCGACGCGTCGATCGCCGACAAGGCGTCGGTCGAGAAGGCGCTGACGGTCACCACCGAGCCCGCGGTCGAGGGCAGCTGGGCCTGGCTGCCCGACGAGGTCGGCGGGTCCCGCGTGCACTGGCGCACCCGTGAGTACTACCCGGCGGGCACCAAGGTGCACGTCGACGCCAAGCTTTACGGCGTCCCGTTCGGTGACGGCGCCTACGGCGCGCAGGACGCGACGCTGAGCTTCGAGATCGGCCGCCGCCAGGTGGTCAAGGCCGACGCGCCGTCGCACCGTCTCCGGGTCGAGGACGCCGCGGGCGCGACGATCATGGACTTTCCCTGCAGCTACGGCGAGGGCGACCTGGACCGCAACGTCACCCGCAGCGGCATCCACGTCGTCACCGAGAAGTACGAGGACTTCTACATGTCCAACCCGGCCGCCGGCTACTTCAACCTGCGCGAGCGGTGGTCGGTGCGCATCTCCAACAACGGGGAGTTCATCCACGCCAACCCCGCCAGCCTCGGCGCCCAGGGCAGCAGCAACGTCACCAACGGCTGCATCAACCTCTCGCTCGAGGACGCCGAGCAGTACTTCCACAGCGCGATGTACGGCGACCCGGTCGAGGTCACCGGCACCCGTATCCAGCTGTCCTACGCCGACGGCGACATCTGGGACTGGGCGGTGCCGTGGGGGGAGTGGACGGCGATGTCGGCGTTGAGCGAGGCGTCACCGGCCGGAATGCCGAGCACCGCGCCCGCCACGCCGTCGGACGCCCCGCAGCCGGTCAACGGTCCCGGCCGCTAGTGTGCGCTCAGATCGACGATCCGGCTCGATCCGGCGCGAATCGCGATCTGGCTGCACACCAGACGACTAGGTCTTGCGGTTGAACCGTGAGCCGCTCGCACCGCTGACCTGATCGCGCGGGCGGACCACGATCAGGTCGAGGTCGACGTGCGACGGCCGGCTCGCGACGAACCCGATCACCTCGGCGATGTCCTCGGCCACCAGCGGCGTCACGCCCTCGTAGACCTTGGCGGCGCGCTCCTCGTCGCCCTCGAACCGGTTCAGCGAGAAGTCCGTCTGCACCATTCCGGGCGCAACCTCGGTCAGCCGCACCGGCTTTCCGAACAACTCGCTGCGCAGCGTGCGGTGCAGCACACCCTGGGCGTGCTTGGCCGAGGTGTAGCCCCCGCCGTTGTCGTAGATCTCCACCGCGGCGATTGAGGTGACGGTGACGATCAGCCCGTCGCCGGAGTCGATCAGCTTGGGCAGCAGCGCGCGGGTCACCCGCAGCGTGCCCAGCACGTTCGCCTCCCACATCCAGCGCCAGTTGTCGATGTCGGCCTCGGCGATCGGCTCCAGCCCGCGGGCTCCGCCGGCGTTGTTGACCAGCACGTCGACGCGGTCCAGCGCGGCCGCCAGTGCGGAGACCGCCTCCTCCGAAGTGACGTCGGCAACGATCGCGGTGCCACCGATCTCGTCGGCGAGGGCCTCGACGAGCTCAGCCCGTCGGGCCACGCAGACGACGTGAAAGCCTTGCGCGGCAAGGGTTCTCGCGGTTGCTGCGCCGATGCCGGCGCTCGCGCCGGTCACCACCGCGACCCTGGCGTCGGTCTGGGGTGTCGTCATCTGCCCAACTTTAGTTGGCGTGCTAAGTTCACCTCATGTCGTCCGGCCAGGCTCTCTCGCGGCGTGCGTGTCGTTGTCGCGCACCCCGCCGCGCCTGACTGAACCCGGACTTTCGCTGTCCCGCTGAGTCGCCAGGTGTGGCCCCGACCCACCCGCCGACTTTCCCGCAAGGACACGCGATGCGCACCACACTTTCGACCAAGCCCGTCGTCCGCGACGTCGCGCACACGAAGCGCCCGCTACCGGCCAGGCACCACATAGTCGCGCCGTCGCTGAAGGGCCCCGACGCGGCCGCGGCGTCGGTGTTCGGCGCCGCCCGGCTGCGCGGACCGATCGCCCGCGACGTCATCGCCCGGGTCAGCGGGCTGAGCATCGCGACGGTCAACCGGCAGGTCACCGCCCTGCTGGACGCGGGTGTGCTCCGTGAACGCGCCGACCTGGCCGTCTCCGGCGCGATCGGCAGGCCCCGGGTGCCCGTCGAGGTGAATCACGAGCCCTTCCTGACCCTGGGCGTCCACATCGGCGCCCGCACCACCAGCATCGTGGCCACCGATCTGCTCGGCAGGACGCTCGACGTGGTCGAGACGCCCACGCCGCGCGGTGCGCAGGCCGCCGCGCTGGCCACGCTCGCGGGCAGCGCCCGCCGCTACCTGAGCCGTTGGCATCGCCGCCGCCCGCTGTGGGTCGGGGTCGCGGCCGGCGGCGTCGTCGACGGGGCGACCGGGTATCTCGACCATCCGCGGCTCGGCTGGTCCGATGCGCCGGTGGGCCCGGTGCTGGCCGAGGCGCTGGGCCTTCCGGTCTCGGTCGCCTCGCACGTCGACGCGATGGCCGGCGCGGAACTGCTGCTCGGCATGCATCGGCTGGCGCTGGCCGATCCGCTCCTCGCGTCCGCGCCGACCAGCCTCTACGTGTACGCCCGCGAAACCGTCGGCTACGCACTGTCGATCGGCGGCGGAGTGCACTCCCCGGCCAGCGGCCCCGGCACCATCGCCGCGCTGCCCGCGCACTCCGACCTGCTGGGCGGCACCGGTCAACTCGAGTCGACGGTCAGCGACGAAGCCGTGCTGATCGCCGCCCGCACGGCGCGCCTCATCCCCGCCGACGGCCCAGGTTCGACGATGCCGGCGATGCTCAAGATCGCCCGGCAGGGCGGCGAGCGGGCCAGGGACCTGCTGACCGAGCGCGCCCGCGTGCTCGGCGAGGCCGTCGCGCTGCTGCGCGACATGCTCAACCCCGACGACCTCGTCGTCGGCGGCCAGGCGTTCACCGAGTACCCGGAGGGCATGCCCGCCGTGCGGACCGCCTTCGCCCAGCGGTCGGTGATGCCCGCCCGCGCGATCCGGGTGACCGCGTTCGGCAACCGGGTGCAGGAGGCCGGCGCCGGCGCGGTGTCGCTCGGCGGCCTGTACGCCGACCCGCTCGGCGCCATGCGGCGCGCCAAGGCTCGCAGGCCCGAGGCCACTGCCTGATTGGCCGCTCGCGGCCGCCGCCTGATTGGCCGCCCGCGGCCACCGCCTGATCGGCCGCTCGCGGCCACCGCCTGATTGGCCGCCCGCGGCCACCGCCTGATCGGCCGCCGCCTGAGCGGCCAGTGCTGCGCGGGGGTGTAGACATGACTCTGTGCGCCTAGCAACGGATCCGTCCCGATCTGAAGCCGACGGTCTCCCGGTCCCCCGACGCGTTGCCGTGCTGTCGGTGCACACGTCACCGCTGGCCCAGCCCGGCACCGGCGACGCGGGGGGGATGAACGTCTACGTCCTGCAGACCGCGCTGCAGATGGCCCGGCGGGGCGTCGAGGTGGAGATCTTCACGCGGGCGACCTCGTCGTCCGACCAGCCGACCGTGCGGGTGGCGCCAGGGGTGCTGGTGCGCAACGTCGTCGCCGGTCCGTTCGAGGGGCTGGACAAATACGACCTACCCACCCAGCTGTGCGCCTTCACCGCCGGTGTGCTGCGCGCCGAGGCGACGCACGAACCCGGCTACTACGACATCGTGCACTCGCACTACTGGCTCTCGGGTCAGGTCGGCTGGCTGGCCCGCGACCGCTGGGCCGTGCCGCTGGTGCACACCGCCCACACGCTGGCCGCGGTCAAGAACGCCTCGCTCGCCGACGGCGACTCGCCCGAACCGGCGCTGCGCGCGGTGGGGGAGCAGCAGGTGGTCGACGAAGCCGACCGGATGATCGTCAACACCGAACACGAAGCGCACCAACTGGTTTCGCTGCACCATGCGGACCCGGCGCGCATCGACGTCGTGCATCCGGGTGTCGACCTGGACATGTTCCGTCCCGGTGACCGACGCGCCGCGCGTCAAGCGCTGGGACTCGACTTCGACGAGCAGATCGTGGCGTTCGTCGGGCGGATCCAGCCGCTGAAGGCGCCCGACGTCGCGCTGCGCGCCGCCGCCAAACTGCCCGGGGTGCGCGTGCTGGTCGCCGGCGGCCCGTCGGGCTCCGGACTGCAGGCGCCCGACGGGTTGGTTCGGCTGGCCGCCGATCTGGGTATGTCCGACCGGGTGACGTTCCTGCCGCCGCAGTCGCGCGAACAGTTGGTCGACGTGTACCGGGCCGCCGACCTGGTGGCGGTGCCCAGCTATTCGGAGTCGTTCGGCCTGGTCGCCGTCGAGGCGCAGGCGTGCGGCACACCGGTGGTCGCCGCAGCGGTCGGCGGGCTGCCGGTCGCGGTGCGCGACGGCGTCACCGGCACCCTGGTCGACGGCCACGACGACGGCGACTGGGCGCACGCCATCGGGGAGCTACTGGAACGCGCGACCGACGCCATGGGACCCGCCGCCGTGCGGCACGCCGCCGGGTTCTCCTGGTCGCACACCGTCGACGCGCTGCTGGCCGGCTACGGGCGCGCGATGGCCGATTACCGCTCGCGACAGCAACCGCGCGAGACCCGTCGCACCGGACGCCGGTTCACCAGGCGGCGTGGGGTGCGCGCGTGAGCGTGAGCAGTGCGGAGCAGGTCATCGTCGACGCCTGCAAGGAGAACGGGCTGGTCTGCACGCGCCACGAGGGCGCGCACGGCGGACTGCCGGGCATCATCGTCGAACTGCCCGGCGAGCGGCGGCTCAAGACCAACACGATCCTGTCCATCGGCGAGCATTCGGTGCGCATCGAGGCGTTCGTCTGCCGCAAGCCCGACGAGAACTTCGAGGGCGTGTACCGGTTCCTGCTCAAGCGCAACCGCAGGCTCTACGGCGTCGCCTACACCCTCGACAACGTCGGCGACATCTACCTCGTCGGCAGGATGTCGTTGGACTCGGTGACCCCCGACGAGGTCGACCGCTTGCTGGGGCAGATCCTCGAGGCCGTCGACGCCGACTTCAACACGTTGCTGGAGTTGGGTTTTCGCTCGTCCATCCAGAAAGAGTGGGAATGGCGTGTCTCGCGCGGTGAATCGCTGAAGAACCTGCAGGCCTTCGCGCACGTGATCAACGGGTGGGGTGGCGGGAAGAACGACGACGAGGACGAGCCGGACGCCGGGAAGAACGGATCGGCCTCGGGATAGTCTTTGAAGCCATGGGCTTCGATTCTGATGCGACGCTGATCCTGCTCCGCCACGGCGAGAGCGATTGGAATGAGAAGAACCTGTTCACCGGATGGGTCGACGTCGATCTCACCGACAAGGGCCGGGCGGAGGCGGCGCGCGCCGGCGAGTTGATCGCCGAACTCGACCGCCAGCCCGACGTGCTCTACACCTCGCTGCTGCGCCGCGCGATCACGACCGCGAACATCGCCCTGGACAAGGCCGACCGGCACTGGATTCCCGTGCACCGCGACTGGCGGCTCAACGAGCGGCACTACGGCGCGCTGCAGGGCCTCAACAAGGCCGAGACCAAGGATCGCTACGGCGAGGAGCAGTTCATGGCGTGGCGGCGCAGCTACGACACCCCGCCGCCGCCGATCGAGGCCGGCAGTGAGTTCAGCCAGGACTCCGACGTCCGTTACGCGGACATCCCGGGCGGCCCGCCGCTGACGGAGTGCCTCAAGGACGTGGTCGAGCGGTTCGTGCCGTACTACACCGAGACCATCGAGCCCGATCTGCGGGCAGGCAGGACCGTGCTGATCGCGGCGCATGGCAACTCGCTGCGTGCGCTGGTCAAGTACCTCGACGGGATGTCCGACGAGGACGTCGTCGGGCTCAACATCCCCACGGGCATCCCGCTGCGCTACGACCTCGACTCGAACCTCAAGCCCACCGTCGTGGGCGGCCTTTACCTCGACCCCGAGGCCGCAGCCGCAGGCGCGGCGGCCGTCGCCGCTCAAGGCGCGAAGTAGGCCGCTCGCCGTGCGGTTCGGCGAACACTGGGTTAACGACAGCCGAACACCTCCGATTGGCTGTGTGACTTGTCCCGAATTGGCCGCACGCTGCTGGGATGACGTTCACCGGATGCGTACGATTTTCGCGTGAGTGTGGTATCGGCATCGCTGCTCGCAGCGGTAGTCGCAGTACTCGCCCTGGTGATCGGTGTGGCACTCGGGGCGGGGCTGGCGCCGCGCCTGGCCGAGCGCAGGCGGCGGGCCGCCACGCAGCCCGGCCTCACCGTGTCGCAGATGTTCCAGCACATCGTCTCGCGCTCGCCCATGGGAATCGTGGTGGTCGACCTGTTCCGTGACGTCGTGTACTCCAACGACCGCGCCCGTGAGCTCGGGCTGGTCCGCGACCGACTGCTCGACGACCGGGCCTGGAAGGCCGCCGAGCGCACGCTGGCAACGGGTGAGCCCAGCGATGTCGACCTCCCGCCCGGCAAGCGCGTCAACCCCGGCCGGTCCGGGTCCCCCACAAGTGGGCGGTACCCCCAGTCGGTGCGCGGGCACGTGCGGCTGTTGACGACGCAGGACCGCCGGTTCGCCGTGGTCTACGTCGACGACCAGTCCGAGCACGCCCGGATGGAAGCCACCCGCCGCGACTTTGTTGCCAATGTCAGCCACGAGCTCAAGACCCCGGTCGGGGCGATGGGCCTGCTGGCCGAGGCGCTGCTCGCCTCCGCCGAGGACCCCGAGACCGTGCGCCGCTTCGCCGAGAAGATGGTCGACGAGTCGGTCCGGCTGGCCGACATGGTCGGCGAGCTCATCGAGTTGTCGCGGCTGCAGGGCGCCGAGCGGTTGCCCGACCTCGGGGCCGTCGACGTCGACACCGTGGTGGCCGAGGCGCTGTCGCGGTACAAGGTGGCCGCGGACAACGCCGACATCGCGATCACCACCGACGCCGCGTCGGGGTACCGCGTGCTCGGCGACCAGGCGCTGCTGGTCACCGCGATCGCGAACCTGGTATCCAACGCGATCGCCTACTCGCCGCACGGCTCGTCGGTGTCGATCAGCCGCAGGCGGCGCGGCGACAACATCGAGATCGCGGTCACCGACCGCGGTATCGGCATCGCCCGCGAGGACCAGGAGCGGGTGTTCGAGCGATTCTTCCGCGTCGACAAGGCGCGCTCCCGGGCCACCGGCGGCACCGGGCTGGGGTTGGCCATCGTCAAGCACGTCGCGGCCAACCACAACGGATCCATCCGGCTGTGGAGTCAGCCGGGAACGGGATCGACGTTCACACTGTCGATTCCGGCCTACCCCGAGCACGAGAGTGCCTCGGACGAACGAGAGGACACCCAAGACCGATGACCAGTGTGTTGATCGTGGAGGACGAGGAGTCCTTGGCCGATCCCCTGGCCTTTCTGCTCCGCAAGGAGGGCTTCGAGGCCACCGTGGTGGCCGACGGGCCGACGGCCCTGGCCGAGTTCGAGCGGGCGGGTGCCGACATCGTGCTGCTCGACCTGATGCTGCCCGGCATGAGCGGCACCGACGTGTGCAAGCAGTTACGTTTGCGCTCAAGCGTTCCGGTGATCATGGTGACCGCGCGCGACAGCGAGATCGACAAGGTGGTCGGGCTCGAGCTCGGCGCCGACGACTACGTCACCAAGCCGTACTCGGCGCGCGAGCTGATCGCCCGCATCCGGGCGGTGCTGCGCCGCGGCAACGACGGCGACGACAACGGCATCGGCGACGGTGTGCTGGAAGCCGGACCCGTCCGGATGGACGTCGAGCGGCATGTGGTATCGGTCAACGGCGAGCAGATCACGTTGCCGCTCAAGGAGTTCGACCTGCTCGAGTACCTGATGCGCAACAGCGGCCGGGTGCTGACCCGCGGCCAGCTCATCGACCGGGTCTGGGGTGCCGACTATGTCGGTGACACCAAAACCCTTGACGTACATGTGAAGCGGCTGCGCAGCAAGATCGAGGCCGACCCGGCCAACCCGGTGCACCTGGTCACCGTGCGCGGCCTCGGATACAAGCTCGAGGGCTGAGGCTCCTCTCGCACGTGAAACGGCCGCCTAGCCGGTGGTGCCGCCCATGATCTCGAAGACGTCAAAGGTGTTGACACCGGCGATGACTGACGGGTCGTTCTCGCCGATGGTGAGCACCTCGGCGCGGTCGGCGGCGCGCAGCACGCCCAGGCCCCACACCCCTTCGGGGTCGGCGACGGGTCCGTAGACGACCACACGGCCGTCGGCCAGCAGGCGCTGCCAGTACTCCATGTGCGCGGCCATCGCCTGCTGCTCGCCTTCCGTCATGGTCTGCGCGAAGTCCGCGCGCGGCGGGATCAGCCGGAAAAGGAAGAGGTTCACTCGGCAGCCCTGGTCGCGGGATGCACGGCGATGAGCCCTAACCCGCTGCGCCGCTTGCACATTGCGGCCAGCTCGGCATACGCCTTCTCGCCGAGCAGTTCGGTGAGCTCCGGCGCGTAGGACTCCCACACCTGTTTGGCGCCGACGTGCGCGTTCGGGTCGCCGGTGCAGTACCAGTGCAGGTCCAAACCGCCTTCGCCCCAGCCTCTCCGGTCGTATTCGGTGATCCACGTCTTGAGGATCTCCGAGCCGTCGGGCCGCTCCACCCACTCCTGGGTGCGCCGGATCGGCAGCTGCCAGCAGACCTCGGGCTTCATGGTCAGCGGCTCCACGCCGAGCTTGAGCGCCTTGCTGTGCAGCGCACACCCGATGCCGCCGGGAAAACCCGGTCGGTTGAGGAAGATGCACGCGCCCTTGTACTTTCGAGTCCGCAGGTTCGGCTTGTCGTCGTATTCGTCCATCTCGAGATAGCCCTTCTTGCCCAGGCCCTTCTCGCGGAACTGCCAGTCCTCGTCGGTGAGCGTCTTCGCCGCATCGTCGAGGCGGGCGATGTCATCCTTGTCGGACATGAACGCCCCGTGCGAGCAGCAACCGTCGTCCGGGCGGCCCTCCACGGTGCCCTTGCAGGCGGGCGTGCCGAACACGCATGTCCAGCGCGACAGCAGCCAGGTCAGGTCGGCGGCGATCAGGTGCTCGGGATTGTCGGGATCGTAGAACTCGACCCACTCACGAGCGAAATCGAGTTCGACCTCTCCTTGGTGCGATGCGCTCACAATTTCCAACGGTAGACCCATTAAGTTGGACGAGTGCGATTAGGCGTGCTCGACGTGGGCAGCAATACCGTTCACCTTCTGGTGGTGGACGCCCGTCGTGGTGGGCACCCGACGCCGATGAGTTCCACCAAGGCCTCGTTGCGGCTCGCGGAGGCCATCGACAGCAACGGCAAGCTGACCCGTAAGGGCGCCGACAAGCTGATCGGCACCATCGACGAATTCGCCAAGATCGCCACGAGTTCCGGGTGCGCCGAACTGATGGCGTTCGCCACGTCGGCGGTGCGCGACGCCAAGAACTCCGAAGAGCTGCTCGCCCGCGTGCTCGCCGAAACCGGGGTGGCTCTGCAGGTGCTCACCGGGGTCGACGAGTCGCGGCTGACGTTCCTGGCCGTGCGCCGCTGGTACGGGTGGAGCGCCGGTCGCATCATCAACATCGACATCGGCGGCGGTTCATTGGAACTGTCCAACGGCGTCGACGAGGAACCGGATGCTGCGCTGTCGCTGCCGCTGGGTGCGGGCCGGCTCACCCGGGAGTGGCTGCCCGACGATCCACCCGGCAGGCGGCGGGTAGCGATGTTGCGGGACTGGCTGGCCAACGAGCTCGCCGACGCAGGCGCGGAGATGCTCGAGGCGGGAAACCCGGACCTGGCGGTGGCGACGTCCAAGACGTTCCGCTCGCTTGCCCGGCTCACCGGCGCCGCGCCCTCCGGCGCGGGCCCGCGCGTGAAGAGGACACTGACAGCCACCGGCCTGCGGCAGCTCATAGCATTCATCTCTAGGATGACCGCGGCCGACCGCGCGGAATTGGAAGGAGTGAGTGCCGACCGGGCGCCACAGATCGTGGCCGGAGCATTGGTTGCCGAGGCGAGCATGAAGGCTCTCGCCATCGAGAGCGTGGACATCTGCCCCTGGGCGTTGCGGGAGGGGCTGATTCTGCGGAAACTCGACAGCGAAGCCGACGGGAGCGGCTTCGTCGGCGGTGCCGACAGCCCGATGATTGTCGGCGGTGCCGGCAATCCGGCCTCGGTGCAGGCGTCCGTACGCGATGCTCGACGATAGGTGACGAGGCGCAGAGGCAACACACGATGACAGGACCAGAAGACAGCACCAGCAACACGCGACCGATCTCGGTGGCGGAGTTGCTGGCGAAGAACGGCACGATCGGGGCCCCTCCGATCGGCGGCAGGCGCAGGCGCCGCCGCGGTGACACCGACTCGATCACCGTCGCCGAGTTGACGGGCGAGATCCCGGTCGTCCGCGACCACGACGCCGACGAACCCGCGACCGGGCGCACCGGCGCCACCGTCGTCGAGGAGCCCGTCGAGGCCGCCGAGCCATCCAACGGCGCCGTCGAGCACGTCGACGACGCCGAAACGGTCGATGAAGCCGAGCCCGCCGCGCCGGCCGTCGAGCCCGATGGCGCCGACGCCGGCTACGCCACCGGCTACGCCGACGAGGAAGCCGACGAGGAAGCCGACTACGCCGCCCACATCGAGGAGCGCGAGGCCCGCGATGTCGAGGAGGACCTCGACTTCTTCGCGCCACCGCGCCGGTCGAGCTACGCGCCGCGGCGCTTCGACGACGGTGCCGGCGACGCCACGGTGGGCGCCGAGCAGATGAGCCCCGACCCGCTCGACTGGGCCAATGCCGGCGACGACGAGGACGACGACGCCGATGCAGCCGTCGACCTCGCCGAACCGGACGACGACACCGACGAGCGCGAGAACCTGCCGTCGTACCTGCGCTCGTCGGACAGCGCGCTGTTCGGCGGCCCGACCGTCGCCGACGACATGGCCCGCCGCGGTACCGGCCCCGCTCCCGAGGACATCGACCTCGAAGACGACGCCGAGCGCGCGCCCGCCCATCCGATGTCCGCCGTCCTGCGCGGTGCGTGGGTCGTCGGCCAGTGCATCCTCGCGGTCGCGTTCGGCGCAGGCCTGTTCGTGGCGTTCGACCAGCTGTGGAACTGGAACAGCATCGTCGCGCTGGTGCTCGGGGTGCTGGTGATTCTCGGCCTGGTCGTCGGGGTGCGGGTGGTCCGCAAGACCGAGGACATCGCCAGCACGCTGATCGCCGTCGCCGTCGGCGCGCTGGTCACGTTCGGGCCGCTGGCGTTGATGAAGGCCTAGGCGCCCGAACTCCGTGCGCCCCGCCATCAAGGTCGGTCTGTCGACGGCCTCGGTCTATCCGTTGAGGACCGAGGCCGCTTTCGAGTACGCCGCCCGGTTGGGCTACGACGGCGTCGAGCTCATGGTGTGGGCGGAGACCGTCAGCCAGGACGTCGAGGCCATCGCCAACCTGTCCGAGCGCTACGACATGCCCGTGCTTTCGGTGCACGCGCCCTGCCTGCTGATCTCCCAGCGGGTGTGGGGCGCCAATCCGATCCCCAAACTCGAGCGCAGCGTGCGCGCCGCCGAGCAGCTGGGGGCCCAGACCGTCGTCGTGCATCCGCCTTTCCGGTGGCAGCGCCGTTACGCCGAGGGTTTCTCCGAGCAGGTCGCCGAGCTCGAGGCGGCCAGCGACGTGATGGTGGCGGTGGAGAACATGTTCCCGTTTCGCGCCGATCGGTTCTTCGGGGCGGGGCAGACGTCCATCGAGCGGATGCGCAAACGCGGCGGCAGGCCGGGGCCGGGGATCTCGGCGTTCGCGCCTTCCTACGACCCGCTGGACGGAAACCACGCCCACTACACGCTCGACCTGTCGCACACCGCGACCGCGGGCACCGACGCGGTCGACATGGCGCGCCGGATGGGCATCGAGGGTCCCGACGGGTTGGTGCACCTACATCTGTGCGACGGCAGCGGCGCCTCCACCGACGAACACCTGGTGCCCGGCCGCGGCACGCAGCCGACCGTCGAGGTGTGCGAGATGCTGGCCGCCAGCGACTTCGCCGGCCATGTGATCCTCGAGGTGACGACGTCGGGCGCGCGCACGGCGAGCGAACGCGAGGCGCTGCTGGTCGAGTCGTTGCAGTTCGCCCGCCAGCATCTGCTGCGATGAGCGCTTGCGCGAAGAGCCGACTACGCCGATGAGCGCTTGCGCGAAGAGCCGACTACGCCGATGAGCGCTTGCGCGAAGAGCCGACTACGCCGATGAGCGCTTGCGCGAAGAGCCGACTCCCACCGCTGACCGCCGATCCCTGACCCGCAAAGGACACTTCTACATGCCCGGCTCCACCCTGTTCACCGACGCGATGGCGCTCACCAAGGCCGGTGACGGCGTGTATCACGGTGTACTGAACGAACATTGGACGATCGGGCCCAAGGTGCACGGCGGTGCGATGCTGGCGCTGTGCGCGAACGCCGCGCGCACCGAACACGGTGGGGCGGTCCAGCCGATCGCCATCTCGGGCAACTTCCTGTGGGCGCCGGATCCCGGCCCGATGGAGATGGTGACCACCGTGCGCAAGCGGGGCCGCAGGGTGAGCCTGATCGACGTCGAGCTCAATCAGGGTGGCCGTACGGCCGTGCGGGCGGCCGTCACGCTGGGCGACCCCGAACACCACGTGCCTCCGCTACTGTCGGTCAACCCGGTCATCCCGCTGATGCAGCCCGAGCCGCCACCCGGCCTCGAGCCGATCGGGCCGGGGCATCGCATGGCCGACATCGTCCACCTCGCCCACGGCTGCGACATCCGGCCGTCGCTGACCACCATGGAGCCGCGCGCCGACGGCGGCCCACCGGTGATCGAGTACTGGGTGCGGCCCAAAGGTGTCGCCCCCGACGTGCTGTTCGCACTGTTATGCGGTGACGTGTCGGCGCCGGTCACGTTCGGCGTCAACCGGTTCGGCTGGGCGCCCACCGTGCAGCTCACCGCGTATCTGCGCGCGCTGCCCGCCGACGGGTGGCTGCGGGTGCTGTGCACAACGGTCCAGATCGGCCAGGACTGGTTTGACGAGGACCACATCGTCGTCGACTGTGAGGGCCACATCGTGGTGCAGAGCCGCCAGTTGGCGATGGTGCCGACCGCGTAGCCCCGTCGGCGTTCTGCAATGCTTTCCCGCATGGCCAGAATCGCGATCGTCGGCGGTGGAAGTATGGGTGAGGCGCTGCTGTCCGGGCTGCTGCGGGCCGGGCGGCAGGTCAAGGACCTGGTGGTCGCCGAGAAGGACCCGGCGCGCGCGAAGTCGCTGGCCGAGAAGTACTCGGTGCTGGTGACGACGGTCGGCGATGCGGTCGACACGGCGACCTACGTCATCGTCGCGGTGAAGCCGTTCGACGTCGAGGGCCTCGTCAACGAGATCGCCGATGCGGCGGCCAGAGCCGAAACCGACACCGCCGAAAAGGTTTTCGTCACCATCGCCGCGGGTGTCACCACCGCCTACTACGAGAACAAGCTGCCTGCGGGTTCGCCGGTGATCCGGGTCATGCCCAGCGCACCCGTCGTCGTCGGCGGTGGGGTGAGCGCGTTGGCGGCCGGCCGGTTCGCCACCGCCGATCACCTCAAGGAGGTGTCGGGCATCTTCGACGCGGTGGGCGGCGTGCTGACGGTGCCCGAGTCGCAACTCGACGCCGTCACCGCGGTCTCGGGGTCGGGGCCGGCGTACTTCTTCCTGATGGTCGAGGCGCTCATCGACGCGGCGGTGGGCGCGGGACTGACCCGCGAGGTGGCCACCGACCTGGTCGTGCAAACAATGGCGGGGTCCGCCGCCATGTTGCTGGAGCGCCTCGACCAGGCGCAGACAGCGAACTCCGGGGCCGCCGCTTCCCCCGGCGCGGCCATGGACACCACCGCCGCTCAGCTTCGCGCCACGGTTACCTCTCCCGGGGGTACCACCGCCGCTGGTCTGCGGGAACTCGAACGGGGTGGTTTGCGGGCCGCCGTGGCCGATGCGGTCGAGGCCGCGAAAAGGCGCTCTGAGCAGCTAGGAATTACATCCCAGTAATTCAATTAAATGCCCACACCCGTCGCAGTAACACCATCTGCCACGCTATTCTCCTCGTGTAAGCACGGGTTGGTGCCAGCGGTGGGGAAGCCGCTGGAACTGCCCGTGCCTGAATGATTGGGTTGCGATGACGTCTATGAACGGGCCATCGGCGCGGGATTCAGCCAGTGGAAAGTCGGCGCGGGACGCCGGATCCGACGGTCAGCCGCCACGAGCTCAATTTCTTACCGTCGCCGAGGTGGCGAGCCTGATGCGGGTCAGCAAGATGACGGTGTACCGCTTGGTGCACAACGGCGAGCTGCCCGCCGTGCGCGTCGGCCGCTCGTTCCGGGTGCACGCCAAGGCCGTCCACGACATGCTCGAGAGCTCGTACTTCGACGCTGGATAGGCGTTTTCGCACTTGCCTGCGCTGCCCGGTAAGGTACCGGGTCGAGTAGGCAATGGCAGTTACGGCTAGGTAGCGGAGTTCATGGGTTCAGTCATCAAGAAGCGGCGCAAGCGCATGTCCAAGAAGAAGCACCGCAAGCTGCTTCGTCGCACCCGGGTGCAGCGCAGAAAGCTCGGCAAGTAAGTTCCGCGCGCGGTCGCCTAAGCTGACCGGGTATGGATTCCGAAGGTCGCCAGGGCACGAACGGCGACGGTTCCGAGTCGCGCCAGACGGTGCACTATCCGAAGGTCGTGCTCGTCACCGGCGCGTGCCGCTTCCTTGGCGGGTACCTGACCGCCAGGCTGGCGCAGAACCCGTTGATCAACCACGTCATCGCCGTGGATGCGATCGCGCCGAGCAAGGATCTGCTGCGGCGGATGGGCCGCGCCGAGTTCGTGCGTGCCGACATCCGTAACCCGTTCATCGCCAAGGTCATCCGCAACGGTGACGTCGACACCGTGGTGCACGCCGCGGCGGCGTCGTACGCGCCCCGCTCCGGCGGTCGCGCCGCGCTCAAGGAACTGAACGTGATGGGCGCGATCCAGTTGTTCGCCGCCTGCCAGAAGGCGCCGTCGGTGCAACGCGTCGTGCTCAAGTCGACCTCGGAGGTGTACGGGTCGAGCTCGCGCGACCCTGTGCTGTTCACCGAGGACAGCAGCGCCCGCAGGCCGCCCGGGGAGGGGTTCGCGCGCGACAGCATCGACATCGAGGGCTACCTGCGCGGGCTCGGGCGGCGCAGGCCCGACATCGCGGTCACCATCCTGCGGCTGGCCAACATGATCGGACCGGCGATGGACACCGCGCTGTCGCGCTATCTCTCCAACCCGATGGTGCCGACCGTCATCGGGCACGACCCCCGACTGCAACTGCTGCACGAGCAGGACGCGCTCGGCGCGCTGGAGCGCGCGACGATGGCCGGCAAACCCGGCACCTACAACATCGGAGCCGCCGGCATCATCATGATGAGCCAAGCCATCCGCCGGGCCGGGCGGATCCCCCTGCCGGTGCCGCGATCCGCGCTGTGGGCTGTGGATTCGCTGAGGCGCGCGACTCGCTACACTGAACTCGATCGCGAGCAGTTGGACTACTTGAGTTATGGCCGGGTCATGGATACCTCGCGAATGCGAAACGACCTCGGTTATAACCCGAAGTGGACCACCGTGGAGGCCTTTGACGATTACGTCCGGGGTCGCGGAATGACTCCGATCGTCGACCCGCGATGGGTACGCTCAATGGAGAGCCGCGCCGTGGCAGCGGCGCAGCGTTGGGGGCGATAGCCACATCAACAGGATCGGGTGGGGGAGAAGGTAACGACCGTGTCGGGCGAGTCCAAGGCGAAAGTTATTCCGCTGCATGCCAATTCGGGCCGTGCGGCGGCTCAGCGGCGCAACGCCGCTCGGGCTTCGGGGTCGCGCCGACATCCCTCGCTGCTCTCCGACCCCGACGGTCGCGCCTCCGCCGAGGAGATCGCCGCCGTCGTCCGCGAGATCGACGACCGGCGTGGCGCCGCCTCGGGCGGTGCCCCGGGCGCCGACGAGACGCCGACCGAACTGGCCCGGCGCATCGCATCGGTCGCCGAGTTCGTCCGCAAGCGGATGATGGGCGACTACACCGTCGATGAGTTCGGCTTCGATCCGCATCTCAACGACGCAATCTTCCTGCCTTTGCTGCGAGTGTTCTTCAAGTCATGGTTCCGCGTCGAGGTCAGCGGGATCGACAACCTGCCGAAGACCGGCGCCGCCCTGGTGGTCGCCAACCACGCCGGGGTGCTGCCGTTCGACGGTCTGATGGCGGCGGTCGCGGTGCGCGACCACCATCCGACGAACCGCGATCTGCGTCTGCTGGCCGCCGACATGGTGTTCGACCTGCCGATGGTCGGCCAGGCCGCGCGCAAGGCCGGCCACACCATGGCCTGCACCGCCGACGCGCACCGGCTGCTGGCCGCCGGCGAGCTGACCGCGGTGTTCCCGGAGGGCTACAAGGGGCTGGGCAAGCACTTCAAGGACCGCTACAAGCTGCAGCGGTTCGGCCGTGGGGGATTCGTCTCGGCGGCGCTGCGCACCAAGGCGCCCATCGTGCCGTGCTCGATCGTCGGCTCCGAGGAGATCTACCCGATGATCGCCGACGTCAAGCTGCTGGCCCGGTTGCTCGGCCTGCCGTACTTCCCGATCACGCCGTTCTTCCCGCTGGCCGGCCCGGTGGGCATGGTGCCGCTGCCGTCGAAGTGGCACATCCAGTTCGGCGAGCCGATCGAGACCGCCGACTACGACGAGTCGGCCGCCGAGGACCCGATGGTCACCTTCGAGCTGACCGACCAGGTGCGCGAGACCATTCAGCAGACGCTGTACCAGCTGCTCGCCAGCCGACGCAATATGTTCCTCGGCTGAGGTACTTCACGCGTCCGGGTGCGGCTAGCTGTTCGAACTAGTTTGCTTGGCAATCATTTTCGCGATCGCCTCGTCGCGCCTGGCGGCGATGCGCTCGCTGATCTCGTCGGCCTCGGTGTCGGACTGGGCCTCGCCCATCACCGTCACGATGCTCGTCAGCACCGGCTTGCCCTCGGCGTCGGTCACCTCGCCGCGGACCTCGGTGACGACCGCGCCGTGTGACTCGGTGACCGAGTCGAGGTAGGAATCGAAGTACAGCCGGTCGCCGGCCACGATCGGCCGGTGGAAGACGATCTTCTGGTCGCGGTGGAGCACCCGCTCCATGTTGATCGGCACGTCGAACTGGTTGAAGATCTCCGCCTGCACCCGGCGCCCCGCCACCGCGAGGAAGGTCAGCGGCGCGATCAGTGTGTCGTAGCCGCTCTCGGCGGCCGCGTCCTCGGTGAAGTGCGCGGGATGATCGTTCTTGACCGCGCGCGCGAACTCACGGATCTTCTCCCGGTCGACCTCGAAGTAGTCGGGGTACCGGTAGTGCGTTCCGATGATGTTCTCTGCGATGGCCATCCTGGTATCGCTCCTCGCGTGCGCGGGCTGATCGGTTCTGCTCGGTGTCGGCGGCGCGAGCCTATCAGCGCATCCCCGCCGGCCCGGCTAACCGCCGTCCTGCCGGCGCGACACGATCGCGGCCAGCGCCCCGCCGGCCGCGCCGAGCGCCAGCGCCGACGGCACCCCGATGCGGGCGGCCTTGCGCGCGGTGCGGAAATCGCGGATCTCCCAGCCGCGCTCGCGGGCCAGATCGCGCAGGTCGGCGTCCGGATTGATCGCCACCGCGGTGCCCACCAGCGACAGCATCGGGACATCGTTGAAGCTGTCGGAGTAGGCCGTGCAGCGGCGCAGGTTCAGCCCCTCGCGGATGGCCAGTGAGCGCACCGCATGTGCCTTGCCCGAGCCGTGCAGGATGTCGCCGACCAGCCGGCCGGTGAACACGCCGTCGACGGATTCGGCCACGGTGCCCAGGGCGCCGGTCAGGCCCAGCCGCTTGGCGATGGTCGCGGCCAGTTCGTAGGGCGTCGCGGTCACCAGCCACACCTGCTGGCCGGCGTCGAGGTGCATCTGCGCCAGCGCGCGGGTGCCGGGCCAGATCTTGTCGGCGATGATCTCGTCGTAGATCTCCTCGCCGACGGCCATCAGCTCGGCGGTCGACCGGCCTTCGATGAAGGCAAGCGCCTTGCGCCTGCCCGCCGCCACGTCGTCGCTGTTCTCCCGGCCGGTCAGCTGGAACTTGGCCTGGGCGTAGACGAACTTCGCGATGTCGCCGTAGGTGAAGTACTTGCGCGCGGCCAGACCGCGCGCGAAGTGGATCAGCGACGAGCCGTGCACCAGGGTGTTGTCGACGTCGAAGAACGCGGCCGCGGTGAGGTCCGGCGGCGGGGGCGGCGGGGTACTGCTCGTCTCGAGCAGGCCCGCGACGGCCTGCTCGGCACTCGCTTCACCGGCACGCTGCTGCTCGGCAGCGGTGGTGGGGCCCGCCAACTGCTCACCCTCGACGCGACCGGGCTCGGACACGCAGTCAACCCTAAGTCACGGTGGCGGGATACTTGCGGGGTGGAGCACCGGCGGGCAGGAGCGGGACGACCGGGGAATCGACCCCGGGTGGAGTTGCTGACGCGCGATGGCTGCTCGATCTGCGTGCGCGCGGCCGATCAGCTTGCCCGGCTGGCCGATGAACTGGGCTTTGTGCTGACGGTCACCGACGTGGACGCGGCCGCGGCGGCGGGCGATTCGGCGCTGCGGGCCGAATTCGGCGACCGGCTGCCGGTGGTGCTGCTCGACGGCGCCGAGCACAGCTACTGGGAGGTCGACGAGCCCCGGCTGCGCGCCGACCTGACGACGTGATGCCGCCTCGCCGCGAAATGGCATTCCAGCAGGCCTGCTCTCGGTCTTTTGCTGCAGGAATGCAGTTTCGCGGAAAATTCTGGTGAATTTGGTGGCCTAACTGGTCACCGACTACCGTGGATGTCGTGGTGATGAAGCCGTGAGCGTGTTGCTTTTCGGGGTTTCGCACCGCAGCGCGCCGGTGTCGGTGCTGGAGCAACTGTCCACCGACGAATCCGATCAGGCCAAGATCGTCGAGGAAGTGCTGCGATCCTCGCTCGTCACCGAGGCGATGGTGCTGTCCACCTGTAACCGCGTTGAGGTCTACGCCGTCGTCGAGGCGTTCCACGGCGGGTTGTCGGTCATCGGCCAGGTGCTTTCCGAGCACTCCGGCATGGGCCTTCACGACCTCACCAAGTACGCCTACGTGCGCTACGCCGAGGCCGCCGTCGAGCACCTGTTCGCCGTCGCCTCCGGACTCGACTCCGCGGTCATCGGCGAACAGCAGGTACTCGGCCAGGTGCGCCGGGCCTACTCGACCGCCGAGACCAACCACACCGTCGGCCGCACCCTGCACGAACTGTCGCAGCGGGCGCTGTCGGTGGGCAAGCGGGTGCACTCCGAGACCGGGATCGACGCCGCGGGCGCGTCGGTGGTGTCGGTGGCCCTCGGGATGGCCGAGACCAGGCTGGACTCGCTCACCGGACGCAGCGCGGTGGTGATCGGCGCGGGGTCGATGGGCTCGCTGGCCGCCAAACACCTCGCCCGCGCCGGAGTCGAGCGCATCCACGTCGTGAACCGAACGCAGCCGCGCGCCAAGCGGCTCGCGCACAACATCCGCGAGCTCGGCATCGAGTCCGACGCGTTCCCGTTCGACCACCTGCCGCCGCTGCTGACCGACGCCGACGTGGTCGTCTGCTGCACGGGTGCGGTGCGGCCGGTCGTCTCGCTGGCCGACGTGCACCGCGGGCTGGCCCATGGCATGGAGCCCAAGCAGCTGGTGTTCTGCGACCTCGGCATGCCCCGCGACGTCGACCCCGCCGTGGCGGGTCTGCCCGGTGTGCACGTCATCGACATGGACCGCATCCAGCGGGAGCCGTCGGCCCGCGCGGCCGCCTCGGACGCCGAAGCCGCGCGCGCGATCGTCGCCGCCGAGGTCGCCAATTACCTGGCCGGACAGCGGATGGCCGAGGTCACTCCGACCGTCACCGCTTTGCGGCAGCGCGCCGCCGACGTGGTCGAGGCCGAGCTTCTGCGGCTCGACAACCGGCTACCGGGCCTGGACGCCGCCCACCGTGACGAGGTCGCCAAGACCGTGCGCCGGGTGGTCGACAAGCTGCTGCACGCCCCGACCGTGCGGGTCAAACAACTGGCCAGCGCGCCCGGCGGGGACAGCTACGCCGAAGCGCTGCGCGAGCTGTTCGAACTCGACCAGCAGGCCGTCGATGCCGTTGCTGGACCCGAATTGCCGCTGTTCACAACCGATCTCGACAAAACCGAGTAGCGCTTGACTGTAATCCGGATAGGCACCCGGGGCAGCCTGTTGGCCACCACCCAGGCCGGTGTCATCAGAGATGCCCTCGCCGCCAACGGGCACCCCGCCGAGCTCGTCATCGTCTCCACCGAGGGCGACCGCTCCGACGCGCCGATCGCCGACATCGGCGTGGGTGTCTTCACCGCAGCGCTGCGGGAGGCGATCGACGACGGCCGCGTTGACATGGCCGTGCACTCCTACAAGGATTTGCCGACGGCCGCCGACCCGCGCTTCGCCATCGCCGCCATACCCCCGCGCGAAGACCCCCGGGACGCCCTGGTGGCCCGCGACGGCCTGGTGCTCGGGGAGTTGCCGGCAGGCTCGGTGATCGGCACGTCGAGCCCGCGACGGGCCGCGCAGCTTAGAGCACTGGGTCTCGGTTTGGAAATCCGCCCCCTACGAGGCAACCTTGATACCAGGTTGAACAGGGTAAGCAACGGTGATCTCGACGGCATCGTGGTCGCACGGGCGGGACTGGCCCGGATCGGGCGGCTGGCAGATGTCACCGAGACTCTCGAGCCGGTGCAGATGTTGCCAGCGCCGGCTCAAGGTGCGCTCGCGGTCGAGTGCCGCGCAGGCGACACCGGGCTCGCCGCGCTGCTGGCGGAGTTGGACGACGCCGACACGCGCGCCGCAGTCACCGCTGAGCGTGCCCTGCTCGCCCGACTGGAGGCGGGTTGCTCCGCACCGGTGGGTGCGATCGCCGAGGTGGTCGAGTCCATCGATGAGGACGGCAACGTCTTCGAAGAGGTGTCGCTGCGCGGCTGCGTGGCGACGCTGGACGGATCCGATGTGATCCGCGCGTCCGGAGTCGGGACTCCCGGCCGGGCCCGGGAGTTGGGGCTCTCGGTGGCCGAGGAGTTGTTCGACCTCGGGGCGCGCGAGCTCATGGCGGAACCCAACTGAGCTGTAGAGCGGAGTGACAGACATGACTGGGCAAGCAGGCGGGCGTGGGCGCAAGCCGAAGCCGGGCCGCATCACCTTCGTCGGCTCGGGTCCGGGGGACCCCGGCCTGCTGACGACACGGGCCCGCACCGTGCTCGCCAACGCCGCCCTGGTGTTCACCGACCCCGACGTGCCCGAGGCGGTGCTCAACCTGGTCGGCTGCGAACTGCCGCCGCCGTCCGGCCCCGAGCCGGCGGACGCGGCCACGCCGAACGATGGTGACGCGACCGAGAACCCGGCTCCCGCCATCCCGGGGGGACCCGACATCCGGTCCGCGGTCGGCGATCCCGCCGAGGTGGCCAAAACGCTGGCGACCGAGGCGCGCACCGGTGTGGACGTGGTCCGGCTGGTGGCCGGTGACCCGCTGTCGGTCGACGCGGTGATCACCGAGGTGACCGCGGTGGCGAAGACGCATCTGAATTTCGAACTCGTGCCGGGGCTGCCCGACACCACCGCGGTCCCGACGTACGCCGGCCTGCCGCTGGGTTCGGCGCACACCGTGGCCGACGTCCGCGACCCCCACGTGGACTGGGCCGCTTTGGCCGCTGCGCCCGGCCCGCTGATCCTGCACGCCACCGCCACGCATCTGCCCGAGGCGGCGCGCACGCTGATCGAGTACGGGCTCACCGACACCACGCCCGTCGTGGTGACCGCGAACGGCACGACGTGCCAACAGCGTTCGGTCGAGACGACGCTGGCCGGACTGCTCGACAAAGCCGTGCTGGACAAGCCGGCCGGTGCCGAACCGGCCAGTCCGTTGGCCGGTCCCCTGGTCGTGACGATCGGCAAGACCGTCGCCAACCGCGCCAAGCTGAACTGGTGGGAGAGCCGCGCCCTCTACGGCTGGACCGTGCTGGTGCCGCGCACCAAGGACCAGGCCGGCGAGATGAGCGAAAAGCTGGTGTCGCACGGCGCATCGCCGATCGAGGTGCCGACCATCGCCGTCGAGCCGCCGCGCAGCCCCGCGCAGATGGAACGCGCGGTCAAGGGTCTGGTGGACGGCCGCTTCCAGTGGGTGGTGTTCACCTCCACCAACGCGGTACGCGCGGTGTGGGAGAAGTTCAACGAGTTCGGTCTGGACGCGCGGGCCTTCTCCGGTGTGAAGATCGCGTGCGTGGGCCAGGCCACCGCCGACCGGGTGCGGGCGTTCGGGATCAACCCCGAACTGGTGCCCAGCGGTGAGCAGTCCTCGCTGGGCCTGCTTGATGAGTTCCCGCCCTACGACGACGTTTTCGACCCGGTGAACCGGGTGCTGCTGCCGCGCGCGGACATCGCGACCGAGACGCTGGCCGAGGGCCTGCGCGAGCGCGGTTGGGAGATCGAGGACGTCACGGCCTACCGAACGGTGCGCGCCGCGCCGCCGCCCGCGCGCACCCGCGAGATGATCAAGACCGGCGGCTTCGACGCGGTCTGCTTCACCTCGAGCTCGACGGTGCGCAACCTGGTCGGCATCGCGGGCAAGCCGCATGCGCGGACCATCGTCGCGTGCATCGGGCCGAAAACCGCGGAAACCGCAGCGGAATTCGGGCTGAGGGTGGACGTGCAGCCCGAGGTGGCCGCGGTGGGACCGCTGGTGGAGGCGCTCGCCGAGCACGCCGCCCGGCTGCGGGCCGAAGGCGCGCTGCCGCCGCCGCGCAAGAAGAGCCGCCGCCGCTAGGAAAAGGTGGCCCTGCTGTGTCCTTTCCAAGACACCGCCCACGCCGGCTGCGATCGACGCCGGCGATGCGCCGGCTCGTCGCGCAGACCTCTTTGGAGCCGCGGCATCTGGTGCTGCCGATGTTCGTCGCCGACGGTATCGACGAGCCGCGCGAGATCGCCTCGATGCCCGGCGTCGTGCAGCACACCCACGAATCGCTGCGCCGTGCCGCGGCCGACGCGGTCGCGGCCGGTGTCGGCGGGCTGATGCTGTTCGGCGTGCCGTGTGACGAGGACAAGGACGCCACCGGGTCGATCGGCGTGGCCGAGGACGGCGTGCTCAACGTCGCGCTGCGCAAGCTGGCGGCAGACCTCGGCGACGACACGGTGCTGATGGCCGATACCTGCCTCGACGAGTTCACCGACCACGGTCACTGCGGAATCGTTGACGGGTCGGGCCGGGTCGACAATGACCTGACCAACAAGCGCTACATCGAACTGGCTGTCGCACAGGCGGATTCGGGTGCACACGTGGTGAGCCCGAGCGGGATGATGGACGGTCAGGTCGCGGCGATCCGCGACGGCCTGGACGCCGCGGGTCACACCGACACGGTGATCCTGGCCTATGCGGCCAAGTTCGCGTCCGGCTTCTACGGCCCGTTCCGCGAGGCGGTGGCCTCCAGCCTGCGCGGCGATCGGCGTACCTATCAACAGGATCCGGGCAATGCGCGCGAGGCGGTGCACGAGGTCGAACTCGACATCGACGAGGGCGCCGACATCGTCATGGTCAAGCCCGCGATGGGCTACCTCGACATCGTGCGCGCCGCGGCCGACATCTCGCCCGTCCCGGTGGCGGCCTATCAGGTCTCCGGCGAGTACTCGATGATCAGCGCAGCGGCGGCCAACGGCTGGATCGACCTGCGCACCGTCGCACTGGAGACGCTGACCGGTATCCGGCGCGCCGGCGCCGACATCGTGCTGACGTACTGGGCGGCCGACGTCGCCGGCTGGCTGGCGTGACACCGGAACCGGAGCGGCCCGGCGCCCGGCCAGAGGACGTCGACACCGGGTTCTGGCTGTGGGTGGTGGCGCTGCCGCTGATGGTGACCGGGCACCTCGTCGATGTGGTGGTCACGCGCGAGCCCGGCCTGCCCGGTCCGCTGCTGGCGGCGTCGGTGGTGTTCGTCGTGGTGCTGGCCGCCGTCGTGGTGACCTTCGCGGTGCTGATGCGGCACGGCTACCGGTGGGCGCGGACGGTGTTGACCGGTGGCGGGCTGGCGTCGGTGGTGTACGTGGCGAGCAACCTGTTCAGCGTCGAGCGGCCGGCGGGTGCGGCAGTCATCTATGCGGTCACCGCGATCCTGGGTTCGGTGCTGATCGTCGGGGGCGCGTACCTGCTGCACCGCAAAGACGCTCACGCCTACTTCACGCGTTAGGCTGGCCCGACCATGACCGCCCCACCGCCGCGACCGCGTGTCGTCACCGCCGCGTTCTGGTGCTGGGTGGTCGCCGCGGTGATGGCGATGGTGGGTGGGTTGATCGCGGCCTCGGTGGACCTGCCGATGCCCTACCGCGCGACCGGCGTGTTGACGGTCCTCGCCGGTGGGGCGATGGCGTTCCTCGCCGGTCGGGTCCGCACCGGCGGTGACGCCCGGTTCCGCCGCGCCGCCGTCGCGCTGTCGCTGGCCATCGTGGTGTTCGTGGCGCTGGTGTCGGCGTCCGGGGTGGTGCACCTCGTCACGCTGCTGGCCGTCTTCCCGTTGCTCGCGGGCGCCGTCCTGATCACTCGGCCGGCCGCGGCCAAACAACAGGAGGCGCAGTGACCGACGACGCCGCTTCGCCGCCGGTGCTGTTCTACGAGCAGGGCGCGAGCTGGCTGTGGTTGGCCGCCGGCCCCGCGTCGGCGGTGGCCATGGCGTTGATCCAGGCGTCCGCGGGGTACGGGATCCAGTGGATGGTGCCGGGCATCTTCCTGGTCCTGGTGTCGGGCTTCATCGCCATCCAGGTCAAGGCGGCGCGGATCCACACCTCCGTCGAGTTGACGCCCGAATACCTGCGCCAGGGCACCGAGCGCATCCGCACCGACGACATCGTGCGCATCTACCCGGAGGCCACCGGCAAGGAGGAGCCGAAATGGCAGTCGGCCCGTGCACTCGGTGAACTCGTGGGTGTGCCGCGCGGCCGCACCGGCATCGGCCTGAAACTGATCAACGACCGTTCCGCGCAGGCCTGGGCGCGCAAGCACCACCAGTTGCGGGCGATGCTGACCCAACTCGTCGAGGAGCGCATCCCGCCGGAACAGGCCTCGTGAGTTCTCGCTCGTGGGCGGTGATCGAGGTGCTGGCCGCCGTCGCCGCCGCTGTCGGCTGTGTGCTGGCCTGGCTGGCGGCCAGCACGACGGTCCTGGTGCCACCTGCGCTGGACGGCGAACCGCCCACAACGTCGGTGCAGTACAGCGCGTCGCTGATCGGGTTGACGCTGTTGCTGGCCACGCTTGCCGGGGTGCTGGCGGTGCTCGGCGTCGCGCGGCTCCGCCGTCGCTGACTCCCTCCCCCGTGAGGCTGCTCACAACCGGTTGGTACAAAGTGCAAAATTTGTAACACTGTGTCGCATGACCGAGTTGGTGGAGAAAGCCGGGCACCTCGACGACGCGCGACCGCTGGGGCCGCAATCGCTGGTCTGGCGCTACTTCGGGGACAACCGCATGTACCTGATCGGGCCACGGCCCGCAGTGCTGCAGAACATGCTCGCCGAGCTCGGTCAGGGAGTGCTCGACCACTCGGTCTTCTTCGCCGACACCTCGGCACGCATCAAGCGCTCCCTGCCGCCGATCTTCAACACCGTCTACGGTCCCGACGACGAGAACGCCGGCACGCAGGTGCGCGACTTCCACACCGGCATAAAAGGCGAGATGCCTGACGGCAAGCGTTACCACGCGCTCGATCCGGACACCTACTTCTGGGCCCACGCCACCTTCGTCGAGCAGGTGCTGTACTTCGCCGACACCTTCGTCAAGCGGTTGAGCCGCCAGGAGAAGGAGCAGATCTACCTCGAATCGAAGACGTGGTACCGCCGCTACGGGGTGAGCGATCGCCCGATGCCGGCCACCTACGACGACTTCGAGCGCTACTGGGACCGGATGCTCGACGAGATCGTCGTCGACCACCCCACCGCCAGGTACGGCGTCGGCTACGTCACCAAGGGCTTCCCGTGCCCCAAGGGCGTGCCCGGATGGGCGTGGCGGCTGATCGCGCCCGTGTTCAACCCGCTGGCGGCGTTCCTGACCACCGGCGGGCTGCCCCCGCGCGCCCGTGACCTCCTCGGTCTGCCGTGGAGTGAGCGCCAGGAGCGGCGATATCAGCGGTTCGCGGCGTTCTGGCGGTCGCGGCCGGTGAACTGGATCTGGGACCAGCTGCCGATGCGGGTGCGCTACAACGGCTATGCGCAAGAGGGCTATGCCCGCGCCTGACACCGCCATGCAAGCGATCCTGGACGCTGCCGTCATCGAATTCGAGCGGCACGGCTTTCGCCGCGTGGCGCTCGACGACGTCGCGCGTCGTGCGGGGGTCAGCCGGACCACGATCTACCGGCGGTTCGCCAACCGCGACGAGTTGGTGGCGGCGGTGATCGAACGGGAGAACACCGCGTTGTTCGCCGACATCGCCGACGAGGTCAAACGCGCTGGGCCACAGTCGAACTACTACGTCGAGGCGTTCACGCTGTCGATCCTGAAGTTCCGCCGTCACCGCGTGCTGTACCGGATGATGTCCGACGAGCCGGCGCTGCTTCTCGAATTGGCCCGCCACCACTACGACGCGGCGATCGCCCGGATGGCCGAGGCGCTGCACGACATCTTCCCCGACGGCTTCGCCGAGCGGATCGGCGAGCAGGCGGTCACCGAACTCGCCGACACGATCCTTCGCTACGCGGCCATGGTGCTGCTGTTGCCGAGTACACAGCCCCTGGAGAGCGCCGACGACATCCGGGCGTTCGCGAGGATGCACTTCCTGCCCAGTCTGCCCGCGGCGTTGCGGGCGGTTCCCACTGGTTAGCCACGCTCTGTTTGACAAATCACACCCCTGGGCAGTTCTTATCCATGAGCACCGACGAGAACCAGGCCAGCGAGAACCAGGCCGACGAGAAGCTGACCGAAGAACAGCGCAAAGCCGAACCGGAAACCGACGAGCACCATCAGGTCACCAGCGAGCCGGAGACGCCAGAGCCGACCGAGAAGCCCGAGATCACCGACGAGCATCGGGAAAAGGCCAAAGAGATGCACAAGTCCTACGAGGAGGAGCGGCCGGCGATCAAGATGCCCGGCACCGGCGGCGCGGTGGCCGGGACGGCGGTCCACGACTGGATCGACGACGACGGCAACCCCAAGTTCAGCGATTCGAAGAGCGGCGAGTCGGGTGGGTCGAAGAGCGCCGAGTCGAGCGACGAGGCGAGCAACCCCGCGTAAAGTTCCGGCGTGACCTCACTGGAACAGATCGCGCCGGTATTCGTCGAGATGGCCCACTCCATCGTGTGGTCCTCGGTGGCCACCGTCGACGCCAACGGCCGTCCGCGCACCCGCATCCTGCACCCCATCTGGGAGTGGGACGGCACCGACCTGTTCGGCTGGATCGCCACGGTCCCCACGCCGCTGAAGAAGAGCCACCTGGCCGCCCACGCCGAGGTGTCGGTGAGCTACTGGACCACCACCCACGACACCTGCAGTGCCGAGTGCCTCGTCGAGTGGTACCTCGACGACGAGACACGAACGGCGGTGTGGGACAAGTTCGCCAACGCTCCGCAACCCGTGGGCTACGATCCGCGCATCATTCCGATGTGGAAGGACGGACCGACGTCCGATCAGTTCGCGGTATGGCGGCTGAGTCCCTACCGGATCCGGGTCATGCCCGGCACCGTGATGACGAAAGGCGAAGGGGCGCCCCTGACTTGGTCCAAGACATGACTTGTTCCGGGGTCGGCGACTGAGTGATGATCGATGCCATGACCACCACGGTCGACGTCCGGACGCTGCCGTTGGCGCCGAGGAACCCGCTGCCGGTCTGGCAGCTGGTCAAGTTGGTGCGCAGGCTCGACACCGGCCAGGAGGTGATCCGCGACGCCGGCGGGCCCATCACCCGCATCCAGTTCGGGCCGAAGAGGTTGATCCCGCCGCTGGTTGCGGTGATGTCGCCCAACGGCATGCGCGACGTGCTGGGCCGCTCCGATGCCTCCTCTGAGCGGTGCGTCTACCACGACGAAGTCCGCAACATGGCGGGCGACAGCCTGTTCGTACTGCCCAACGAACAGTGGCGGCCCCGCAAACGCGCCCTGCAACCGGTGTTCACCAAGTACAACGTCCGCAACTTCGGCGGGCACATGTCGCGCGCGGCGCAGGCCTTCGTCGATCGCTGGCCCGACGGCGGCGACGTCGACCTCGATATGGAATGCCGCCGGGTCGCGATGCAGTCACTGGGCCGGTCGGTCCTCGGCGTCGATCTCAACGAGCGCGCCGACACCATCGCCACATGCATGCACGTGGCGTCGTCCTACACCGCCGACCGCGCGCTGCGGCCGATGCGGGCGCCGCGATGGCTGCCGACTCCGGCGCGGCGCCGGGCGCGGGCCGCGGTCGCGGCGATGAAGAAGATCACCGACGAGATGGTGCGCGCCTGCCGCGACGACCCGGAGCGTGACGCACCGCTGGTGCAGGCGCTGATCGCGGCCACCGACCCCGAGACGGGGCTCCCGATCTCCGATGAGGACATCTCCAACGACCTGTTGATCTTCATGCTCGCCGGGCACGACACCACCGCGACCGCGCTCACCTACTCGCTGTGGGTGCTCGGACACCACCCGGACATCCAGACGCGTGTCGCGGCCGAGGCCGCCGCGATCGGTGACCGCGAGCTGACGCCCGACGACGTGCCGCAGCTCGGGTACACCGTGCAGGTGCTGCACGAGGCGCTGCGGCTGTGCCCACCGGCCGCCGGTGTCGCCCGGCTGGCCACCCGCGACATCGCGGTCGACGGCTACCGGATCGAGGCGGGCACCCTGGTGGCGGTGGGACTCTATGGGCTGCACCACGATCCGGCGTTGTGGCCCGACCCGATGAAGTTCGACCCCGACCGCTTCAGCCCGGCGAACGTCAAGAACCGCAACCGCTGGCAGTTCCTGCCGTTCCTCGGCGGCGGTCGGCCGTGTATCGGCGAGCACTTCGCGCGGCTGGAGACGACGCTGGCGCTGGCCACCATCATCAGGGCGATGGAAGTCCGCTCGGCCGACGAGACCTTCGAGTGCGACGTGCCGTTCACCACGGTAGCCAAGGGGCCGATCCGGGCCCGGCTTCGACCGCGATCGCGGGGCTGACCTCACGACCCTCGCAGAATGGAGATCAACTGGTCGCGGCTGTTGGCGCCGACGCGCTGGGACGCGCGGAACAGGTGTCCTTCGATGGAGCGGATGGACATGGTGAGCCGGTCGGCGATCTCCTTGTTCGAAAGTCCTTGGGCCGCAAGCGATATGATCTCGCGCTGACGGGCGGTGAAGGGTTGCGACGTCTCCGCGGCACGCAAGGCCGGCGTATTGGCGCCGTGGCACTCGGTCGCCAGGTTCTGCGCGGTGGCGGCAGCGTTCAAGGCCGCTCCACGCAGCCCCACTCTGCGGTAGGCGACGACCGCCTGGGCGGCGGCATCGGCGGCGGCGAGGCGGTCGCCGAAGGCCTCGTATCGGCGGGACGCGTCAAGTAGTGCATCGCCGTTCCCGGCGGCCAGTCCTGCGGCATGAGCTGCGGCGGCGGGTGGGCGGGGGCCCTGGACCCGGCCGGCCAACTCGTTCAGCCGTGCGGCGGTGGTGTGGTCACCGAACTGTGTCGCAGTCTGCAGGAGCATGACTTCCCAGGACGGTCGGCCGCGATCGGCTTCGTTGGCCGCCGCCTGGCGGGTGATCGAAATTGCCTGCGACACAGCACCTTCGGCGGCACACACCCACCCTTCTGTGATGGCCTTCTCCCCGTCCACCATGCAGGCGTCGGGGTCCTGGGCCCACCACTCGATGGCCTCGAACTCTCGGCGCGCCTCGGCCGCCCGTCCGGCCATGGCCGCCACGGCCGCCAGCCACGACCGCCCGAATGACTTCACCAGACGTCCGCTTTCGCTGATCGCCAGGTACGCGACGGCTTCCCGCAACGACTGCAGCGCATCGTCGAGCGCCCCGCGGCTCATCGCCGACATACCGACGAACAAGCTGTGCCAGGAGTCCTCGAAGGGGACGTCGACCGTGTCGCGCCGGACCCGGGCGATCACGGCGTCCTGAGGTCCCAGCGCACCTGCGAGCCGGTAGCCGTACGCGTGCAGGAACGCCAGCGGGAGCCGCAGGTGCGACGCCTCCGGGGAGCGATCGGCCACCGCATTGCCGCTGGCTACCGCGGGCTCGAGCTCGTCGATGCGCCCGAGGTCGCCGAGTCCGGCGACCCGTGCCCAGACCAGGAGGATGTTCGCGAGATCGTTCGCGGAGGCGCTGTCCCCCGCGCCGTCGGCCAATTCGACCGCGGCCGTGGAGTGCCCGCGCACCAACTGCATCAGCGCCCGGACGGCGGTGGCCATCGCACCGGTGGCCTCATCGTCCGCCGGCAGCAACTCGAGTTCGCGTTCGGCGCTGGCCGGGCGACCCAGTGCGACCGTGAAGTTCAGGGCGCGCAGCACCGCAATCTGCCCGCGCAGCGCTCCGGATGTCTGGCCGGCGAGCTCGGCCAACGCGGTTTCCGCCGCTGCGCCGCGCTCTTGCCAGGTGATCGTCATCGCGTGCACGATCTTCGCCGGCAGGCCGCCGCCGGCAACCACGGCGTGTTCGGCCAGGGTCTCCGCGAGCCTCAGATCCGAGAGCTGCATGGCCGCTGACGCGCCGGCGAGGAGCTGTTGCGGGTCGGGTGCCAGATCCGACTCGAAGCTCAGCACTGCGCGGTGCACCAGATCTCGCGGATCGGCGACATCTTTACGGGCCAGTTCGGTGGCGATGCGCCCGCGGAGCCGCCGCAGACGTAGCGAGCCGGTGCGGCGGATCTCACCGAGCATCGGGTGAGCGAGTCGCACGCTCGCGGGCTCCACGTGGAGATCGACGCTGATGAGATTCAGTGCTTCGGCCTCGGCCACCGCGTCGGCGCTGGTGACCGCCGTCAATACGTCGGTGTCCAATGGCTCGGCCACCACCAGGGCGTCGAGTACATCGCCGACCGCGCTGGGCATTCCGGCGATCCGCGCTCCGAGGAGGTCGGCCAGCGTGGAGGAGAGCTGAGGGTGGCCCTCCCAGAGCCAGATTCCCGAGCGCTGGGCCATCCGGCCTGCGTCGATTTCGTTGTCCAGCAGGTGACGCAGATACAGCGCATTGCCTTGGGTGTACTGCCACAGCCGCCGAGCACTGGCGGAGTCCACGGGGCCGTCGAGAACAAGTTCGACCAGGCCCGTGGTCTCGTCCAACGACAGGGGCTGCAGTTCGAGACGGTGCAGGTGGTGGTCCTTCCAGATCGCGGTGATCGCATCGGGGGGCGATTCGCCGGAGCGGATGGTCACGATGACGGTGGCCAGTCCGCGGGTGACGAGCTGGTGCACGGTGAACGCGGACAGGTCGTCGAGGAGGTGGGCGTCGTCGACACCGACGACGACGTCGCCGCGTCCGTCGCCGATCAGACCGTCGATGACCTCGCGGACCCGGCGCAGCGGGTCGGGGCCGAAGTCGCTGGCGATGTCGGCGAAGGCCGCCAGCGGGACGTCGCGGGCCGAGGCGGTACCGACGACCCAATGCCGGCGCGCTTGTCGCCCTCCGCATCCGGCGACGGCCTCACGCGCGACCCGGGTCTTTCCGACGCCGGCCGAGCCGGACAACACGATGCCGCGGGGGTGGCCGGCGCTGTCCCGGGCGGCCTCGGCGATCACCGCCAGCTCCTCGGCTCGCCCGACCAGAGGCCACTGGCGGATCACGGGCGAAGTCTATCGGGAAGCGGCTGCGGTCACGGCCAAAGGAGGCACCCGGTCAGGGCGGTTGCGCCTTGGCTGCGGCGGCCAGCTTGGCCTCGGCCACGCGCATGAATGTCGGCAGCGTCTCCGGCTCGATGCCGACCCGCTCGGCGATCACGTCATCGGCGATCCCCTCATCACGCAGGCGCAGGGCGGTCGCATACGGCAACGGCAACCGCTGCAGATACTCGGCCCGGTGCAGATTGGCGGCCATGGTCCAACGATGTTCGCCGCGTTCCCGACCGGCTGAGGTAATCCGCTACCCCAATCGGCGGCCCCATGGTGGCGTAGTGGAGCCTGACCTCAGCCGGCGCGTGCGTCTTCCGCACGTCACGCTCCTTGGAGTATGGAGATGAGCTGCTCGCGGCTGTTGGCCCCGACGCGCTGAGCTTCCACATCACCGACGGTCCGGACGACGGATCGGTGGTCGTCAATCCTGACGGCACCTTCACCGACACGCCCAGCGCCGAGCTTGCCGTCACCGGCGGCACCGATGAGTTCACCGTCACGGTGGTCGACGAGGGGCTGCACTTCCACGGACCGCTCGGCTTCCTCGCGCACCATTTCGGGCACAGCACGACGACCACGATCGCGCTCACCGTCGCCCCGGTCGACCACGTCGTCATCGACACCATCGACGTCGGCAACCAGCCGATCGATGTAGCGATCAGGCCCGGCGGCGGCACCGTCTACGTCGGCAACCAGTTGGACAACAGCTTGTCGGTGATCGACACCGCGACCAACACCGTCACCACGACCATCCCGGTCGGCACGTCCCCGAGCGGCATCGCGGTCACGCCCAACGGCGCCACCGTCTATGTCTCCAACATGGAGGACAGCACGGTGTCGGTGATCGACGCCGCCACCAACACGGTCGTCACCACCATCGGCGGGCTGTCCCGGCCACGCGGAATCGTCGTCAGCCCCGATGGCACGACGGCCTACGTGGCCAACAACCTGAACAGCACGGTGTCGGTGATCGACACCGCCACCAACACGGTCACGGCGACGATCCCCGTCGGCAACTTCCCCGACGGCGTGGCGATCAGCCCGGACGGCACCACGGTCTACGTCACCAATGACGACGCCCAGGGGCTGTGGGTGATCGACACCGCGACCGACACGGTCGTCGACACCATCGCCGTCGGCGACTTCCCGCTCGGCGTGGCTGTCAGCCCCGACGGCTCCACGGTGTACGTCGTCAACGGTTTCGCCGGCACCACCGTGCAGGTGGTCGACACCGCCACCAACACCGTCGTCGATACCATCACCGTCGGTGTCGGGCCGAACCAGGTGGCGGTGAGTCCGGACGGCGCCACCGTGTACGTCACCAACTTCTCCGACGACACGGTGTCGGTGATCGACGCCGCCACCAACACCGTGCTCACCACCGTTGCGGTCGGCGACCTTCCCCGGGGGGTGGCGTTCACCCCCGACGGCATGCTGGCCTATGTGGCCAACTTCGGTGACGACACCGTGTCGGTGATCCGGCTGTAGCCGTCGGGCTCAGCCGGCGCGCGTCAGCAGCACCGCCTGCTCGAACGGCAGGATGCCGAACAGCGGCCGCATCCACCCGGTCACGGCCGGTGCGGCCTGCGCCTTGGTCATCACGCGGGGATCGCGCACCTCGAAGGTCCTGCCGTAGCGCCTCATGCGGGCGTTGCCGGTGGCCGTCACGTTCTTGAGCCAGTCGCGGTCCGGGCCGTAGGTCAGCAAGATCGCCACCCCGTCGCGGGTGGGGAACACCGTCAGCGGTGTGCGGTACCGCTTGCCCGAGCGGCGGCCGACGTGTTCGAGGATGCCCATCGTCGGCGCCCACCCCGCCCACAGCCGCTGGATCGGGTTGGTGACGTGGCGGTTGAACCGCGCCAGCCATTGCGGCAGTTGCATGCCAACCATCAAACTCAGAAACCATGGCGTACCTCAAGCCCCCGTGGTTCACCGCCAGGATCTTCAACCCGTTCGCCATGGCGATCGGGATGGGCGAGACCCTCACCGTCACCCGGCGGCGCAGTAAGCGGCCCCAGCAGGTCCCGGTCATCCCGGTGGATGTGGCGGGCACCAGGTACGTGGTCTCCACCCGAGGTGAATCGGAATGGGTGCGCAACCTGCGGGCCGACCCCAACGCCAAGGTCGGCGACACGGCGTACGTCGCCCGCGAGATCCCCGAACGGGATCGCCAGGAGATCATCACCGCCTACCGGCAGAAGGCCGGCCGGACGGTCGAGGGCTACTTCCGCAAGCTGCCCCGCGAGGCCGATCACCCGGTGTTCGTGCTCACGCCGAAGGGGTAGCCGGTGCATTTCCGCGAATGGGGTAGTCGATTACGCCAACCACGCCGCGCACTCCTGCTTACCCTCGATGCATGGTTGATTCGAAAGCTGCAAAGCGGACCGTTCTGGCGGGCGCCCTGGTGGCGCTCAGCATGAGCCCGCTGGCGGTCGGAGTGGTCACCGTGCCCTCGGTCGTCGCCGGCGGACCGCCCGGTTATGTGGAACCTGTTCCGCCACCCCCACCGAACGCGGTTCCGGCGCCGCCGCCACCTGCGGCACCGGCGGCCCTTGCACCTGCGCCTCCGCGGTGCACCGGCACCGATCTGTTCACGGGCATCCCCATCCCCCTGGGCTGCGTGCAGTAGCTGCCTGACAGCCGGCATGGCCTGAGCCGGCGGCCGGACGCGTCCCACTACACCCTGTAGTTGACGCTTTCCGGCAGGCTGGGACACTGGTGGCCATGCGTGGTGACCACATCTCCACCGAGGTGTCGGCGCGGTTGTTCGCCGACGCAGCGGCCGTCATCCCCGGCGGGGTGAACTCGCCGGTGCGGGCGTTCGCCTCGGTCGGCGGCACCCCCCGCTTCATCACATCCGCCAACGGCTACTGGCTGACCGATGCCGACGGCAACCGCTACGTCGACCTGGTCTGCTCCTGGGGCCCGATGATCCTCGGTCATGCTCACCCCGACGTCGTCGCCGCGGTGCAGCGGGTGGTGGTCGACGGGCTGTCCTTCGGCGCGCCGACCCCCGCCGAGACCGAGCTGGCCGCCGAGATCGTCGGCCGAGTCGCTCCGGTCGAGCGGTTGCGCCTGGTCAACTCCGGCACCGAGGCCACCATGAGCGCGATCCGGCTGGCCCGCGGGTACACCGGCCGGGCCAAGATCGTGAAGTTCTCCGGGTGTTATCACGGCCACAGCGACGCGCTGCTGGCCGACGCGGGCTCCGGTGTCGCGACGCTGGGCCTGCCGTCGTCACCGGGGGTGACGGGTGCGGCCGCGGCCGACACCATCGTGCTGCCCTACAACGACGTCGCCGCGGTCGAGGAGATCTTCGCCCGGTTCGGCGACGAGATCGCCTGCGTGATCACCGAGGCCGCGGCCGGCAACATGGGCGCGGTCCCGCCGATGCCCGGCTTCAACGCCGCGCTGCGCCGCATCACCGCCGCCCACGGGGCGCTGCTCATCGTCGACGAGGTGATGACCGGATTCCGGGTCAGCCGGTCCGGCTGGTACGGCCTCGACCCCGTCGACGCCGACCTTTTCACCTTCGGCAAGGTGATGAGCGGCGGCCTGCCCGCCGCGGCGTTCGGCGGCCGCGCCGAGGTGATGGAGCGGCTGGCCCCGCTCGGCCCGGTGTATCAGGCCGGCACGCTGTCCGGGAACCCGGTCGCGATGGCGGCCGGGCTGGCGACGCTGCGCGCCGCTGACGACGCGGTGTACGCCGCGCTCGACGCCAACGCCGATCGGTTAGCCGTGCTGCTGGGTGGTGCGTTGACGGAAGCCGATGTCGCTCATCGAGTTTCGCGGGCCGGCAACATGCTCAGCGTGTTCTTCACCGACGGTGAGGTCACCGACTTCGCCTCCGCCCGGGCCTCCGAGACGTGGCGGTTCCCCGCGTTCTTCCACGCCCTGCTCGACGCGGGCATCTACCCGCCGCCCAGCGCCTTCGAGGCGTGGTTCGTCTCGTCGGTGCTCGACGACGAGGCCTTCGACCGGATCGCGGCCGCGCTGCCGGGTGCGGCACGCGCCGCCGCCGAGGCGGTGAGACCCGCATGAGCGAGAAGCCTCCCGAGGCCGAGAAGACGGTCGTGCACGTGATGCGCCACGGGGAAGTGCACAACCCGGAGAAGATCCTCTACGGTCGGCTGCCGGACTACCACCTTTCCGAGCGAGGCCGGGCGCAGGCCCAGGCCGTCGCCAACTGGCTGGCGTCGCGCGACGTCGTCTACGTGGTCGCGTCACCGCTGGAGCGGGCGCAGGAGACGGCGGCCCCGATCGCGGCCGCGCAGGGCCTGTCGGTCGACACCGACGACGAGCTCGTCGAATCGCTGAACATCTTCCAGGGACAACGGGTTTCACCGGGTGACGGCGCACTGCGCGACCCCCGCAACTGGTGGCATCTGCGTAACCCGCGTACGCCGTCGTGGGGCGAGCCGTACTCCGAGATCGCGGCGAGGATGACCGCTGCCCTGCACCGGGCGCGGGTGAAGGCGGCGGGGCACGAGGCGGTGTGCGTCAGCCACCAGCTGCCCGTCGAGACGCTGCGCCGGTCGATGACGGGCCGGCAGCTGCACCACTTCCCGACCCGGCGGCTGTGCAACCTCGCGTCGGTGACGTCCTTCTATTTCCACGACGACGAATGCGTCGGCTGGGGCTATGCGGAGCTGGCCGGGCTGTGAAGCGGTGGTTGGTACTGGCCTGCGCGGCGACTGTCGCGCTGGCTGGTTGCTCCACCGGCGATGACGCCGTCGCCCAGGGCGGCACGTTCGAGTTCGTCGCACCCGGCGGACAGACCGACATCTTCTACGACCCTCCGCAGAGCCGCGGCCGCCCCGGCCCGTTGAGCGGGCCCGACCTGATGGACCCGGCCAAGACCATCTCGCTCGACGACTTCGCCGGCAAGGTCGTGGTGATCAACGTGTGGGGACAGTGGTGCGGGCCGTGCCGCACCGAGATCACCCAGCTGCAGCAGGTGTACGACGCGACCAGGGCGCGGGGCGTGGCGTTCCTGGGCATCGATGTCCGCGACAACAACATGGACGCTCCGCGCGATTTCCTCATCGACCGCGGCATCACGTTCCCGTCGATCTACGACCCGCCGATGCGCACCATGATCGCGTTCGGCGGCCGGTACCCCGCCACCGTGATCCCGTCGACCGTCGTGCTCGATCGCGAGCACCGCGTCGCGGCGGTGTTCCTGCGTGAGCTGCTCGCCGAGGACCTGCAACCCGTCGTGGAACGCCTTGCGGCCGAATCGGAGCCGAAAGCATGAGCCTCGACCAGGTGGGGCAGTTGATGGCGAGCGGCCCGGTGGTGCTCGCCTTCCTGGTGAGCGCGCTCGCCGGGCTGGTCTCGTTCGCCTCGCCGTGTGTGGTGCCGCTGGTGCCGGGATACCTGTCCTATCTGGCGGCCGTCGTGGGTGTGACCGACGATGGCCGGGCCGATTCGGCGTCCGGCGGCACGGTCGCGGTGCACACCGCGCGGCTGCGGGTGGCCGGCGCCGCGGCGCTGTTCGTGGCCGGCTTCACCGTCGTGTTCGTGCTCGGCACGGTCGCGGTGCTGGGCATGACCACCTCGCTGATCGCCAATCAGCTTCTGCTGCAACGTATCGGCGGTGTGGTCACGATCGTGATGGGGCTGGTCTTCGTCGGCTTCATCCCGGTGCTGCAGCGCGAGGCCCGGTTCACGCCGCGGCGGATATCGACACTCGGCGGCGCACCGCTGCTGGGCGCGGTGTTCGCACTCGGCTGGACGCCGTGCCTCGGGCCGACGCTGACCGGGGTGATCGCGGTGGCCTCGGCCACCGACGGTTCGAACGTCGCCCGCGGCGTGGCGCTGGTCATCGCCTACTGCCTGGGCCTCGGAATCCCGTTCGTGCTGTTGGCCTTCGGGTCGGCCCGCGCCGTGCAGGGTCTGGCGTGGCTGCGTCGACACACCAGGGCCATCCAGATCTTCGGTGGCGTGCTGCTGCTCGTGGTGGGTGCGGCGTTGGTGACCGGCGTGTGGAACGACTTCGTGTCCTGGGTGCGCGACGCGTTCGTCAGGGACGTGACGCTGCCGCTATGACCCGGACGCTCGCGCTGATGCGCAACACCTGGCGCACCCTGACCTCGATGGGCACCGCGCTGGTGCTGCTGTTCCTGCTCGCGCTGGCCGCGATCCCCGGCGCGCTGTTGCCGCAGCGCAACCTCAACGAGGCCAAGGTGGCCGAGTACATCGCCCAGCACCCGACGATCGGGCCGTGGCTGGACCGTCTGCAGGCGTTCGACGTCTTCTCCAGCTTCTGGTTCACCGCGATCTACGTGCTGCTTTTCATCTCGCTCGTCGGATGCCTGACGCCGCGGATGGTCGAGCACGTCCGCAGCATGCGGGCGACCCCGGTGGCCGCACCCCGCAACCTGAGCCGGCTGCCCAAACACCACGCCGCCGAGGTGGCGGCCGATCCGGACGCGCTGGCCTCGACGGTGACCGAGCGACTGCGCGGCTGGCGCACCGTCACCCGGCGAAACGGCGGCGTCACCGGAGCCGCCCCGGCGGCGACATCGACGGCCGAGATCTCGGCGGAGAAGGGCTATCTGCGCGAGTTCGGCAACATCGTCTTCCACTTCTCGCTGCTCGGTCTGCTGGTGGCGGTGGCCGCAGGCAAGCTGTTCGGCTACGAGGGCAACGTGATCGTGGTCGCCGACGGCGGTCCGGGCTTCTGCTCGGCGTCGCCCGCCGCGTTCGACTCGTTTCGCGCGGGCAATACCGTCGACGGCACCTCCCTGCATCCGCTCTGCCTGCGCGTCAACGACTTCCAGGCCGACTACCTCGAGTCCGGGCAGGCCACCTCCTTCGCGGCCGACATCGACTACCAGGCCGGCGCGGACCTGGCGTCGGGCACCTGGCGGCCATACCGCCTCGAGGTCAACCATCCGCTGCGCGTCGGCGGTGATCGGGTGTACCTGCAGGGCCACGGGTACGCCCCGACGTTCACCGTCGTCTTCCCCGATGGGCAGACCCGCACCCAAACGATCCAGTGGCGGCCCGAGGACCAGATCACCTTCCTGTCCTCGGGGGTCATGCGGTTCGACCCGCCCGGCGGGACCTATCCGGACGCCGACGAGCGCCGCAAGAACCAGATCGCGATCCAGGGGCTGTTCGCACCGACGCAGTTCCTGCACGGCACGCTGCTGTCGTCGAGCTTCCCCGCGCTCAACGACCCGGCCGTGGCCGTCGACATCTACAAGGGCGACACCGGGCTGGACACCGGACGGCCGCAGTCCCTGTTCGACCTCGACCCGCGGTTGATCGAGCAGAACCGGCTGGCCAAGAAGGCCCGGGTCAACCTGCAGGCCGGTGAGTCGACGCGCCTCGACGACGGCACGGTCGTCCGGTTCGACGGCGCGGTGCCGTTCGTCAACGTGCAGGTGTCCCACGACCCCGCGCAGGTGTGGGTGCTGGTCTTCGCGTTGACGATGATGGCCGGCCTGTTGGTGTCGCTGGTGGTGCGGCGGCGGCGGATCTGGATTCGGATCACGCCCGCCGGTCCGGGTACCGTCGGCGTGGAACTGGGTGGGCTGGCCCGAACCGACAACTCGGGATGGGGCGAGGAGTTCGAGCGGTTGACGGCGCGGCTGTTCCCCGGGGCCGAAGCGGCGTCGCCACGAGAGAATTCGCCACGAGAGAAGGTGACATGACCAGCGAGCAGATAGACATCGGGCTGGCCCGGTACTCGGACTGGGCGTTCACGTCGTCGGTCCTGGTGCTCGTCGGTGCGCTGCTGCTGCTGGCCATCGAGCTCGCCTACAACCGCAGCCGCAAGGCCGAACGACGTGAGCTCGTCGGAGCCGCCGCGGCGGCGACATCGGGGCGGGTAGCGGCTGTCGGCGCCGACAGCGCGGCACCCGGACGCATCGCCGACGCCCCGAAGCGGTCGATCGACGAGCGGGTCGGCGGCGCCGGCCTCGCGCTGACCTACGTCGGCATCGGCCTGCTGCTGGCCTGCATCGTGCTGCGCGGCCTGGCGACCTCGCGGGTGCCGTGGGGCAACATGTACGAGTTCATCAACCTCACCAGCTTCTGCGGCCTGGTTGCCGCCGCGGTGGTGCTGCGGCGGCGGCAGTACCGGGCGCTGTGGGTCTTCGTGCTGGTGCCGGTGCTGATCCTGCTCACCGTGTCGGGCCGCTGGCTCTACACGAATGCCGCGCCAGTCATGCCTGCGCTGCAGTCCTACTGGCTGCCGATCCACGTGTCGGTGGTCAGCCTCGGCTCCGGGGTGTTCCTGGTCGCGGGTGTCGCCAGCATCCTGTTCCTGTTGAAGATGTCGCGGTTCGGTGACCCCCGGAACGGCACAGCCGAGGGCCCGCTGGTTCGGGTCGTGAGCCGACTGCCGGACCCGCAGACCCTGGACCGGATCGCGTACCGCACCACGATATTCGCGTTCCCCGTGTTCGGCTTCGGCGTCATCTTCGGCGCGATCTGGGCCGAAGAGGCCTGGGGCCGTTATTGGGGCTGGGACCCCAAGGAGACGGTGTCGTTCATCGCGTGGGTCATCTACGCCGCGTATCTGCACGCGCGCTCGACGGCCGGGTGGCGCGACAAGAAGGCCGCGTGGATCAACGTCGCGGGGTTCGTCGCGATGGTGTTCAACCTGTTCTTCATCAACCTCGTCACCGTCGGGTTGCACTCGTACGCAGGGGTCTGACACACACCGCCAGCCGATTCGCCACGGCTTTTCCTATTGGCCCGTTCGCTTCCTGCGCCGTCCGACGGCGGAACTGATTGCCGGGGTGATTACCGGACTGGGGATTGCTGGAAAATGGCGACTCCGGCGGAGGGGCGAATAACACTCGCCGAGCCGACACGTTACGGCTCGTGCGGCGGTCGCTTCGCTAAGATCGGGCGCGGAAGCCCAGCGACCCACGGGAGACCCTCAGCGTGTCCGAACAACCGGCGCCCCCCGCTCGGGATCGTCTCGTCGAAGCCACCGCCGCCGCCCCCTTGCTTCCTGAAAATGCTTATGCGCCAGGTGGATTCCGCGCGCAGAGCCGATTCAGCGATCCGGCCGTCGACCCGCCGCCGGAGTGGACCGCGCCCACGCCCCCCAATGGTCTGCCGCTGAAGCCGGCCCCGGCCCCGCCCGATAGCGGACCGACGGCGGCGCAGGAGGACCCGCCGCCGTTCCTGGACCTGTCGACGGTGGCGCTGCTGGGCCAGCGCAAGCGGGCCCCGTCGGAGGGCTGGCGCAAATGGCTGTACTTCGCGTCGTTCAAGCTGATCAACCTCGGCGAGGGACCAAGGGCGATCCGCCGCCAGACACTCGTCGCGCAGGTCCAGCGCCCGCTGCGGGGCTGCTACCGCATCGCGGTCCTGTCGCTCAAGGGTGGCGTCGGCAAGACGACGGTCACCGCGACGCTGGGTGCGACGCTGGCCTCGATCAGGGGTGACCGCGTCATCGCGGTCGACGCCAACCCCGACCGCGGCACGCTGAGCCAGAAGGTCCCGCTCGAGACCCCGGCCACGGTGCGCCACCTGCTGCGCGACGCCGAGGGGATCGAGGCCTACAGCGACGTCCGCGCCTATACCTCGCAGGGGCCGAGCCGACTAGAGGTGCTCGCCTCCGAGAGCGACCCCGCGGTATCGGAGGCGTTCAGTTCCGACGACTACACGCGCGCGCTCGAAGTGCTCGAGCGCTTCTACAGCCTGGTCCTCACCGACTGCGGCACCGGGTTGATGCATTCGGCGATGGCGGCGGTGCTGGCCAAGGCCGACGCGCTGATCGTGGTGAGCTCGGGCTCGGTCGACGGGGCGCGCAGTGCGTCGGCGACGCTGGACTGGCTCGACGCCCACGGTCACCAGGAGATGGTGCGCAACTCGATCGCCGTGATCAACGCGGTGCGACCGCGCTCCGGCAAGGTGGACATGAAGAAGGTCGTCGACCACTTCAATCGGCGTTGCCGCGCCGTCCTCGAGGTGCCGTTCGACCCGCACCTGGAGGAAGGCGCCGAGATCAGCCTCGACCGGCTCAGGCCGGACACCAGGGAAGCGCTGCTCGACCTCGCGGCGGTGGTCGCGGCGGGGTTCGGCGGCGCGCGTCGCTAGCGGGTCAGGACCGCGGGTTGTCCTCGCGGCCCAGCCGACGCAGGAAATCAGGATCGTCGTCCGGCCCGATCGTGCGGGTGCGCGGCCGGCTCGAGGACTCCCGCATCAGTCGCCAGCCCACATAGAACAGCGCGGCCAACACGAGAATCAGGAGCAGATACGCCACTACAGAAAAACCTCCTTGTCTCGAATATACGCGCCGTCGGTAGGCTCGGTCCGTGTCTGACGGTCGGCCCGGATCTCGCCTCGTCCTCGATGTGCTGGCCTACACGCTCGCGCGGCTGCTGCTGGTCGCGGTGCTCACCGCGGTGATCCTCGGGGTCGGCCACCTCATCGGGCTGCGGGAGTTCCCGGTCGTGGTGGCCCTGCTGTTCGCCATGGTGATCGCCCTGCCGTTGGGCATCTGGGTGTTCGCGCCGCTGCGCCGCCGCGCCACCGCCAGCATCGCGGTCTTCGACGAACGTCGGCGCAAGGACCGCGAGCAACTGCAGGCCAGGCTGCGCGGCGAAGACCCCACCTCGGAATGACGGCCGCCACCCGGGAGGCGTTCGGTGCCGGGTTCGTCGGCGCCGCCGGATTTCTGAACTCCCCGACGTACGGCCTGCCGCCCCAGTTCCTCGTCGAGGCGCTGCACGAGTGCATCGGCGCGTGGCAGGCCGGGACCATGGACGTGCCGTCCTTCGACCAGCATGTGGACGCCGCGCGCCGCGGTTATGCGGCGCTGGCCGGCGTGCCCGTCGAATCGGTCGCCATGGGCGCAACGGTGTCGGCCGTGCTGGGCCTGGTCGCCGCCGCCATCCCCGACGGCAGCCGGGTCGTCACGGTGCCCGGCGAGTTCACCAGCACGACGTTCCCGTTCGCCGCGCAGGCCGATCGCGGGGTGACCGTCACCGAGCTGCCCGCCCACCAGTTGGTGGCCGCCGCCGCCGACTTCGACGTCGTGACCGTCAGCCTCGTGCAGTCCGCCACCGGGGAGGTGCTCGACGTGGAGGCGCTGCGCCGCAGCGTCGCAGGCACCGACACCCTGACGGTCATCGACGCCACCCAGGCGCTCGGCTGGAAGGACGTCGACCTCGGCTGGGCCGACGTGACCGCGGCCGCCGTCTACAAGTGGCTGCTGGCGCCGCGCGGAGTCGCATGGGTTTCATTGAGCCACAGGGTGAGTCGGACGATGACCCCACACGCCGCGAACTGGTATGCCGGCGAGCAGCCGTGGCAGTCGATCTATGGACTGCCGCTGCGGCTCGCGCCGGATGCGCGCCGCTTCGATGTGTCGCCGACCTGGTTCAGCGCATTGGGCGCCGGGCTGACGTTGCCGTGGTTGGCGTCGCTGGACCGGGGAGCCGTCCAGCGGCACTCGGTCGGGCTGGCGAATCGGCTGCGGTCCGAACTGAACCTGCCGTCGGGGGATTCGGCGATCGTCTCGCTGCCGATCGACGGTGCGGCCGACAAGCTGGCGGCCGCGGGCATCCGCGCCTCGGTGCGCGCCGGTGCGGTGCGGGTGGGTTTCCATCTCTACAACATCGACGACGATCTGGACCGGTTGCTCGACGCATTGCGGTAGCGTGAACGAACGGGTCAGCGCCGCAGTGGCATTCGCCGAGATGTTGCTACTGGCGAGTTCGCGGCGGCACGTCCCGGTGATGCGGATTGCGAAGGCGCACGTCACCGGGTAAAAGTCGGGCATGACCTCTCCCAAGAACCTCTATGGACGGTGGATCGATGAGCTGTGGGCCGGGGCGCCCGTGGCGGCCGAGTTGGTGACCGACGACTTCGTCGGGCATTGGCCGGGGCGTGAGGTCCATGGTCCTGCGGGGTTGCAGGCGGTCGTCGGCGAAACGCACAAGATGCTGGCCGATCTGAAGTTCATCATCGAGGTCGAACCGTTCGTCGACGGAAACCTCCTCGCCGCCAGGTGGATCGGCACGGGCGCGACCAAGGACGGCCCGAGGCGGTTCACCGGCAACGACATTCTGCGCATCGCCGACGGGCGCTTCGCGGAGTACTGGACCGGCACCTCCACCGGCTGATCAGCCGGCGGCGTCCTGCATGATCTGCCGGAGCCGGTCGAGCGGGTCACCCGAACCGGGGTTCAACCGCAGCGCAGGGCGCTCCGATTCCGGCTCCGGCACCACCAGAGCGGGCGGGGGCGGCTGCGGTGGCGGCGCCGCCGACGGTGCGGCAGGCGGCGGAGCCGGGGGAGTGCCCAGGCCGGCGAGCTTCGCCGTCAGCCGGGCCGCCGCGTCGTTGCGGACGGCGCGCCGGTCGGGGTCGGGGTCCGCGTTGCCCGCGAAGCATCCCGACGGCGCGCCGGTGACGAGGTCCAGGGCGCGGAGGTACCGGTCGCGGGCGGTGTCGGGCCGGTTCTCCCACGCGTCGACATCGCCCCGCCGTTCGCGCACCAACTCCAGGTTGACCAGCACCGGACACGACCGCTCGGCGGGCGTGCGGGCCAGCGCTTCGGCGAACCGTGCGTCCGCGTCGTCGAGCCGGTCGTCGAGCACGGCCGACGTGCCCTGCGCGAACGGGGCTTTCGCGGGTTCGATGACATTGAGAATGCTCAGTACCGCGGCATCGCCGCGCAGGGCATCGGCATTCCGGTCCGCATAGTGGGAGCTGGCCGAATTACCGGCCACCACAACGGAGATCATCTTGACGGCGGCGATCACCACAATGAGAACCACCGGAGCCGAGACGAGCAGAAGCCGGCGCCGCAACCGCAACCGCGACGGGCCCGCGTACCGGATGCGCATCACACCCCCACATCCCGGCGGGCGCTGCGACTCGCGCGGAACTCGCGGAGCGTGAGGTAGATCTCGAACAGCAACAGCACGGCCGCCACCAACGTGAAGACCCAGTACAGATCGGTGCGGTCGGGCGCGTGCGCCGGGGCGACCGCTTCGCCGGAGGTGAAGCCGTCCTGATCGGGGAGCGCCTCGGTCACGGGACGTGCGCCGTCGCGCGAAACGTAGGGCACCCCAAGCTGTCCGGCGACCTGGCGCAGGCCGGCCTCATTGCGGGTTGCCCCGTAGCCAAGGACCGCGCCGCCGTCGACCGAACCGGGCACGGGATCGAATTCTCCCTGTGGAGCACTCGATCCGGGCGCCCCGGATCCGAGGTAGAACACCAGATTCGGGGCGCCGGGATGACGCTGGCCCGCCGCGATGAGTTGATAGCGCAGAATGTTCGCCGCCGCGGCGGCGTTGACTTCCCCGACGTCGGGAGAATACGGCTGCAGCTGCGCCGCAACGGGTTTCAAGCTCCAGGAATCCTCGGACAGTGGCCATTGCAGCGACGGCCGTGCCGCAAAGGTGATCAGCGCGAACCGGGCGTCGGCGTAGCGGTCGATCAGCGCGGTGAGGTCGTCGCGGATTCCGGCCAGCCGCGTCTGCCCGTCGCCGTAGTCGGCCTGGCCGGTGTCGGCGGAGCGGTCGACGACCAGGAACACATTGGCGCCCGCGTCGCCGGCCCGGGCCGCCGTGGTCTGCTCCTCGCCGGGTCCGATGGCCGGCCGGGCGGCGGCGATGAGCAACAGCACCACCGCCAGTGTCAGGCCCGACCACCGCCAGACCGTGGTCCACCGCTGAGAACGACTGGTCGCCAGTTGTCGCATCGTGATCAGCCTCAGCATGACCACGACGACGGCGACGACGATCAGGAGCACCGGCATGACAACAGGTGTGAACGTCATCGCCGCAACACCACCAGCGACAGGCACAGCAACACCGACACCACGACCGCGACGGTCAGCGGGATGGTGGGCGAGTCGCCCCGCCATCCGGTGACGGTGCTCGACTGATCCGCACCCGGCGGATGAGTGCGGATCTCGTCCAGATCGCCGATCAGGCCGGCGCTCAGCGGCGCGTACCGGCCGCCGGTCGCCTCGACGACCGGGCGCACGCTGCCGGGCGAGGAGGCCACGGCGTTGACCTGGATGCCGCTCCGTCGCGCCATCTCGGTCACCTGTTCGGTGCTGTACAGGGAGGGCCGCGTCTCCTTCGTGGCCCGCATGGAGCCGGGGCCGAGGTAGATCAGCGACCGGCGGCGGTCGTCGGGGCCATCGGAGGCCGGAAACCCCGTCATGCACAGCGCCAGGGTGTCGGCGACGCTGGGCGCGTAGTCGACGTAGGTCACCGGGGCGGCGAAGGACGCGATGGTGGCGCGCTTGGCGGCCGCCTGACCGGCCGACAGTTCCGCGTCGTCCGGTAGTGGCGCCAGCGCCGCCGCGTCGTTGAACTTCTCGACGGCGTACTGGTAGTCGCGCGTCAGCGGGACCACCCGACGGTTGGGTGAGGTCAGCCCGATGCGTTGAGTGCCGAACGATCGCGCCTGTTCGGCGAAGTAGGCCAGGAACTCTCCGGTGGCCGGATCGGTGACCGGTTGGCCGACACACAGCATGATGTCTTCGCCGATGTCGGTCGACTGAGACGACCACCACCATCCCGTCGGCCGGGCGCTGGCCAGCACGGCGGCCGAGAACAACACCGCGAGTAGCACGATCGTGACGACCGCCGAAACGGCCCGCATCCGCGCCACCCGGGCGTACTCGGGCAGGCTGGTCAACCGGGCGGTGTTGGCCAGCCGTCGCAGCCGGCGCTGCCGCTGGTCCACCGGCACCAGCACCGCCAACGCGACGGCTGCGGCCAGAGCGCCGAATCCGACGGCCGCAACGGGCCACCAGCTCAGGGCCACGAGCGGATCAGCTCCTCGGTCGCCTCACTGACGCTGTCGAGTCGCACTGAAGATGCGGAGTTGAACTGGGCGTCCTCGAGTGCCGACAACAGCGGGGCGGCCGGCGCCATGTCGCTGGTTCCGATGTCGTCGACGTGCATGTACTGCGCGCGCGTCCCCGTCGCCTGATACAGGAAGCTACGCAGGGTACGGCTCATGGCGGCGCCGGCCTGCGCCGCGGTGAGCTCGCCGCCACGGTGGCGCGTCGCGATGCCGCGGACGCTGTTTGCGAAGCGACGTCGCAACAGCGTGCGGTGCGCCGACCGGATGCCGGGCAGGCCCCGGAGCCGGTGCGCGGGCATCGTCCACACGAAAACCCCGACATACCAGGCGATCACGACGGTCAGCAGCAGCAAGCCGAGCCACAGCCACCACGCCGAGTAGGTCATGGGCCCGCTGACGAACCGCAACAGGTCATCCGGCACGGGCGAACACCTCCGTCAGTTCGACGAGGCGGGGCCGGATGTCCCTGCTGGCGCCGATCGTCGTGTGCGGAACGGCTCGCGCGGTCATGAACTCGCCGAGTCGGCGGGTGCGGGCCTGCTCGGCACGCCGGTAGGCGGCGACCACCCGCGGGCCCACGGTCGTGCCGCCCAGCACGAAACGTCCGCTGGACACGTCGAAACCGTGCCGGTCGTCGTCCGCGGCGCCCACCGCGGGCATGTCGGGCACCATCGCCCAGATCACGTCGTGCCTGGCGGCCAGCCGGCCGACCACGTCGTTGAGGCGCTCGGTCACCTCGGGCTCGTCGGACACCACGACGATGAGCATCGAGTGGCGGTAATGCGTTGCGACATACTCCAATTGACACACGACATCGCTGGGCGCACTGCCTGCCGTGGTGTGCCCGTAGTACCGGTGCAGCATGCTCTCGATGTGCGTCTCGCCGCGTCGCTGGCGGATGTTGACGCAGCCGCGGACGTCGCCGTAGACCATCCCGATCTGGTCGGAGCGCCCGAGCGTGATGAGCCCGAACGCGCCCATCACGTTGACCGCCACATCCCGTTTCAGCTCACCGCTGGGCGTCTGTGCGGTCATGGCGCGGCCCGCATCGGCGACCAGCAGCAGTTTGTGGTGCTTTTCGGACACGAAGCGCTTGATCAGCACATGCCCCGAGCGCGCCGTGGCCTTCCAGTCGATGTCGCGGACGTCGTCGCCCGGCACATACGGCCGCAGATCGTCGAATTCCAGGCTGCGCGTGTGCAACAACGCGTACCGCCCACCCTCGAGCATGCCGCGGGTGTCGGCCCCGAAGTGCGACTTGGCCTTGTCGAGATGCTTGCCCATCGCGGCCCTAGGGCACTCGAACCGCTTGCAGGACAGCGTCGATGATCACCTCGGGGGTGACTTTGGCGCTGGCCGCCTCGAAACCGAGGATGAGCCGGTGCCGCAGCACCCGGTGCGCGAGCCTGGCCACGTCGCCGGGGAGGACGTGGCCGCGACCGTCGAGCAGCGCCAGGGCGCGCGCGGCCGAGCAGAACGCGATGGTGGCGCGTGGGCTCGCACCGTACTCGATGAGCCGGGCGAGTTGCCGGGGCAGGTGCTGCTCCGGTTCGCGCGTCACGCTGACCAACTGGCTGGCGTAGTGCATCAGCGCACGATCCATGTGCACATGGCGCACGACGGCCTGAAGCCGTCGCACGTCCGCGAGATCGGCCACCGGCCGGCTGCGGTGGTTCCTGTCGTAGAGGCCGGCGTCGATGCGGGCCATCACCTCGACCTCCTGCTCGGCCGACGGGTAGTGCACGACGTCCTTGAGCAGGAACCGGTCGGTCTGCGCCTCCGACAGCGGATACGTGCCCTCCTGGTCGACGGGGTTCTGAGTCGCGATGACCAGGAACGGCTCCGGTATCGGGTACTCGGTGCCCGCGATGGTGGTCTGGCGTTCCTCCATCGCCTCGAGCATCGCGCTCTGGGTCTTGGCGCTGGAGCGGTTGATCTCGTCGAGCAGCACGATGTTGGTGTGCACGGGCCCGAGCTGGGTGACGAACGAGTTGGTCGCCGCCTCGTACACCTGCGTGCCGATGATGTCGCTGGGCAGCAGGTCCGGCGTGCACTGGATGCGGCGGAACCCGCCGTGGATCGACTCGGCGATGACGCGCGCGGCGGTGGTCTTGGCCAGTCCCGGCACGCTCTCGATGAGGATGTGGCCGCCGGCCAGCAGACCGATGAGCAGCGACTCGCGCAGGTTCTCCTGGCCGACCACCTTCGCGGCGAACGCCTCGGAGATCGCGCCGACGACACGCTGGGCCTCCGCGAGTTCGCGCTGGTCAAGTTGCGTGCGTGCTGCGGTCATTGATGCCTTTCGAGTCATGCCCCGACGTGGGTGCCGCGTCGGGATACCCGAGCCAGGCTATTCACACACCGTTCTGACCGCGAGGAACCGCTCGACGTACGGCGCGAAGCGGGCGTGCAGATCGCGTTCGTCGAGTCCGAACATCTGCGCCGACGTCGCCACCCGGCCCAACCGGCCGCGCTGATGTCCGGCGAGGTAGCTGGTCATGGCGGCACCGGCCTCGTCGGACAGGGTTTCGCCGGCGAGCTCGTAAACGGTTGCGGCGACGCCCATTTCGTCGGCCATGAAGTCGTCGAACCGTACATCGATGGAGCGTTCGACGGGGATGACGTCGCGGTCGCGGATCAGCGCGTTGAGCATCAGTTCGAGCCGGTCGATCCAGCACGCCGCAATCTGTTGGACCGGCACCGGCGAGCAGTGCATCCGCGCGGTGTAGGTCAGCATCGCGAGCATCGACAGCACCACCGGCACCGGGTCGCGGTGGGTGGCGATGACCACCACGTCGGGGAAGACCCTGTTCAGCACCGGCAACTGCTCCAGATGCTGCGGCGACTTGAGCAGCCAGCGCCTGCCGCCGCGCAGGAACTGCAGCGCCTTCAACTGGGTGGCCAGGTACTCGTAGTGCGGCGTCTGGTCGTGCGACAGGTAGTAGTCACGCCAGCGCGGCACGTGCGCCAGCGTTTCGAACAACATCGTCGAGAAGTCGTTGGCCAGCAGCTGAATCTCTTCGTGCACGTGGTCGGTCGTCATCTCGTGCATCAGCGGGAAGTGCGGCATCACCGCGTTCATGAACTCGACCGCGGCGTCCATCCGGACCCGGCGCGGATCCGGTTCGGCCCCGGCCTCCGACGGCAGCGGGAACGGTTCGTTGCTCTCCCAGTAGGGCATCGAGCGGAACGTCGGGCCGGCGGCGAGCAGGTTGTGCAGGTGGGTGGTGCCCGTGCGCGGCAGGCCGGCGATCACCACCGGCGGCGCCAACTCGATGTCGTGGATCTCGGGATGGCGGCGCAGTAGATCGGTGAGCAGCAGGCGGTTCTTCAGCAACTGCAACAGCTGGGCGTGGAAGTTGACGACGCCCGCGTCGTGCAATCCCCGAATCTCCTGCAGCGCAGCAAGATACACGTCGAGGCGCTCGCGGTAATCGTCGGGGCCGAAGTCGTCGAGCCCGGTCTCGGCGCTGGCTTTCGCGTGCAGCACGTCGGCGTCGAGCGGGCAGTCGGGCGCCATCGCGGCCATCATCTCGCGGATCGGCTCGATCTCGGCGGGGAAGCGTGGCTCTTCGAGGTCGTCGAGCGTGACGGGCGCGGGTGTGGTGTCGGTCACAGGCAGTTATGTTACTGTCAGTTTCGTAATGACGACGGAAATCGGCCGACCTCGTGACAAACGCATCGACAGCGCCGTGCTCAGCGCGACCGTCGAACTGCTCGGCGAGACCGGATACGCCGAGCTCACGGTCGACGCGATCGCCCGTCGCGCGGGAACCAGCAAGCCGGCGATCTACCGGCGCTGGCCCGGCAAGGCCCACGTCGTGCACGAGGCGGTGTTCCCGGTCGGGGCCGCCACCGAACTGCCCGACACCGGTTCGCTGCCCGGCGACGTCCGCGACATGGTGCGCCGCACCGCCGCGGTGCTGACCACTCCGGCCGCGCGGGCGGCGCTGCCCGGCCTGGTCGGCGAGATGGCCGCCGATCCCGCGCTGCACACCGCCTTGCTCGAGCGCTTCGCCGACGTGCTGTCGCGCGGGCTGACCGACCGTCTGGACGCCGCGGTGTCCCGCGGCGAGGTCCGGTCCGAGGTGGCGGCGGCCGACCTCGTCGAGGCCGTCGCGGGCATGACGTTCCTCGCGCTGATCACCCGCGGCGAGGGCCTCGACGACGCCTGGATCGACCGCACGGCCGAGTTCATCACGAGAGGAATACGCGCATGACCGAGCAAGATGTCGCCGCCGGGGCGGCTCCGGCCTACGAATCCACGAAAGCGTGGCACGAGCTGCTCGACACCCTGAGCGGTCTGGACCGCGTCTTCACCGAGGGTGATCGCGCCGTCTCCGACGACCGTCACATCGCCGACGGTTACCGCATGCTCGCGACGACGCTCGGCGTCGCGATGGACACCTACCTGTTCGCCGAGCCGAGCAGGCCGCAATGGGTCGAGCTGAACACCCCGTTCCGCCGCGATCGCCGCTGGGGCGGCGACAACACCGACGCCTACTACTTCATGTGTCCGGTCGACCCGAAACGCCGCTACCGGATCAGCGGCAACAAGGGCGACAGCGTCTACTTCTCGGTGACCGCGTACAACGAACCGTCTCCCGGCGCGTGGTCGGACCGGGTGGTCGCGCTCATCCGCGACGACCAGCTCCACAGTTCGGGTGCCCTGGACTCCGACGGCAACTTCTCCTTCGACTACGGGCCCACCGACGACGGCGTGGTGCTGGTGACGCGCGATTATCAGGCCGACCCGCTGACCGGCAGGCCGGTGTCCTGGCGGATCGAGGCGCTCGACGAGCCGGATCCCATCCGCCACGGTGACGCCGAGACCGCGGCCGCGCTGCGGGCGAGTGCGGCGTGGCTGCGCACGATGTTCGCGATCGTGCCGCTGGCCGTCGGCGTGCGTGTCGCGGACACGCATACGTTGGGCCACGAAATCTCGCAGGTGGCAAACCAATTCGCCGATCCGTACCAGGTTCCCGATGCGAACTTCGGCTGGTCGGCGCGCGACGCCTGCTACGCCTACGGCAGCTTCGTGCTCGACGACGACGAGGCGCTCGTCGTCACGCACCGGCCGCCGGCGTGCCGGTTCTGGAACCTGGTCATCTGGAATCAGTTCATGGCCGGCATCACCGACGCGCGTACGTCGGTCAACGGCTACAGCGCGGTGCCGAACTCCGACGGGTCGGTGACGGTGGTGATCTCGAGAGGTATTACCGCACACCCGAATTCGATCACCACGGTGGACTATCCGCGCGGCAACCTGGCGTTTCGCTGGTTCCTCGCCGATCAGGTCCCGGCCCGCCCGGACGTCCAGTTGATGAAGGCCGGCGACGCCCCGACGGCCCTCACTTAAGAGCGAATTGGGCGTGATTTCGTGCGCTCAGCGCACGTTTTCACGCCGAAATCGCAAGCGCGAGGGCGACGGCCACCGCCCACACCAGCATTGTCAGCCCGGTGTCGCGCAGCACCGGGATCAGGTCCCTGCCGCCGAGGCGCTTGCGCACCGGAGCGGCCGCCCGGACCGCGAGCGGCAGCGCGACCAGGCCGACCGCCGCCCACGGTGTCGCGAGCATCAGCACCAGCGTCAGCGCGGACGCCACCACCAGCAGCGCCTGGTACAGCAGCCGGGTGCGCGCATCGCCCAGGCGCACCGCAAGCGTGATCTTGCCCGACTCCTTGTCGGTCGGAATGTCGCGCAGGTTGTTGGCGACCAGCACCGCCGACGACATGGCGCCCAGCGCGACGGCGACCGCGGCGCCCACCCAGTCGATCCGCAACGCCTGGGTGTACTGCGTGCCGAGCACCGCGACGAGGCCGAAGAAGACGAACACCGCGACCTCGCCGAGGCCGAGATAGCCGTATGGCCTGGAGCCACCGGTGTACAGCCATGCGCCGGCGATACACACCGCGCCCACCGCGATCAGCCACGGCGCACTCACCCACGCGAGCGCCACCCCGGCCACCGCCGCGACGGCCAGGCTCACCACAGCGGCGGTCAGCACCGACCGCGGCGTCGCGATCTTCGACCCGACCAGCCGCAACGGCCCCGCCCGGACGTCGTCGGTGCCGCGGATGCCGTCGGAGTAGTCGTTGGCGTAGTTGACCCCGATGATCAGGGCGACGGCCACAACCAATGCCAGCAGCGCCTTCCACCAGGACGCGCCGTGCAGCCAGGCCGCGGCGCCCGTACCCGCGATCACCGGTGCGATCGCGTTGGGCAGGGTGCGGGGGCGGGCGCCCTCCACCCACTGCGCGAATGTGGCCACGAGCCAGTCTTGCACGCGCCCAACCGTGGCAGACTGAGCGCATGGACGACCGACTCAGCAAGACGGAGATCCGCAAGGACGCCGCCCAGGAGATCTTCGAGTCCGGCGTGTCGACGGTCGGGGAAGTCGCGTCGATCATCACCACCGCGGTCAAGGACGTCGCGAACGCCATCGGCGGGTTCGCCACCGACGCGTTCGAGATCCGCGACGGGGTTCGCCGCGCATCGCAACGACTCGACGACGGCGTCACAGACGCGTAAGCCGCGCACCCGTTTAGCCGCGCGCGCCCCTGGCTAGATGCAACGCGTGGCCATCCTGGAAACCTTGTCGACGGTGATCACCTCGTCGCTGTCGGCGGTCGCCGGCGGAATCGGCGGGCTTTTCGCCCTCGACGCGCCCGTGCGGCAGGCCGAGTTGGTGTTCGACGACGATGCGCGCCTCCCGGGCGGCACCGATCTCTTGCTCGCCGGCCGCCGCCTCCCCGCGGTGGTGCGCATCGCACCGCCGACCGAGGGCGAGGCGATCCGCACGGTCTGCGTGAAACTGCCCGACGTCTACGGGCCGGGCCGCGACCAGGACTTCCTGCTGGCGTCGTCGGCCGACGGGGTGCCGTTACACCACGCGACGCTGCCCGCCAAGCGCACCGACGAGCGGCTGTTCTCCTCGCTGTGGCTCTACCTCGCGGGCGTCTCACCGGTCCTGTTCGGCGTGCGCGCCACCGACTCCGGCTTCCGCTTCCTGATCAGCGGCGTGCTGGGCCGCTTCCACGCGGTCGGTGGCCTGGTCGTCGGCGACGCCGCGGACATCGCGTCCGGGGTGCGCTTCGACGCCCGCAACAGCGGTGGCGGCATTCGCCCGTTGCCTCCGGTGATGTTCTACCGGGGGTAGGGGACACAATAGAGACCATGCCCGCGCACGCGAGGAGCGGTTGATGCTCGGAGTCATCGGCGGTAGCGGTTTCTACTCGTTCTTCGGAGCCGATGCTCGCACCATCAACCTCGACACCCCCTACGGCGAACCGAGCGCACCCATCACCGTCGGTTCGGTCGGCGATCACGAGGTCGCCTTCCTGCCGCGGCACGGTGTCAACCACGAGTTCTCGCCGCACACCGTGCCGTACCGGGCCAACATGTGGGCACTGCGCGCGCTCGGGGTGCGACGCGTCTTCGGCCCGTGCGCGGTCGGCAGCCTCACCCCCGGCCTGGGGCCGGGGTCGATGGTGGTGCCCGATCAACTCGTCGACCGCACCTCCGGGCGCGCCGACACGTACTTCGACTCTTCGGGAATCCACGTCGCGTTCGCCGACCCGTACTGCCCGGCCCTGCGGGCGGCGGCGGCCGACCTGCCCGGCGTCGTCGACGGCGGGACCATGGTGGTGATCCAGGGCCCGCGGTTCTCCACCCGCGCCGAGAGTCGTTGGTTCGCGAATCAAGGCTTCACGCTGGTCAACATGACCGGCTACCCGGAGGCGGTGCTGGCCCGCGAGCTCGAGATGTGTTATGCCGCCATCGCTTTGGTGACCGATCTGGACGCCGGCATCGACAGCGGAACCGCCGTGCGGGCCGTCGATGTGTTCGCCGAGTTCGAGCGCAACCTGGTGCCGTTCAAGAAACTCGTGCACGAGGCCATCGAGAGTGTCGCCCAGGCCAACGATTGCACGCACTGCCCGCCGCACGACGGCGTCGAACTGCCCTTCGATCTGCCGTGAGAGTTCTGCTGACCGGCGCGGCGGGGTTCATCGGAGCCCGGGTCGGCGCCGCGCTGCGCGACGCCGGTCATGACGTGATCGCCGTCGACGCAATGCTTCCCGCCGCGCACGGCCCCGGTGCACAGGCGCCGCAGGAGTGCCGGGTGGTCGACATCCGCGACACGTCGGCGCTCGCGCCGCTGATGCGCGACGTCGACGTGGTGTGTCACCAGGCGGCGGTGGTGGGGGCGGGCGTCAACGCCGCCGACGCGCCGTCGTACGCCTCCCACAACGACTACGGCACCGCCGTCGTGCTGGCCGAGATGTTCTCCGCGGGCTGCCGGCGCCTGGTGCTGGCGTCCTCGATGGTGGTCTACGGCCAGGGCCGCTACGTGTGTCCGCAGCACGGCGCCGTCGACCCGCAACCGCGTACCCGCGCGGATCTCGACGCGGGCGTGTTCGAGCACCGCTGTCCGCACTGCGGGTCGCTGGTGGCCTGGCGACTGGTGTCGGAGGACGCGCCGCTTCGGCCCCGCAGCCTGTATGCGGCCAGCAAGACCGCCCAGGAGCATTACGCGCTGGCATGGGCGGACGCGACCGGCGGCGCCGTCACGGCGCTGCGCTACCACAACGTCTACGGTCCGTACATGCCCCGCGACACCCCGTACTCGGGGGTGGCGGCCATCTTCCGGTCGGAGCTCGAATCAGGCGACGTGCCAAGGGTTTTCGAGGACGGCGGGCAGATGCGCGACTTCGTCCACGTGGACGACGTCGCGGCGGCCAACGTGGCGGCGGTGGAGTCCGACCTCGATGGTTTCGACGCGTTCAACGTCTGCTCGGGACGGCCGATCTCGATCATGGAGGTGGCCACCGAGTTGTGCGAGACCCGCGGTGACGCGCCACCGGTCGTCACCGGCCAGTACCGCAGCGGCGACGTGCGCCACATCGTGGCCGATCCCGCTCGAGCCGCGCGAGTGCTCGGCTTCCGTGCGGCCGTCGATCCGCGCGACGGCCTGCGCGAGTTCGCGTTCGCACCGCTGCGGGCCTGATGCGCCGCACCGTCGCCGCGGTCGTTATCGTCACGCTCGTGGCTTCGGGTGTGGTGGCGGCGCTGTGGTCGCAGCAGCGGAGGTTGATCTACTTCCCGACTTCGGGTCCGCTGCCACCGGCGTCGGCGGTGTTGCCCAACGGTAGCGATGTGGCCATCCGCACCGACGACGGTATCGGCCTGAACGCCTGGTACTTCCCTGTCGACGGCGCCGGGCCGGCGGTGCTGGTGTGCCACGGCAACGGCGGCGACCGCTCGATGCGGGTGCCGCTCGCGGCGGCGCTGAACCGCCTGGGAATGTCGGTGCTGCTGTTGGATTACCGCGGTTTCGGCGGGAACCCGGGACGCCCGACGGAGGAGGGCCTGGCCGCGGATGCGCGAGCGGCGCAGGCATGGCTGGCCGCGCAGCCCGGCGTCGACCGGATGGTCTACTTCGGCGAGTCCCTCGGCGCGGCAGTGGTTCTCGAGCTCGCAACGGAGCGGGCGCCGCATGCGCTGGTGTTGCGTTCGCCGTTCACGTCGCTGCCCGACGTCGCCGCGGTGCACTACCCCTGGCTGCCGGTCCGCTGGCTGCTGATGGACCGGTACCCGTCGATCGAGCGCATCGGGTCGGTGACCGCTCCGGTTCTGGTCGTGGCGGGCGACCGCGACGACATCGTCCCCGAGCCGATGAGCAGGCGGCTGTTCGACGCCGCCAACGAGCCGAAGCGCTACGTCGTGGTGCCGGATGCCGGTCACAACGATCTCGACCTGCTCGCCGGGCCGCAGATGCTCGACGAGATCGGGAGGTTCCTGTCGGGGCGGTGAGGCCGGCGGTAATACTGGCCGGGTGAAGCCAGCAATTTGTCAGCGGTTCGGCATCGATTTCCCGTTGTTCGCGTTCAGCCACTGCCGCGACGTGGTCGCCGCGGTGACCAACGCCGGCGGCTTCGGAGTGCTCGGCGGGACGGCGTACACGCCGGAGCAGTTGGACCAGGAGCTGAGGTGGATCGACGACCACGTCGGCGGCAAGCCCTACGGCGTCGATTTGATCGTGCCGGCCAAGTACGAGGGCAAAGGCGAGAACATCACGTCGGCCGATCTGGCGGACCGGATCCCCGACGAGTACCGCGGCTTCGTCACCGAACTGCTGGCCTCGCACGGCATCGAACCGGAGACGTCGCCGCGGATGGGGGGCGCGGCGCTGTCGGGCAACACCGGCAAGGAGTTGATGGAGGTGGCGATGAGCCACCCGATCCGATTGATCGCCAACGCGCTCGGAGTGCCGCCGGATTACATGATCGAAGCGGGCAAGGAGCACGGCGTGCCGGTGGCGGCGTTGGTCGGCGCGAAGGAGCACGCCGTCAAGCAGGTGGCCGCAGGCGTCGACCTGATCGTCGCGCAGGGCACCGAGGCGGGTGGGCACTGCGGTGAGGTCACGACGCTGGTGCTGGTGCCCGAGGTCTTGGAGGCCCTTGCGGCCATCGGCAGTGCGGTGCCGGTGCTGGCCGCGGGCGGGATCGTCACGGGCAGGCAGATGGCGGCCGCCGTCGCGATGGGCGCCGACGGTGCGTGGACGGGATCGGTGTGGCTGACCACTGAGGAGGCCGAGACTGCGCCGCACACCAAGCAGAAGTTCCTGGCGGCCTCGTCGCGCGACACGGTGCGCTCGGCCGGCCGGACCGGAAAGCCTGCACGACAGCTGGTTTCGGACTGGACCCAGGCGTGGACGCCGTTCGAGGGCGGGCGCAAGCCGTTGCCGTTGCCGCTGCAGTCGATGCTGTGCGAGCCCGTCATCCGTCGCGTCGATGTGCTTGCCGCGCAAGGTCATGAAGGTGCGCAGGCGCTCGCGACGTACTTCGTCGGCCAGGGCGTCGGCCTGATGAACAAGGTCAAGCCGGCCCGCGAGGTGGTGCGCGAGTTCATCGAGGACTACGTCGCGGCCACCGAGCGACTGAGCAATTCACTGCCCGACTAACCTCCGCGAGCGCACGCCTGTTGCACCCGATCGCGAGAAGATCCGCGAACAAGCGTGCGCTCGGCGATGGTCGGAGGAGGATGTCTCTCATGCGTATGCGGCAGACAGCGGCCGGGATCGTCGCCTCTGTGGCGGTGCTCGCGCCGGTGGCGCCGGCCGCTGCCCAGCCGCTGAACCCGATCCCGGGCAGCGGCTTCTTCCTCGTCGGTCCCGACGTCGCGCCGGGCCTCTACCGCACCGACGGGACGGCGTCGAACTGGCAGATCTGGATCAACGATGTGCCGACCCAGGACTCGATGTGCCTGTGGTTCACCTACAGCACCCCCGATGCGAACAAGGACCACGTGGTCGCGACGAATATGTCCATCGGCCCGATGTACGCGACTCTCAACGAGACGGTGAAGGCCTTCGAGACGCGCAACTGCGAACCCTGGACCCGGGTCCCCTGAGTCCTCGCTAGTCGAAGGTGATCCGCACCGAGACGGGGTCGCTCTCCATCGCGCGCATCGTCAACGCCGTCGCCGACTGACCGAGCCTGCCTGCGCCCCCGAAGCTGCGGGCGCGGGCACGCACGTCGTCGTCGGGCTCGAAAGTCGCTGTGCCGGTCCGCCATTCGCCATCGATGCGGACGCGCACCTTCGGGTTGGCTGCGATGTTGTAGGCCCACCCGGCGCGCCGGCCGTGCTGGGAGATCACCCACACTCCCGCGTCGTCGGCCCGGCCGGCCAGCGGAACGCGGCGCGGCTCGCCGGACTTGCGGCCGACGGTCTCCAGTTCGACCACGAGAGATGAGCGCACGCCGATTCGGTCCAGCACAGCGACCACGGGGTTCATCACCACGCGGCCCAGTTGCCGCTCCATCTTGAACTTGCGCCGCGCCTTCTCGGCACTTCTCGTTCCCATCACAACCTCCTTCTCGGCTAACGGGCAACAGTAGTTGAGTGATCACTCAAAAACAATGGGCCGCGTAAACACCGTCGCCAGCCAGCGCAAACGTGGGAGGCTTCGGCCATGGGGGGCACGCCAGAGACGCGGTACGCCGTCGCCGATGACCTTCATATCGCGTATCAGGTCGTCGGCGGTGATGGACCCGATGTGCTCTTGGTCCTCAGCCCGAACCTTCCCATCGACTTGCTGTGGGACGACCCTACGGTGGCGGAACATCTCGGCCGGCTGGCATCGTTCAGCCGGCTGATCATGACCGACCTGCTGGGCGTCGGCAGTTCCGACGCGGCGCCCCCGGGCAATCCCTCGATGCAAGTCTGGACCGATTGCCTGCTGGCGGTGCTCGATGCGGCGGGCAGCGAGCGGGCAGCCGTCTTCGGGATGACCGAGTCGGCTCTCGCCGTCATGATGCTCGCCGCCAGCCAGCCGGCACGAGTTCGGTCACTCGTGCTGGCGAGTTCCTACGCCTATTTCCTGCGCGCGCCCGACCAGCCCTTCGGGTTCCCAGAGCGAGACCTGGAGAGGTACGTCGAGGCCTTCGGGCGCAATGTCGGGACCGGAGCGACCGTCGACATACTCGCTCCGAGTTGGGCGAACAACGCCGCGAAGGTGCGGTGGTGGGCCCGCTGCGAACGGTTGGCGCTGGGCCCCGGTGGGTTCAAGCGCGCATTCCACTTGTTCGCGCACACCGACGTCCGTCCGCTGCTGTCGACCATCCAGGCGCCGACGCTGGTGCTCAGCCGACGGGGCGATCGCCATGTCCGGTGCGGCCATGCTCGCTACCTCGCGGACCGGATACCCGACGCCCGACTCGCCGAGTTCGACGGCGACGACAGTCTGTGGTTCGCCGGCGATGCCGACAGTGTGCTGGACGAGGTCGAGACCTTCCTCACCGGCACGCGGGGCGCGCGGCCGTCCAACCGGGTCCTGGCAACCGTTCTGTTCACCGATATCGTCGACTCCACCGCTCGCGCAACGTCTCTGGGCGACGACGCGTGGAGCCGGGTGCTGGCCGCCCATGACCGCCTGGTCGAGCGGCACGTGGCCGGCTGGCGAGGTGAGCTGGTCAAGTTCACCGGTGACGGCGTCCTGGCCACCTTCGACGGCCCGGCCCGCGCGATCGAATGTGCGCGCGCCGTCAGCGAGGCGGTTCGAGACATCGGCGTGTCGATCCGGGCCGGTCTGCATACCGGTGAGATCGAGAAGGCCGACGACGACGTGCACGGCATCGCCGTCCACGTCGCGGCACGCATCTTGTCGCTGGCTCGAGCGGGAGAAGTGTTGGTGTCCAGCGTGATTCCACCGTTGGTGCTCGGTTCGGGTCTGCCGTTCGCCGATCGCGGAGAACACGATCTCAAAGGCTTGCCGGGGCCATGGCGCGTCTATGCCGTGGACTCGGCGACCGATCGGCGAGTGTAACGCCATGGCGTGATTCGGCCGAAAAAGGCGCCGTAACGTTACATTCGGCGCGCAGCCGTCAGCCCTCGGCGGCCAGCGGCAACCGCACCTCGAAACGCGCGCCGGTGCCCAGGTTGCGGGCCGTCAGCGTGCCGCGATGGGCCTGCACCAGGCCCGCGGCGATCGCCAGGCCCAGCCCCGATCCGCTGGGCAGAGACGAGTCCGCCCGTGGCACCCGGTCATTCGAGCCCCGGTAGGCGACGTCGAACACCCGCGGCAGGTCCGCCTCGTCGATCCCGACGCCGGTGTCGTCGACCCGCGCCCACGCCCCGTTCTCGTCGGCGCCCAGCGCCAGCGACACCCGACCGCCCTCCGGTGTGTGCGCGATCGCATTGGCCACCAGGTTCGACAGCACCCGCACCAGCGCACGGTCACTGCCAAGCACCCGCACCGGCGTCTCGGGCAGTTCGGCCTTCAACTGCACACCCGCGCGCTCTGCGGCGATCCGGTGTGCGGTCAGCACATCGTCGACGACCTCGTCGAGCGCCACCTTGTCGAACACCGGCTGTATCGCGCCGGCGTTGATCTTCGACATCTCGAAGAGGTCGTCGACCATCTCGGACAGCCGGATGGACTCCTGCTCGATGGTCTTGGCGTGCACGCCCACCTCGGCGTCGGGCACCACGCCGTCGGCGATCGCTTCGGAGAGCGCTCGGATGCCCGCCAGCGGGGTGCGCAGGTCGTGGCTGACGAACGCGACCAGCCTGCGGCGCGACTGCTCGGCCGCCCGCTCGGATTCGCGGATCTCCTGCTCCCACACCGTGCGTCGGGCCTGGTAGCGGGCCAGCATCACCGCCGCCGGAATGGTCACCACCGACACGATCACCAGCACGACCGCCGTCTGCTCGAACGTCTCGGTGATCATGAACCCGCTGGCACCGAGCACCCCGGTGAACGTCGCCAACACCGGAATCAGCACCAGCGCCACCATGCTCACGGCCAGCGACCACGAGCGCGCCAACCGGACGACGAGCGCTCCGGCCAGCACGACGGGTACCGAACACGCCAGGGCGAGCCCGGCGATCTCCCAGAGGTGGGTCGGCACCTACGCCCTCTGGTCCTCGCGCACGCGCTCCTCGCCGCTCCACAGGTAGCCGCGACCCCACACCGTCTGCACGCGGTGATGCTCGCCGAGCTTCGACCGCAACCGCTTGACGTGCACCGTCACGGTCGACAGATCACCGAAGTCCCAGTGCCACACCTGCTTCAGCAGCTCCTCGCGGGTGAACACGGTGTCGGCGTGCGTGAGGAAGAACAACAGCAGGTCGAACTCGCGGTTGGTCAACGACACCGGCGCACCGTTGATCGTCACCGTCCGCGACGCGGTCGCCACCGTCAGATCGCCGACGGTGATGTCGATCGGCAGCCGGCCCGTCGGCGCGGGCGCCCGCCGCAACACCGAGCGCACCCGCAACGCGAGCTCGCGCGGGCTGAACGGTTTGGTCAGATAGTCGTCGGCGCCGGCCTCGAGCCCCGCGATCCGGTCGTCCTCCTCGCCGAGCGCGGTCAACAGGATGACCGGCACGGTGTAGTCGCCGCGCTGGCGCAGGCTGCGGCACAGCGTCAACCCGTCCGGGCCCGGCATCATCACGTCGAGCACCGCGACGTCGATGCGCTGCGATCCGAGCAGCCGCAACGCCTCGGTTCCGTCGTGGGCGATGGCGACCTCGAGACCGTCGCGCTCCAGGTAGCGGCGAACGACGTCACGGACGACCATGTCGTCGTCGGCGATCAGCACCCGGGTCACACGCCCGAGAGTAGTCCGGCGCAGCCACTACCTGCGCCGATGTCACGGATTCGTCACCAAACGACTGATTGGGGGTTGACCGGTGTGGCTAGCCTCGGGGTCATGCCCGACTGTCCGGTCACGGTGGTGCTGCCCTGTCTCAACGAGGCGGAATCGCTGCCCGGAGTCCTCGCAGCACTGCCCGCCGGGTACCGGCCGCTCGTCGTCGACAACAACAGCACCGATGAAACGGCGCAGGTCGCACGGCACCTTGGGGCCGATGTGGTCACCGAGAAACGTCCCGGCTACGGCGCCGCGGTGCACGCCGGCGTGGTCGCGGCGACGACGCCGATCGTGGCGGTGATCGACGCCGACGGGTCGCTGGACCCCGGTGAGCTGCCCGCGCTGGTCGACGAGTTGCACCGCGGCGCCGACATGGCGATCGGGCGCCGGCGCGCCGTCGAGGGCCTCAAGTGGCCGTGGCACGCCCGGCTGGGCACCGCGGCGGTGTGCTGGCGGCTGCGCAGTCGGCATGGGCTGCCGGTGCACGACATCGCCCCCATGCGGGTCGCGCGCCGCGACGCGCTGATCGGTCTCGGTGTCGAGGACCGCCGATCGGGGTATCCGCTTGAACTGCTGGTCCGGGCGGCTGCGGCGGGCTGGCACGTGGTGGAGCGCGACGTCGACTACGGCCCGCGAACGGGCGGGAAATCGAAGGTGAGCGGGTCGCTTCGCGGCAGTGTCGTGGCGGCCATGGACTTCTGGCGGGTGATCTCGTGACAGTGCTCCCCGTGACCGCGTTGGTGGTCGCCAAGGCCCCGGTGCCGGGTCTGGCCAAGACCAGGCTTGCCGCGTCGATCGGCGAGGACGCCGCCGCGGGCATCGCCGCGGCCGCGCTGCTCGACACCCTCGACGCGGTGGCCGCCACGCCCGCGCAGGAAAGGGTCGTGGCGTTGACCGGCGAGCTGAGCGACGCGGCGTGCGGTGCCGAGATCCGCAGCCGCCTGGCCGATTTCACCGTCGTGAAGCAACGCGGCGCCGATTTCGCCGAGCGGTTGGCCAACGCACACGCCGACGCATCGAGCGGTCGTCCGGTGCTGCAGATCGGCATGGACACCCCGCAGGTGACGTCCGACATGCTGGCCGAGTGTGCGCGGTCGCTGCTGGGCACCGACGCTGTCCTGGGCATCGCCGACGACGGCGGGTGGTGGGTCCTCGGGGTGAGGAAACCGGCGATGGCCGACTGCCTGCGCACCGTGCCGATGTCGCGGCCGGACACCGGCGTGCTGACGTTCGCCGCGCTGTCGGCGACGGGCATCGCGGTGAGCCTGGTCGCCGAGCTCGCGGACTTCGACACCATCGACGACATCGAGGCGGTGCGTCGAATGTGCTCCGCGGACAGCCGATTCGCCCGTGCGACAAGGGCGGTGGGCGTCTGATGCTGGGCAATCTCTACGATCGCGCGCTCGACGGTGAGCGCTGTTGGGTCCGGCACGACGACGGCGAGGTGCGTCACCTTCCGGTGCGCCGGTGGCTCGGCGGTCGGCACGCCGATGGTCGCTTCGATCACGCCGTCGTGGATCTGTGTGAGGGTCCCACCATCGACCTCGGCTGCGGCCCGGGCCGGTTGGTGACCGAGCTGGTCCGGCGCGGCATCCCCGCCCTCGGGGTCGACCAGTCGGCCACCGCGGTCGGACTGGCGCGCCGTAGCGGTGCGCCGGTGTTGCGGCGGGACGTGTTCGGGCCCTTGCCCGGCGCGGGGCGCTGGCAGACCGTGCTGCTGGCCGACGGCAACATCGGCCTCGGTGGCGACCCGCACCGGATGCTGCGGCGCGCGGCGGAACTGCTGCGGCACGGCGGCCGCTGCATCGCCGAGTTCGAGGCGATCACCCGGGGCGTGCGCGCCGGGTGGGTGCGGCTGGAGTCGTCGCGCACGGTCGGCCCGTGGTTTCAGTGGGCTTCGGTCGGTATCGACTGCGCGGCCGAGATCGCCGAGGAGGCCGGCCTGGTGCTGACGCGGATCCACCCGATCGGCAGCCGCGTCGTCGCGTGCTTGACGGCCTAACGCATCGCCGATCGCACGGCGTAGACGACGGCGCTGGCACCGAACATGGCGGCGGTCAGCAGCAGCCAGCGCCCGAGGAACGGTTCCTGGGTCTGGCCCGTCGCCGCGAACACCGTCGGCGCACCCTGCTCGATGATGCCGGGCAGGAAAACCAGCAGCGTCAGCCCGGAGGCCAGGGTGGGTACCCGGACGTAGTTCACCACGGCCACCCGTGTGCGGAATCTCCTGCTGGCGAGCAGGATTCGATCCGCCAGCGCGTAGAGCGGGAACAGCACCAGGTCGTGGGCGATGATCGCGACCGCGAACCACACCAGGATCGACTGCCACCACGTGCGCTGGTTCCACAGCGCGGCCGGTGTGGCGGTGGCCAGCACATAGCCGAACAACGCGAAGCCGGCGACGAGGGTGAGCAGGTGCAGCGGATGCGATCCGTACGCCGCGCGGAACCGGGCCACTGCGGAGCGCATGTCAGGTGCTCCGGAAGTCGATGGAGCCGACCCATTTGGTGTTGTGCACCCCGGGCAGCGCCGGGACGATGATGCGCGCCGGGAATCCGTGGTCCGGTGACAGGTCGGCGTCGTTGACCCGCAACGCCAGCAGCGAATCCGGGTGCAGCACCTGGTTGCCCTGCAGGGTCGCGCGGTTGAACGCCCCGCGCCGCTCGACCGACCGGACGAACGCCGACGCCGGCGCCGTGACGCCGGCCAACGCGGCGAGCTCGCCCAGCCGCACACCGGTCCACGTCTCGGTCGTCGACCAGCCCTCCACGCACGCGATCGGCAGCCGCGCGGTGTGCTGCGGCATCGCGGCCAGCGCCGCGCGGTCGAGCACGACGGGTTTCGGCCCGCCGGTCAGGGTGAGCCGCCACGCTTCACCGGTCAGGTCGGGGGTGATCCTGGCAGCGGCCGCGGTCCGGTTCACCTGGAAGTCGTTGGGACCGTCGCCGCGGGTCTGCCCGCGCGGCAGCAGCAGTGCGGTGTGTCGCGACCACCCGCCGATGGTCTGGCCGGCCGTGAGCACGGCCATCAACAGCGCCCCGCCACCGACGAGGGCCAGCGCGCCGCGGCGGCTGAGCGTTGCGGGACCGGGCTCGGCGGCGGCCAGGCCGTCGGGCTCATACGGGTCGGCGACGGTGTCCTCGCGACCGGTGCGCAGCACCTCGCGCATCGACCGGGACCTCAGGCCCGCCCGCATCCGCGGGATCTTGAGCGCGATGTGCATCCCGAATCCCGCGATGAACACCCACGCGCCGAAGTAGTGGGCGGTGTAGAAGCTGAAACCGAAGATGTAGTCGTACTGGATGTTCAGCACGCCGGTGGCGATCTCGAACAGGATCCCGCCGACCAGCAACAACAATGAAAGCCGTTCGGCCAGTTGGGCGATCGACCGGGACGGCGGCCAGGCGAACAACCGGGGGATCACCGACCACAGCTTGGCGAGCACGACCGGGATCAGCACCAGGCCCAGGACCACGTGCAGGCCCTGGTTGAGCCGGTACAACCAGGACGGATCGGTCGGCCAGTCGAAGGTCGGCAGTTTGAGCCAGCCGACGTCGGCGGGGATCGCCTGGCCGAACTGCGGCCCGTAGGCGATGTAGGACAGCAGTCCGGTGACGATGACGACCGGCAGCGTGACCAGCAGCACCGCGCCGAGCATCGAGGTCAACCACAGGCCACGCAGCGGACTACGCCAGCGGATCAGCCGCGGCGCGGTCGGCTTCTCGCCGTCGCCCATGCCTCCAGCGTCCCGCTCCATCACCCTGGGTGTGCGCCCGACCCGCCTCCGTTACCAATTCGTCAGAATGAAGTGATTGATCAGCAGGGCGCCGACCACGTTGAGCGCCAGCCACCAGCGTTGCGAGCGCGGTGGCAGCAGCGCCCCGGCGGCGGTCAGCCAGATCATGAACGGCAGCCAGATGCGTTCGGTCTCGGCCTTGCTCAGCATCGACAGGTCGGCGAGCAGGATCGCGAGCAGGGCGCCGATCACGATCATGCGCAGTCCGGGACGGCTGCGGATCGCCGCGACGTCGAACACCCGGCCGATCCCGGCGACACTGCCGAGACCGATCGCGCACACCGTCGACGCCAGGTTCGCCCACGCCCAGTACTGGAACGGCCGGTCGTTCGCGATGCCCTGCCAATAGCGTTCCTGGACAAGGGTGTAGCCGTCGAACCACCAGAACCCGGCGGCCAGGAAAACCAACACGACGGCCACCGCGGCGACGATCGCCGGGGCCGCGGTGCGCAGCGCAGCGCGCCAGTCCGGCGCGCACATCAGCACCGCGACGGCGGGCAGCGCCATCAACCCGAGGCCGTAGTTGAGAAAGATCCCCCAGCCCAGCAGCAGGCCGGCGCCCGCCGCGGTCACCACCGGCCGGCGGACCCGCCCGCTCACCGCGAGTGCCAGCAGGGCGATGCCCCACGCCGCGACACCGGCGAAGTAGCCGTCGGCCGACACCGCGATCCAGATCGCCGTCGGCGCCACCGCGACGAACGGTGCGGCCATCCGCGCGGTTGGTTCGTCGGCCAGCGCCCGCACCGCCACCACGATCGCCGCCGCCGCGCTGGAGCCGACGAGCAGGCACAACAGGCCGGCCCACGCCCCGCCTCCGAGCCCGATGCGGTCCAGCCACACGAACGTCAGGAGCGCACCGGGCGGATGACCCGACACGTGGGTGATCCACGAATCCGGCTGATAGTCAACGATTCTGTCGGAGAACGTGCGCAAAGCCTCGGGAATGTCGGTGACGGTCGGCACCTGGCGCAGGTACTCGTGGCGGGTGGTGAGCCTGCCCGCGAAGCCGCGTTGCCAGCCGTCGACCATCGCCAACGAGAACGCCCACGCACACGCGGTGGCCCACGTCACCCACGGCAGCACGCGCCACGGCAACCGCAGCGCGACCGACTGCCCGAACAGCACCGCCGCCGCGCCGATGACGAGCGCCGGTCCCGTGCCCCAGCCGACGTGCGCATCCCACCACCCGAAGAGCGGCGCGGTGTCGGCGAACGCGCGCAAGCGCTGCGGTGTGGCGTTGATCAGCGGTGTGACGACGCCCAGGTGCAGGTGCGGTACGACGAACGCCGCGACGACCAACAGCACGCCGACGGCTACGGCTATGGCCTCCCGGCGACCCACTCGCATGCCCGCGAGCCTACTTAATTGGCGCGAGCGTGCCTGTCTGCACGCGACGCGCCGCGCAATTACGGCACTCCGCGCACGCTCACCGCGAACGAGCGTGCGTCAGTACAGGATCGAGCGCATGTTGGCCTCGCTGTAGTACGCGTCGAGCTCGGCGAGGCTGACGTCGGTTCTCGTCAGCGACTTTGCGATCTGCGAAACACTCGGCAGCGCAGTGGGATTCCAGGTCTCCGGCTTCCACGCATCCGACCGCAGGAACGCCTTGGCGCAGTGGAAGAACACCTCCTCGACGGCGACTTCCAGCGCGAGGATGGGACGCTTACCGTTCACGGTCATCGCGTCGAAGTAGTCGGCGTCGGACAGTACCCGTGCGTGACCGTTGATCCGCAGCGTGTCGCCGCGTCCGGGGATCAGCGACAGCGCGCCGACGTACGGGTTCTGCAGGACGTTGAGGTAGCCGTCGACGCGCTTGTTGCCCGGCCGCTCCGGAATGGCGATCGTGGTGTCGTCGATGACGTGGACGAACCCGGGCGGGTCGCCCTTGGGGGAGACGTCGATGCGGCCCCGTGCGTCGGCGGTCGCCACGAACACCAGCGGCGACGCGGCCAGCCAGTCTCGATGCAACGGCGACAGCCGGTCCTTCACCTTGTTGGCGACGTACTCGTTGGGTGTGCCGACGAGCGCGCGCAGTTCATCTGCGGTGCTGACTTCGTGACGCATGGTTACATCATGGCGGCCGCAGTCGGAGGTGGATTAACCGCCCGCGCCTCCGGGTAGCCGTCGGTGCGGAGGTGAGTGCAATGGCACACCATGTCGAAGTCGACGCTGCGCTGTGGGACGAGTTCCACCGCGTGGTGAACATGACCTCGCGCGAGCTGTTGGATTGGCTGCGCACGCGGTCCGCGCACGAGGACAGCGAGGAGATGCCCGACCAGTCCGGCACGCAGACGGGCCGGGCGGTGCTGGACATCCTGCAGAAGCGGCGTGTCGACCTGACCGACCAAGACGAGCGGGTGATGCGCAAGGTCGTCGACCGCATCCACGCCGAACGTCGTGACGACCTCGAGCCCACTGCGGGCCAGGAGAATTGGCGTCATCGCTTGATGACGATCGGTCACGACCCGCTGAAGCCGCCGCGCTAGGGACTATCCGCCGAACCGGTTGGCGAGCGCCCGACGGTCCACCTTGCCGATACCCCGCCGCGGCAGGTCCTCGACGACGTGCACCTCCCGGGGCGCGGCCGTGACGTCCAGCGTCGCCGAGACGTGTGCGCGGATCTCCGCCAGGCTCGGTGCGCCGAAATTCGGTGACAGCACCACGGCCGCGACGACGCGCTGGCCAAGCCGGTCGTCGGCCACCCCGAACACCGCGCACTCCGCGACGGCCGGATGCGTGGCCAACGCCGCTTCCACCACCGCGGGCATGATTGTCAGACCGCCCGTGCTGATCGCATCGTCCACCCGGCCCAGTACCGTCAGCAGTCCCGAATCATCAACGACGCCAACATCGTCGGTGCGAAACCAGCCCGGCTCGGCGAACGGATCCGGAGAGACCGGATTTCGGTAGCCCTTCGCCAGCGTCCGCCCGCCCAACACGATTCGGCCATCGTCGATGCGCACCCGCACCCCGTCGAGTGGCCCACCGTCGTACACGCACCCTCCGGCCGTCTCGCTCATCCCATAGGTGCGCACCACCGGAACCCCTGCTGCAGAGGCCGTCTCGGCAAGCCCCGCCGGCATCGGCCCACCGCCGATCAGCACCGCATCCAGCTTCGCCAGGGCCCTCGTCGCCGCAACGTCCCGCAGCGCCTTCGCCAGTTGCGCCGCCACCAGCGAGGCGTAACGCCGCCCGGACTCCGATGACGCGACCGCGGAGACCAGTTGGCCCGCATCGAAGTTCGGCGGGATCACCACCGGCGTCGTTCCCGCGACGACACTGCGCACCAGGACCTGGAGACCCGCCACGTGCGACGCCGACAGGGCGAGCAGCCACTGGCCGGGCCCACCCAGTCGGTCGTGCGTCGCCTCGGCGCTGGCGCGCAGCGCCGACGCGGTCAGCATCGCGCCCTTGGGTGTGCCGGTGGTACCCGACGTCGACACCACCACCGCGACGTCGTCGTCGATCTCCTCCTCCGCGCGCAAAGCCGCAGTCAGAAAGGAAGATTCCCGCGAGTCCCCAGCGGGAACCGGAAGCACACTCGCGCGCCCGGCCAACGCGTCCTCCACCACGGGTAGCACGGTCAGCACCGCAGGCCCGGCCGGAACCGCGACCGGTCGCAGGACGGCTATGGGCCCTCCTCGCCGTCACGCGGATCGTCGAGCGGCCACCCCTTGGCGGCCAGTCGCTCGCGCACCCTTTCGATGTCCTCCGGGCCCGGCAGCGCATCGGTGATCTGGGTGATCAGCACGCCGATGTCGGCTTCGTCGAAGTCACCGCGGTCACGCAGTTCCACCGCGACCGTCCTGACCTCGTCGTCGGTCAGGCGCCGTTTGAGCAGGGCGAACAGCGGCACCCGGTCCGGACCCGGCACCCCGTCCGGATAGCCGGCGGTGATCCACTCGACGATCTTGGCCAGGAACTTCGTCACTGCGCCCTCCCGCGTGTCGTCTCGGGTCTGAGTGCCCCGGATGGATGATGCTAATGCGCATCCGAATGCGGCCGTTTTCGACACCGCCGGCGAACCTCATGGCGCCGTCGGTTGCACTGCCGATGAATACCTCGCACGGCTCGGTAAAGTGCCTGCTCGACACGCGTAATCAAAGTGGTCGAACGTTAGGCGGGAGCGCGGTTCGGGACGCAGAATGAGCCCGTGAGCGCAGAGCTGATCATCCTGGTGTTGTTGATCGCCACGGCACTGGCCTTCGACTTCACCAACGGGTTCCACGACACCGGTAACGCGATGGCCACGTCGATCGCCACCGGCGCGCTGAAGCCCAAGACGGCCGTGCTCCTGGCCGGTGTCCTCAACCTCGTCGGCGCCTTCTTGTCCGTCGAGGTCGCCGTCACCGTGACCACCTCGGTGCTGAACGTGCAGAACGGCAAGTCCGGCGCGCTGCTTCCGTCGATCGACGCGTCGACGGGCCTGACGATCATCTTCGCCGGGCTCATCGGCGGCATCCTGTGGAACCTGTTGACGTGGCTGTTCGGCATCCCGTCCAGCTCGTCGCACGCGCTGTTCGGCGGCCTGATCGGCGCCGGGCTGGCCGCGCTCGGCACCGCGGGGGTGAACTGGTCGGGCATCTCCCAGAAGGTGCTGATCCCGGCCGTCGCCGCGCCCGTGATCGCCTGCCTGGTCGCCGGCTGCGGCACCTGGCTGGTCTACCGCATCACCCGCAACGTGCTCGCGAGCCGGCGCCGCGAGGGCTTCCGCTGGGGCCAGATCGCGACCGCGTCGCTGGTTGCGCTGTCCCACGGCACCAATGACGCGCAGAAGACGATGGGCGTCATCGCGCTCGCCCTGATCACCACCGGCCACCTCGGCGGCGACGTCAAGGAGCAGGGCCTCCCGTTCTGGATCATCTTCAGCTGCGCGGTCGCCATCGGCCTGGGCACATACCTCGGCGGCTGGCGGGTGATCCGCACCCTGGGCAAGGGGCTCGTCGAGATCGACTCACCGCAGGGCTTCGCAGCCGAAGCGTCCTCGGCCGCAATCATTTTGAGCTCCAGCGCCGCGGGCATGGCGCTGTCGACCACCCACGTGGCCACCGGGTCGATCCTCGGCAGCGGCGTCGGTAAGCCGGGCGCCGAGGTGCGCTGGGCGGTCGCGGGCCGGATGGCGGTGGCCTGGCTGATCACCCTGCCCGCCGCCGGACTGGTTGGCGCGCTGGCGTTTTGGCTGTCGGACGCGGTCAAGTCGCTCACCGGGTCCACCCTCGCCGGCGACGGCCTGATCTTCCTCGCCCTGGTAGGTCTGTCCTTCTGGATGTGGTGGCGTGCCGAGCAGCAGAAGGTCGACCACAGCAACGTCAACGCCGATTGGGACGAGTCCACCAACTCCGTCGTACCCGTCGAGGTGCGCGAGGCCGTCAGGGAATCCAAGCCGACGGTGACCGTCTGAGCGCACACCGAAGGAATCGCAGATGACCTATCTCGAAAGCGTTCTCAAGGTTCTCGTCGTGGGCCTGGTGCTCGGGGCGGGGCTGCCAGCGGTGTTCGCCGGCGGCCTGGTGGCCTTCTCGAACGGAGCGGGCGGCAGGCACTCCGACGGCACCACGGCGGCGCCCAACCCGGCGCTGAAAGTCCTCGGCGTCGCGTTGCTCGTGCTCGTCGGCTGGGTGATCATCACCACCGTCCTGTGGATCACCCGGGCCACGATCATCCATCACACCGGTATCGACCTGTTCCCCTTCATGCCCAGGAAATGAGCTGACACACACCATGACCGAGAACCACAGCGTGTTGGACAGTGTGCTGTCATGGCTGCACCGCGGCTACCCGGAAGGTGTGCCGCCGAAGGACTACTTCGCGCTGCCGGCGCTGCTGAAGCGGACCCTCACCGAGGAGGAGGTCGTCAAGGCGGCGAAGGCCGTATTGCAGGGCACCCCTTCCGACACCGTCACCGAGGCGGAGATCCGCGCCGCCGTCCATCAGGTGAACACGCAGGAGCCCAATCCCGAGGAGATCCATCAGGTCGCGTCGCGACTGGCATCGGTCGGCTGGCCGCTGGCGGCGCCGGCCCGCTGAGCCCCTACCGCCGGGTGTCGCGGCGCAGCGGGTGATCGTCGGGCACCTGCACGAAGATCAGCACGACGCCGTCGGGGTCGACGACGTGCATCTCGTGCAGACCCCACGGTTCCTGGCGAGCCTCCCTGGCGATCGGCACCCCACGCCCGACGAGTTCCTTCTCGGTGGCGTACACGTCGCGAACCTGCAGCCACATCGTGCCGCCGGCGTGGGGGCCGCCGTGGCTGGCCAGCTCGATCAGCGACTGCCCGGCGTAGAAGACGGTGCCCGCGCCGTAGTCGCGCGCGATCGCCAGGCCCAGCTCGTCGCGATAGAACCGCAGCGAACGCTGGTAGTCCGCCGGCCGGACGAGCATCCGGCTGGCCAGAATCTCCATGACGTCGTGTCTATCACGCCCGTCAGCCGATGCGGCGGCCGACACGGCGCCAATACGGCTCGCGCAGTTCGCGCTTGAGCAGCTTACCGCTCGGGTTCCGCGGCAGGGTGTCGGCGAACGCCACGGACTTCGGGAGCTTGTACCCCCCGAGGCGCCCGCGCGCATACGCGATCAGGGCGGCCTCGCTGGGGGAGGCACCCGCAGCGGGGACGACGATCGCCTTCACCGCCTCACCCCATGTTGCGTCGGGGACACCGATCACGGCGACGTCGGCCACCGCGGGGTGGGTCATCAGGACGTTCTCGATCTCGATCGGATACACGTTCTCGCCACCGGAGACGATCATGTCCTTGACCCGGTCGTGCAGGAACAGGTGACCCGCACCGTCGAGGTAGCCGGCGTCGCCCGTCCTGAGCCAGCCATCGGCGGTCACGGCCGCGGCCGTCGCCGCGGGATCGTTCCAGTAGCCGCGCATGTTCTGCCGTGATCGGGTCCACACCTCACCGACCCCGCCCACGGGCACGTCGCGGCCGGCGGGGACGGATGGGTCGACGATGCGCACCTCAACCCAGGGGAACGGCTTGCCGCACGAGCGCAGCAGTTCGGGGTCGTGCTCGTCGAGTTGCGTGATGGAGCCGGTGGTTTCGGTCATCCCGTACACCTGCAGAAGGTCGCAGTTGAACCGGTCGAGCGCCTTGACCAGGACGTCGTCGGTGATCGGCGACGCGCCGTACACGATGGCCCGCAGGGCGGAGAAGTCCGTCGCCTCCACGCCAGGTGTCTCGAGTAATCGCTGGATCACCACCGGTACCAGCAGCATGTTGGTGATCCCATGGCGTGCAACGGCGTCCAGGATCGAAGCGGGGTCCACGTCGCGCAGCACGACGGTGCGCGCACCCTCGCACAGGCCGACCAGCGCCCAGCCCGAACCCGCCATGTGGAACATCGGCATCACCGCGAGGTTCACGCTGTCACCGTCGAAGCGCCACCGCTCGGCGATGCCGGTGGCCTTGCAGAAGTAGTTGTCGTTGGTCAGCATCACCCCCTTGGGTGCCCCGGTGGTGCCCGACGTGTACATCAGGAACGCGACATCGTCGGGTCCCGTTGTGACGCAGGGATCCTCGGCGGGATAGGCGGACAGCCAGTCCTCATAGTCGGCGATCGTCACAACGCGGACCGCCTCGAGAGCCTCCACGTGGCCGAAGAACTCCGCGCCGACGATCACCACGCGCACGCCGGCGTCGTCGAGGATGTGCTGCATCTCCGGCGCGGCCAGCCGCCAGTTGACCGGCACCATCACCGCGCCCAGCTTGGCCAGCGCGCAGACCACCTCGAAGAACTCGATGCCGTTCTTCTCGATGAACGCCACCCGGTCGCCGAAACCCACACCCGCTTCCCGGAAGGCTTGCGCGAGCCTGCTCGACCGGGCGTCGAGTTCGCCGAACGTCAGGGTGCGCTCGCCCGCGATCAGCGCCACGGCGTCCGGCCGTTCGGCGCCGTACACACGCGCGATGTCGGCGACCGTGGCGATGGCTGGGTGGGGCATGTCAGCTATTAGGTTGCACGCGTTGACGTTTCATCACGGCATCGACGACGGCGGGTGCCACGCTGTTCACCGCGTGCGCGGTGACGGCCATCCTCGGAGCGATGCGCACCGGTCGGGTGCGCGCGGCGGTGACCATCCAGTCGGCGGCCTCGGTCGCCGACAGGCCGGGCAGTCCGTCGTAGGCGCGGGTCGGTGCGATCATCGGGGTGAGCACCAGCGGGTAGAACAGCGTCGTCGAGTGCACACCGTCTGCCGCCCATTCGGTTTCGATGACCCGGCTGACCGCGGTGAGTGCCGCCTTCGACGCGTTGTACACCGCGAACAGCGGCGACGACTCGCTGAGCACGCCCCACGTCGAGACGTTGATGATGTGGCCGTCGCGGCGCTCGCGCATGGCGGGCGCGAGCCCGCGGATCAGCCGCAGCGGCGAGTAGTAGTTCAGCGCCATCGTCCGCTCGACGTCGTGCCAGCGCTCCAGCGATTCGGCCAGCGGCCGGCGAATGGACTTGCCGGCGTTGTTGATCAGGATGTCGACGCCGCCGAGATCCTCGGTGACCCTGGCCACCAGCTCGTCGACCGCGTCGAGATCGGACAGGTCGCAGGCGTGCGCCAGGGCGACGCCGCCCGCGCCGGTGATCCGGCCGACCAGGTCGTCGAGCAGCTCCTGGCGCCGCGCCGCCACGACCACGGTCGCGCCGCGACGGGCGAACTTCTCCGCCGCCGCCTCGCCGATGCCCGAGGACGCCCCGGTGAGCAGGATGCGCTTTCCCCTCAGGTCGACGATCTCGCGGCCGGGCTGGAAGGCCAGCAGCTCGGGCACGACGGGCGGGCGCATGCTGGCCAGCAGCAGCTGATCGGCCAGCCTACGCAGCGGGTTTCTGCTCACGGCACGCGAGTCTAGACGAGGGATCTGGGCGTGATTTCGTGCGCTGACCGCACGAAATCACGCCGAAATCACCACTAGAAGTAGCGCGGGAAGGCGGTCCAGTCGGGGTGGCGCTTCTCCAGGAACGCGTCACGGCCCTCGACGGCCTCGTCGGTCATGTACGCCAACCGCGTTGCCTCACCGGCGAACAACTGCTGGCCGACCAACCCGTCGTCGGTGAGGTTGAACGCGTACTTGAGCATCCGGATCGCCTGCGGCGACTTGCCGTTGATCGCCTCGGCCCACTCCAGCGCGACGTTCTCCAACTCGACATGGTCGACGACCGCGTTGACCGCTCCCATCGCGTGCATCTGCTCGGCGGTGTAGGGCCTGCCCAGGAAGAAGATCTCGCGGGCGAACTTCTGGCCGACCTGCTTGGCCAGGTACGCGCTGCCGTAGCCGCCGTCGAAGCTGCCGACGTCGGCGTCGGTCTGCTTGAACCGGGCGTGCTCGCGGCTGGCCAGCGTCAGGTCGCAGGTGACGTGCAGGCTGTGGCCCCCGCCGGCGGCCCAGCCGTTGACCAGGCAGATGACGGGCTTGGGCATGAACCGGATCAGACGCTGCACCTCGAGGATGTGCAGTCGCCCGGCGCGTGCGGGGTCCACGGACTCGGCGGTCTCACCCGAGGCGTACTGGTAACCGCTGCGGCCGCGGATGCGCTGGTCGCCGCCCGAGCAAAACGCCCAGCCGCCGTCCTTGGGCGACGGTCCGTTGCCGGTCAGCAGGATGACGCCGACGTCGGGCGACATCCGCGCGTGGTCGAGCACCCGATACAGCTCGTCGACGGTGTGCGGGCGGAACGCGTTGCGGACCTCGGGGCGGTCGAACGCCACCCGCACCGTCGGCCGGTCTGCGCCGTCGACCACGTGCCGGTGGTAGGTGATGTCGGTCAGATCGAAGCCGTCGACGGGTCGCCACAGCGACGGGTCAAATGGGCTGGGGCTCATGGGCCTACCGTATCGACCCGGAACACCGGGCAGCGTCCGGCCAGCTTCTCGAACTCGTCGGGATTCGGTCCGGTCACCAGGCCGGCGTTCTTCATGAAGCCGACGCCGGTGGGCACCTTGATCGGGAACTCGCGCAGCAGCGGCCGCGCTTCGTCCACCGGAATCTCGACCAAGCGAACGCGTTCGATGTGGCGGCCCTTGCGCACGGTGGCCTCGTCGGCCGCCCGCGCGTTGGCCGCCCAGTCCGAGCCGGGCAGGCCGCCGACAATGTACTTGGTGCCGTCGACGGTCATCGGCGTGACCGGAGTGTCGTAGAGCTTGCCGGACTTGCGGCCCGGGACGGTCAGTATCTCCGGGCCGTCGGCGCCGAACGACACGCCGCGCCGCTGCAAGGCGACCATCACCTTATTGACGTACTTCAGCCACCACGGCGGCCGGATACGCGAGCTGTCGGACATAGCAGCGACGCTACGTGATCTCCTCGATGCGGAACACGGGCAGTCGGCCCGCCAGGCCCTCGAGCTCGTCGGGAGTACCGGTCCTCAGCACGCCGGACCGTTTCATGAGGTCGACGCCGGTCTTGACTTGCGTGGGCAATTCACGCAGGACGGGCCGCGCCTGGTCCGGTGGCAGTTCGACCAGGCGGACGCGCTCACTGCGGCGGCCCTGAGTCAGCGTGACGCGGTCGGCGGCGCGCACGTTGTGCACCCAGTCCGCACCCGGGTAGCCGTTGACGACGTAGCGGTGCCCGTCGACGTGCATCGGCGTCACCGGCGTCGAACGCAGCCTGCCGGTGCGGCGCCCCGGCGCGGTCAGCACCACCGGCGACTCGCGCCGCGAGATCGGCACGCCGAGCCGCAGCAACACCATCAGCAGCTTGTTGACGTGCTTGAGCCACCGCGGCGGAGCGACGCGTGCCATACCGTGACCGTACTGCTCACACCGCGATACCGGACTGGCTCAGCGCAATTCGCAGACCATCGGTCCGTTCTGCGGTCGGCAGCGGGTCGACGAGGGCGAAGCCGCAGCCCAGCGCGCGGGCACCGCCGTCGGCCTCGTCGCTGTCACCGACCATGACCGCCCGCTCGGCAGGCACCCCCAGCCGGGTCAGCGCGGTTTGAAAGATCGCGGCGTCCGGCTTGACCGCCCCCACTTCGAACGACAGCACGAACTCGTCGACGAACTCCGCGGTGCCGATCGACTCGAAGGCCGGGCGCACGTCGAACGCGATGTTCGACACGACCGCGGTCTTGACGCCCTGCCGGTGCAGACCCTCCAGCACGCCGGCGGTGTCGGGGTACGGCGTCCAGTTCAACGGGTCGATCACCAGGCCGTACAGCGATTCGGCGTGCTCGTCGGCCAGGCCGGATTCACGCAGCACGTGCAGGTAGGCCTCGCGATGGAGATGCGGTGCGAGGTCGCGGTTGATCCACGCGTGGTAGGCGTCGGGGCCCATGTCGACGTGTTGGCCGGTCGGGGCGGTGAGCCTACGCATCAGTTCGGCCTGCACGTGCCCGTCGACCTGGCGGTCGTCGACCTCGATACCGTGAAACCAGCTTTCGTCCTCCTCGAGCTTGAACAGGGTGCCGGAGTAGTCGAACAGGACGGCGTCGATCTGAGTCATCACGAACCACCCTAACCGCGTGCCTGAGCGGCCTTGTCGCGCAGCACTTCTCGTTCGCGTTCGTTATCGGTCATGGCCGCGGCCCTGTCGAACTCGTCGGCGGCCTCGCCGGTGCGACCCAGTCGGGCCAGCAGTTCGCCGCGCACGCTGGGCAGCAGGTACGAGCCGTCCAGACCGGTCAACCCGTCGACGATCGCCAGCGCTTCGCCGGGGCCGGAGGCCATCGCGACCGCCACCGCCCGGTTCAGTCGCACCACCGGCGAGGGCGCCACCTGTACCAGGCCGTCGTACAGCACGACGATGCGGCGCCAGTCGGTCGCCGCCGCGGTCGGGGCGGTGGCGTGGCATTCGGCGATCGCGGCCTGCAGCGCATACGGACCCCAACCAGTACCCTTGCGCTGCACCGCCTTTGCAGCACGTTCGAGGGCGGCGACGCCACGCTGGATCTGGGCGCGGTCCCACCGGGCGCGGTTCTGGTCCTCCAGCAGGATCGGCCTGCCGTCGCTGTCGGTGCGCGCGGCAAAGCGCGACGACTGGAACTCCATCAGCGACACCAAGCCGTGCACCTCGGGCTCGTCGGGTACGAGCGCGGCCAGCACCCGTGCGAGCCGCAGCGCCTCGCTGCACAGTTCGTCGCGGATCCAGCGCTGCCCGAACGACGCCGAGTAACCCTCGTTGTAGATGAGGTAGATGACGGCCAGCACGGCCGACAGTCGCCGCGGGTACTCGGCGCGGTCGGGCACCTCGAACGGCGCGTCGGCGGCAGACAGCGTCTTCTTGGCTCGGGTGATGCGCGCGGCGATCGTCGGGGTCGACGCCAGGAACGCGCGGGCGATCTCCTCGGTCGTCAGACCGCCGACCACCCGCAGCGTCAACGCGATCTGTCCTTCACGCGAGAGCACCGGGTGCGTCGAGATGAAGATCAGCCGCAGCACGTCGTCGTCGATGCGGTCGGGGTCCCACGCCTCGGGAGAGTCGCGGACCTGGGTCTCCAATTCGTGCGCCATCACCGCGTACTTGTTGTCGAGGTTCTCCTGGCGGCGCCAGTGATCGATCGCCTTGCGTTTGGCCACCGTGGTCAGCCAGGCGCCTGCGTTGCGCGGAACCCCGGTGCGCGGCCACTGCTCGAGCGCGTCGACCAGCGCGTCGGCGGCCAGGTCCTCGGCGAGACCGACGTCGCCCACGGCGCGCGTCAGCGTCGCGACGATCTTGGCGGCCTCCATCCGCCATACCGCGTCGACGGTCTGCTTCAGCTCGTCGGTCACGTCGCTATTGTGCCGGTCACCCGTTCCGCCGAGCAGACAGAGAATCGCACCGACACGCCGACGCGAGTGCGATCGTGCGCCTGCTCGCGGTGGGACAGTTAACGGCGATGGCGCATCGCTTGGTTACCGCTTACCGGGAAGGCCGCAAGGCGTTCCCGCACACGCTCGCCAACCCGTATGCGGGACTGGGTGACCGGGCCGTTGCCCGGATGTGGCGGCTCGGCTGGCAGCGCGCCGCTGAGGACAACCGCGGTATTCCCAGCGAACAGGAACGGATTGCTCGGTTCGCCGCCGAGATCGATGCCCTCCTGGACTGACCGCCTTCAGGCGCTGCTGCACCGACACCGCCGGGTGCTCCTCGGCATCACCGGGCCGCCGGGCACCGGCAAGTCGACGCTGTCGCAGTCCATCGTCGCCGAAACCGACGGCGCCGTGTACGTGCCGATGGACGGCTTCCACCTCGCCGACTCCGAATTGGCACGGCTGGGCCGGCTCGAGCGCAAGGGCGCCCTCGACACGTTCGACGCCCACGGCTATCTCGCGTTGTTGCAACGCATCCGGAGCCAACGCGACGAGACCGTCTACGCACCGGCGTTCGACCGCGACATCGAGCAGCCGATCGCCGGCAGCATCGCGATCAAACCGGCCCATCGGCTGATCGTCACCGAAGGCAACTACCTCCTCGACGACGACGACCCGTGGCCCGCCGTCCGTGCGCGACTGGAAGAGGTCTGGTACGTCGACGCCGATCCGGAGGAACGCCGCCGCCGACTCGTCGCCCGCCACATCGAGTTCGGCAAGTCGCCGGAGCAGGCGCAGGCCTGGGTGCGCGACGTCGACGAGCCGAACGCCCGTCGCATCGAATCCGGGCGAGCCAAGGCGGATCTGGTGTTGACTCTGCGCTGAGGGCGCGAAAGGGCGCGTTATCGGCGCCGTGTGCGCAGAGTCAACAGAGTCAGCGGAACTACCCGACAGCGCGCTCGGCGCCCGCCCAGAACTGCGCGCGCACGGCCTTCTTGTCGGGCTTGCCCAGCGCCGTGACGGGCACCGAGTCGACGACGATCACCTGTTTGGGCGACTGCACCGAACCCTTGCGCTCCTTGACCGCGGCCTGGATCTCGGCGGTCATCGTCGCGATCGACTCCTCGTCGGAGGCTGCGTCGGGCCGCAGCACGACGACGGCCGTCACCGCCTCGCCCCACTTCTCGTCGGGGGTGCCGATCACGCAGACCTGCGCCACCGCGGGATGCTCGGCGACCACGTCCTCCACCTCGCGGGGGAACACGTTGAAGCCGCCGGTGACGATCATGTCCTTGGTCCGGTCGACGATGTAGTAGAACCCGTCGGAGTCCTCGCGGGCCAGGTCGCCGGTGTGCATCCACCCGTCGCGAAACGTCTCGGCCGTCGCCTCGGGCTTGTTCCAGTAGCCGCCCGACACCAGCGGCCCGGACACGCAGATCTCGCCGACCTCGCCCTGGGGCACCGGCTTGTCGTCCTTGTCGAGCAGCGCCACCCGCGCGAACACCGTCGGCCGGCCGCACGACGTCAACCGCTTCTCGTCGTGTTCGTGCTTGGCCAGATACGTGATCACCATCGGCGCCTCGGACTGGCCGTAGTACTGCGCGAAGATCGGGCCGAACCGGCGGATCGCCTCCGCCAGGCGCACCGGGTTCATCGCCGAGGCCCCGTAGTACACCGTCTCCAGCGACGACAGGTCGCGGGTGTGCGAATCAGGGTGGTCCATCAGCGCGTAGATCATCGACGGCACCAGCATCGTCGCGGTGATCTTCTGCTCCTCGATCACCCGCAGCACCTCGGCCGGGTCGAACTTCGTCAACACCACCAACTCGCCGCCCTTGATGATCGTCGGCACGAAGAATGCCGCACCGGCGTGCGAAAGCGGGGTGCACATCAGGAATTTCGGCCGCTCCGGCCATTCCCACTCGGCCAGCTGGATCGTCGTCATCGTGGTGATCGACTGGACCGTGCCGATCACACCCTTCGGCTTGCCGGTGGTGCCGCCGGTGTAGGCCATGCCGCCGATGTGGTCGGGCGGCAGGTCGGCCGCGACCAACGCCTGCGGCGAGTACTTGGCGGCTTCGGCGGTCAGGTCGACGGCTCTGACGTCGCTGCCCTCCAACTCCGACGGCACCGGTCCGATGGTCAGCACCTGTTCGAGCGCGGGCACCTTCTCCAGCAACCCCAGTGCCCGCTCGACGAACATCGGGTTGGGGTCGATGATCAGCGACGTGACGCCCGCGTCGTTCAACACGTAGGCGTGATCGTCCAGAGAACCGAGAGGGTGTAGTGCCGTGCGGCGGTAGCCCTGCGTTTGCCCGGCGCCGATGATCATCAGCACCTCGGGCCGGTTCAGCGACAGCAGGCCGGTGGCGCTGCCGGTGCCGGCGCCCAGCGCCTCGAAGGCCTGAATGTACTGGCTGATGCGCTCGGCGAGCTGGCCGCCGGTCAGCGTGGTGTCGCCGAGGAACAGCACCGGCTTGTCCTTGTTGCGCTTCAGAGCGCCGACGGTCAGGTGTCCGGAGTGGATGGGATGCCTCAGCAGCGAGTCGCTCATGGCATCAGATTAGAACGTGTTACAGATTTGGTGGCAAGGGCCGGGGGAGTCGGCTTGACTGGACGGGGTGAACCAACAGCTGCGGGACAAGTTCCTCGAGCTGTCGCGTGAGCGCGGACCGGACAAGAGCATCTGCCCCTCGGATGCGGCGCGCGCCGTCGGCGGCGAGGACTGGCGCGGCCTGATGGACGACGCCCGCGAGATCGCCAGGGACCTGGCCAGGCGGGGCGACGTCGAGATCACCCAGAACGGCGAGGTGCTCGACGCGGACGCGACGTGGCGCGGACCCATTCGGATCCGCGCCACGTAGCCGATTCCGGCCGCGTACTACTTGGCCAGCTTGTCGGCCTCGGCCCGGGCCTGCGCCGCGATCTTCTCGGCGAGGTCGGCCTTCCACTGGATCTCCTTGCGGACCCACGGGTTGTCCATCGGGAAGTCCTGCGTCTCCGAAACCCGGCGCACCTCGAGCCGGACGCCCTTGCCCAGCGGCACCCGTTGCGCCCACTGCTTGGCTTCCTGGATCGACGACACCTCGAGGATCCAGAAGCCGTTGAACAGCTCCTTGGCCTCGGTGTAGGGGCCGTCGGTGACCACCGGCGGGTCGGAGTCGAAGTCGACGACGAAGCCCTCCTCGGGTCCGGTCAGGCCTTCGCCGGCCAGCAACACCCCGGCCTTGATCAGTTCCTCGTTGAACCGGCCCATGTCCTCGATGATCTGGTCGAAGTCGATCTCCTGTTCGGCCATCGCGGCCTCGGCCTCGGGGGTGGACCGCATGATCAGCATGTATCGCGCCATTGTTCGTCTCCTTCTGTCGATGGTGAAGGGGCTCGCTCATTCTTGTCTGCGGTGCCCCTCGCAACTACGTCGAACGGCAGCCGCCTCAAATCGACACCATCGGCGAGAAAACTTCAAAGAAATTTCCCGCGCCTGCGAGTATGACCGTATGACGGCCGCTGACCTGGTCATTCGTGGAACCGTGCTCACCGTCGACGACGCCCAGCCCACCGCCGAAGCGCTCGCCGTCGCCGACGGTCGCATCGTCGCGGTCGGCTCCCGCGCCGACGTGGACACCTGGGTCGGCCCCGGCACCCGGACCCTGGACCTCGGCGACGGCTGTGTCATGCCCGGCCTCGTCGAGGCGCACGGGCACCCGCTGATGGAGGCGATCGTGCTGTCCGAGCGCATGGTCGACATCCGGCCGGTGACGCTGCGCGACGCGGCCGCCGTCGTCGACGCGATCACCCACGAGGTCGCCGCGCAGGGCAGCGCCGGTGCCTACCTCAACGGGTGGGATCCGTTGCTTCAGCCGGGACTGCCCGACCCCACCCTCGACTGGCTGGACGCCCAGGCGCCTGACACCCCGCTGGTGATCGTGCACAACTCCGGGCACAAGGCTTTCTTCAACAGCGTCGCGGCCCGCAAGTCCGGGCTCACCCGCGACACCCCCGACCCCAAGGGCGCCCGGTACGGCCGCGACGCCGACGGCGAGCTCGACGGCACCGCCGAGGAGATCGCCGCGGTGTTCAGCCTGCTCGGCGGCGTCATCGACCCGGCCGACTATCCGGCGATGCTGCACGCCGAATTGCGCAGGCTCAACAAGGCCGGCCTGACGACGTGCTCGGACATGGCCTTCGACCCGGTCTTCTGGCCGGTGCTCGAGCGGGTGCGCAAGGACCTGACCGTGCGGCTGCGGGTCTACGAGGTCTCGACGGCCCAGATGCACACCGAGATGACGCCTGCCAACGGCGACGATCTGCTCCGGCAGGTCGGCATCAAGATCTGGGTCGACGGGTCGCCGTGGGTGGGCAACATCGATCTGTCGTTTCCCTATCTCGACACCGAGGCCACGCGCACCATCGGCGTCGCGCCGGAGTCCTGCGGCCACGCCAACTACACCCGCGCGCAGCTGACCGAGATCGTGCATGCGTACTTCTCCAAGGGTTGGCCGATGGCCTGCCACGTCCACGGAGACGCCGGGGTCGACACGATCCTCGACGTCTACGAAGAGGCGCTGCGGCGCTGGCCGCGCGACGACCACCGGCTTCGGCTCGAGCACGTCGGCGCGATCAGCGACGAACAGCTGCAGCGCGCCCACGCCCTCGGCGTCACGTGCAGCCTGTTCGTCGACCAGATCCACTACTGGGGTGACATCATCGTCGACGGGCTGTTCGGGCCCGAACACGGAAGTCGTTGGATGCCATGCGGTTCCGCGATCGCCACCGGGATGCGCATCTCGCTGCACAACGACCCGCCCGTCACCCCGGAGGAGCCGCTGCGCAACATCGGCGTCGCGGCCACCCGCACGGCGCCCAGCGGGCGCGTGATCGGGCCGGAGCAGCGGATCACGGTCGAGCAGGCCATTCGGGCGCAGACCCTCGACGCCGCGTACCAGTTGTTCGCCGACGACGTGGTCGGGTCCCTGGAGGTCGGCAAGTACGCCGACATGGTGGTGCTCTCGGCGGATCCGCGCGCCGTGCGGCCGGACGAGATCGCCGACCTCGACGTGCGGGCCACGTTCCTGGCGGGACGGCAGGTTTACCCGAAAGAGGACTGACACAACGGTGGCCATGGCAGGCTCGACGCATGGCTGAGCTGGCAGATCCCCGCTTCCTCGACGAACGCACCGCCCACTGGGCCGAGACCAAACCCGACGAGGAGGCGATGACCTACCTCGAGCGGACCTGGACCTGGGCCGAGTGGAACGACCGGGTGCGACGGCTCGCGGGCGCGCTGAAGGAGCGGGGCATAAAGCGCGGCGACGTGGTGGCGTTCCTCGACAAGAACCACCCCGCCTGCGTCGAGCTGACCCTGGCCGCCGCGTCGCTGGGCGCGGCCAACGCGATCATCAACTTCCGCCTCGCCGCCGACGAACTCGACTACGTGCTCAACGATTCCGGTGCCAAGCTGCTGATCGTGGGTCAGGAACTCAAGCCCGGCATCGACAAGATCCGCGACAAGCTCGCCGGCGTCGAGCACATCATCGAGGTGACCCCCGAGGGCGGGGAAGGTGACGAGTACGAGGCGATGCTGGCGGCGTCGACGCCGGTCGGGCGCGCCGACGACGTGGATCCCGACGACGTGGCGATCATCATGTACTCGTCGGGCACCACCGGTCGGCCCAAGGGTGTTCAGTTGACGCATGCAAACCTGATCGCACACACCATCAACGCCCACGAAGGCTTCGACTTCGACGAGGGCGACAAGAGCATGGTGTCGATGCCGCTGTTCCACGTCGGCGGATCGTCGTACGTGCAGTTCGGAATTCACGACGGCGTGCCGAGTGTGATGACACGTGAGGTCGACGGGCTGTCGCTGGCCGGTGCCATCCTCAAGGGCGCGAACCGGACCTTCCTGGTGCCCGCCGTGCTGGCCAAGGTGCTGGAGTCCGGAGAGGACGCCGTCAATCTGTTCGGCGCGCTCAAGACGTTCGCCTACGGGGCGTCGCCGATGCCGCTTCCGCTGCTGCGCCAAGCGCTTCAGGCATGGCCGAACACCGACTTCATGCAGGCCTACGGGCTGACCGAGGTGTGCGGCGTGATCAGCCATCTGCTTCCCGAGGCGCACCGTGACCCGGGCAAGGAGGAGCGGTTGACCAGCGCCGGGACGCTGGTGCCCAACGCCGAGGTGCGTGTCGTCGACCCCGACACCCTCGAGGACGTCCCGGTCGGTGAGCAGGGCGAACTCTGGTTCCGCTCACCGCAATTGATGAAGGGCTACCACAACAAGCCCGACGCGACGGCCGAGGCGATCACCGAGGACGGCTGGTTCCGCACCGGCGACATCGGCCGCATCGACGAGGGCGGCTACATCTTCGTCGAGGACCGCCTGAAGGACATGATCATTTCCGGCGGCGAGAACATCTACTCGATCGAGGTCGAGCGGGTCCTGGCCGAGCATCCGGCGGTGACCGACGTCGCGGTCATCGGCGTTCCGGACGAGAAGTGGGGCGAGGTGGTCAAAGCCGTTGTCTCCGTTGAGGGCGAAGCCACGCCGGAGGAGATCATCGCCTTCTCCCGCGAGCGGCTGGCGGCCTACAAGTGCCCGAAGACCGTCGACATCACCGACGAACTGCCGCGCAACCCCACCGGCAAGATCCTCAAGAAGGAACTGCGCAAGCCGTACTGGGAGGGCCGCGACCGCTCGACGGTCTAGGGCTTGGCCTCAACCGTCACGAGTGTGAACGTGCTGCGAAACCCCAACCGAAATCTCGCAACAGGTTCACATTCGGCGGTCGGAAGGCGGTAGCGAATGCCAGGGTCGCCTACCGCCGCACGGGGATCGCGATCTCGTTGCGCCGCCGGAACGGCAGCGTCCACGGCGGGTCGAAGAACCAGGCCACCGCCTGACCGGTGGCTTCGACGCCACACTGGCGCAGCGTCTCCATGAGCTCCCTGGTCTGCGCCGCGACGGCCTCCGGGCTGCGGTCACCGCTGAAGCGCAGCACGGCGTACGACTGAGCCGGCACCTCGACCAGGGTCACGTCGTCGTCGTCGGGTTCGGGCAGCGTCTCCATGGTCCACTTGGACGGCATGAAGAACCGAATCGTCCAGCGGTTCTCGGCGTCGCGCGCCTGCACGACCGGCGCCGTCATCGCGATGCGCTCACCCGACTGCGCGACGGGCGCGGTCATCGCGATCTTCTCGGCGCGGTGGTTCGCCCCGAAGATGTAGCGGGCCAGCCGGCGGAAGCCGATGTTGCGGGCGCGGTCCTCGTCGGCGTCCACCGTCGTCTCGGCGGCGATCCGTGGCCCGTACCGGCGGATCTCCACCGAGTCGGTGAGCTTCGTGGACAGGTAATGCGGCTCTTCGGTGCCGGTCCGGATGCCGACGATCGAGAGCACCGATTCGGCCACCTGGCCCGGGATGTCGAGGAGTCTCATCGGTTCAGGATCCAGATGTGGGTGGACAGCGCGGTCGCGAACGCGCACCACGCCGCATACAGGCCCATCGGCGCCGCCGACGCGCCGCGCACGGCCACGGCGCGACGGGTCAGATCGGCGCTGCTGACGGCCAGCACCCCAGCGGTGACCGCGGAGGTGCCCAGCATCCGCCGGTTGAAGAACAACCACGACCAGCTGCCGTTCAGCACGAGGTTCGCCGCGAGCGCGGCCAGGTAGCGGCGACGTTCATCGGTCGCACCCCGCCGCTCGAGCTCGTCCAGCGTCGCCGACGACACCAGCGCGATGTCGGCGTACAGCACCGGCCACACGATCGGAAACGCCTGCCGCGGTGGCTGATACGGCGGCTTCTTCAGCTTGGCGTACCACCGCGACTGCGCGGGCCGGCTGGCCAACCCACCAGCGACCGCGGTCGCCGTCACCGCTAGTGCCGACGGGATCAAAGTCTTGCGCTGCACCATGCTCCTAGGGGACTTCTCGTTGTCTTCTTGGTACCGGACGTGGTGGCGACGCCAGAATGGGCTTTCGTCACTTTTCGACGCGGCGTCCAATTGGTTAAGTAACTGAACAGTACCCTCCGGGGAGCCGATCAAACCGCGGGACGCTTGCTTACCGATCTGTGACGTCGGCGGAGCGCATCGGAGGGCGCAGTGGCCCAGGGGTACGTTCGGGCCCATGCAGGGGTCGAGGTGCGACGTGGTGGTCATCGGCGCCGGGCTGGCGGGGCTGCGGTGCGCGACCCTGCTTGCCGCGCACGGCCGCGACGTCGCGGTGTGGGAAGCGGCCGGACACGTCGGTGGCCGCGTTCGCACCCACGATATTGACGGTTTCCGCTGCGATCACGGCTTCCAGGTGCTCAACCCGGCCTATCCGGAACTCAAACGCGCCGTTGATGTTTCGCTACTGAGCCTGCAGCCGTTCGACGTCGGGATCGGAATCCGCCGCCAGCACGACTCCACGCAGTGGATGCATCCGCTGCACCACCCCGGCCGGGTGCCTTCGATGCTGTCCGGCGGCGAAATCGGCGCACGCGATGTGCTGGCGCTGGCGCGCTGGGCCGCACCGGCACTGCGCCCCAAGGCGGTGAAGAGGGGCCGCGACACGTCGCTCGCCGCGGCGCTGGACCGCAGCGGTGTGCGCGGACTGCCTCGCACAGTGCTCGAGCGCTTCCTGGCCGGCGTCGTCCTCGAGGACGAGGGCGCGACGTCCAACGCGTTCGTCCTGCTGCTGGCGAGGGTGTTCGCGCTCGGCGCCCCCGGCCTGCCCACCGACGGCATGCGAGCGCTGCCGCGCGCGATGGCCGCGCCGATCCGCGGTCGAATCACCCTCGACCGCAAGGTGATCGACATCGTCCGGGACGGCGACGGCTGGATGGTCTGCGGGGAGACGCACGCCGTCCGCGCACCCGAGGTCGTGGTCGCCACCGATCCGGTCACCGCGGCGTCGCTGACCGGCTCACCGCCACCGCCGATGCACGGCGTCGTCACCGACTGGTGGGCCACCGAGCGCGTCGTGCCGGGTCCGGCACTGCTGTGGGTCGACGGGCGCGCCGACTCGCCCGGACCCGTCCTCAACACCACTGTCATCAGCAAGGCCGCACCCAGCTACGCGCCGCCCGGACAGCACCTCGTCGCCGCGTCGGCGTTGCTCGGCGCGGACGGTCACGCGCCCGGGGAACCGGTCGTGCGCGCGCACGCCGCCGACATCCTCGGCGCCGACCCGGCCGACTGGACGCCGCTGACCCGCCACGTCATCCCGCACGCCCTACCGGCCCAGTTGCCTCCGCTGCAGGTCCGCAAGAACGTCCGCACGCCCGACGGGCTGTGGGTGTGCGGCGATCACCGCGACACCGCGTCGATCCAGGGTGCGCTGGTGAGCGGACGTCGCACCGCCGCAGCCGTGCTGCGCCACCGCTGACCGGCCGTCACCAGCCCGTCGAGCCCGGGACGCCCTTGACCGGCCCCGCGATCCAACTGGTGATCCAGCCGCCGTAGAAGCCGCCCGGCTGCGGAATCACCTGCTCGCCGTTGACCGTGCAGCGGTCGACCAGCGCGGGCATCACCGCGACGGCGCCGGCGAGCGCGGCGAACCCGGGTGTCGGTTTCAGGTAGGTCCACGCCGCGCGCGGTGCGACGGCCGCGGGAGTCACCAGGTCGTAGTAACTGGCCTGACCCTTCCACTCGCACCACGACGAGCCGTCGGCCTCCCGCAGGCTGCCCTCGACGAAGCAGTCGCGTGGCAGGTAGTACGTCGGCGGATGGCTGGTCTCCAGTACCCGCCAGGCGCGCGTCGTCGATGCGATGGTCTGACCGCCGAGTTCGACGGTGATCGAGCCGCGGAACTCCTCGAGCCGGGGCGGGCGCGGGTAGTCCCACACGGACTCCTGTCCCGGCTGCGGCCGGTCGGGTATGGGCATGTCACCCACTGTAGGCGCGGGAACCGGCAGGATGGACCGTGATGAACGGAGTGCCGCAGCTCGACGATATTCTCGACCGTCTCCACGTCGTCGCGCTTCCGATGCGAGTTCGCTTCCGCGGCATCACCGTTCGCGAGGTGGCGCTGATCGACGGCCCCGCCGGGTGGGGCGAGTTCGGTGCGTTCCCGGAGTACGGCCCGGCCGAGGCCGCGCACTGGCTCGCGTCGGCGCTGGAAGCCGCATACGAGCCGCCGCCCGCCGTCCGGCGCGACCGGATCGCGATCAACGCGACCGTGCCTGCCGTCGACGCGGCACGGGTGCCCGAGGTGCTGGCCCGGTTCCCCGGCACCCGCACGGCCAAGGTCAAGGTCGCCGAGCCCGGGCAGACGCTGGCCGACGACGTGGCGCGGGTCGACGCCGTCCGCGCCCACGTACCGACGGTCCGGGTCGACGCGAACGGCGGCTGGACCGTCGACGAAGCGGTCCGCGCCGCAACGGCTTTGACCGCCGGTGGCCCGCTGGAATATCTCGAGCAGCCATGTGCGACGGTCGCGGAGCTGGCCGAACTGCGGCGCCGCATCGACGTGCCCGTCGCCGCCGACGAGAGCATCCGCAAGGCCGACGATCCTCTGCACGTGGTGCGGGCCAAGGCGGCCGACGTCGCGGTGCTCAAGGTGGCCCCCCTCGGCGGGGTGCGCGCGATGCTCGGCATCGCCGAGCAGATCGACATCCCCATCGTGGTGTCCAGCGCACTGGACTCGGCGGTCGGCATCGGCCGGGGCCTGCTCGCGGCCGCGGCGCTGCCCCGCCTCGAGCACGCGTGCGGACTCGGCACCGGCAGCCTGTTCGCCGACGACGTCGCCGAACCCGCGCGACCGGTCGACGGGTGCCTGCCCGTCGCGCCCGCCGTTCCGGACCCGCACCGGCTCGAGACGCTGGCCGCCGTACCCGAGCGCAGGCAGTGGTGGATCGACCGCGTGCGCGTGTGCCACCCATTGACACGTTGACACAGATCATTAATCTGTGTGTCAACCGCATCTGTGGAGGCGCCATGACCGAGACGGCCCAGGCACTGCCCGAACAACGCGACGATGTCCGTCCCGAGGTGATCGCCGAGTTCCGCAAGCACAGCGGCAGCGCGCTGGGCGGCTTCTTCGGCGCCGCGGCCTTCGACGAGGTGGCGCTGGTGCCGGTCGCCGCCGCGGTGGACAAGACCGGCCGGTTCGCCGCCAACTTCGCCGATCGCGGTGTGCGCAGCGGGTTTTCCTCGTTCCTCGCGATCTGGGGTGACCCGGCCGACCGGGCCGCCGAGGGGGAGCGGCTCAAGCGGATGCACCAGGAGGTGCGGGGCCGCGGCAAGGGCGAGTTCGCCGACGTGCGCTACAGCGCGCTGGATCCCAAGTTGTGGAACTGGATCGCGGTCAGCGGCCTGTTCCTGGTGCTCAACTCGTTCACGCCGTGCACCGGTGTCACCATGTCGCCGGCCGAGAGGGAAGTGGCCTACGAACAACTGCTGGAAGCGTTCCGGTCGCTGGAACTGCCCGGCAAGAACGCCGGGCTGCCCGCCACTTACGCCGAAGCCGTGCAGTACTACGACACGATGGTCACCACCGAACTGAGGGCCAATCCGTTTCTGTACCGCGTCACCGCCGACCTGACCCGGCTTCCGCTGCCGACGCTGATGCTGTCCCCGCCATTGCGCCGCGCGCTGACACCGCCGTGGCTGCTGCTGCGGCCGATCGCCGGCCGGGTCGTCAAGGTCTGCTCGTTCGGGATCCTGCACCCCGGAGTGCGCGAGCTCACCGGATTCCAGTGGACCGCGCGCCATGACGTCGAGTTCGAGCTCTACACCCGGATGCTGCAGCTGGCCTGGCGGGTGTTGCCCGACCGGGTGCGGTTGATCCCGTTGGCGCGCAACCGGTTGGAGTACGAGAAGCTGGTTCGGTTGCACCGCTCGGTCGCGCTCGAGTCGTTCGCGCCACCGCCCGGCTGCCCGGTCGGCTGACGGCCATGCGACGGCTCCGCAACAACGACACCCCCACCGAGCAGGAGGCGGCGATCCTCAAGGCAGCCGCCGAAGAGGTCGCGATGGTCGGCGTCGGACGGGCCAGCGTGGACGTCATCGCCCGGCAGGCCGGTGTCAGCCGCAGCACGCTGTACCGGCGGTTCCCCAGCCGCGACGCGCTGATCACCGAATTGGGCCGCCAGACCTTCGATTTCGCGATGGCGCGGCTGCAGACGGTTGGGATCGACTCGGGTGCCAAGGATGCCGCGGTCGCGGCGTTCTGCGAAGGGGTGCGGCTGCTCACCGGCGAACCGATCATGCGCAGGTTCCTGCAGCTCGACGGTGACCTGACCGCGATGACGGGCATGTTCGACGAGGCCGAGGAGTTCCTGGCGAGCGCCGCGGCGGCCATGGCCAAGGGTTTGCGCGCCGCGGGCGCGACGATGCCCGACCCGGACCTGCTGGCGGTCAGCGAGCTGCACATCCGGCTGGCATGCTCACTGGCACAGGTCCGCACACCGGTGCTCGACGTCACCGACGACGCGGCCGTGCGGGCGTACGCGCGCAGGCACCTCGCCCCGCTGGTGTGGTGACCCGGCCCGTGTCCTGATCCGTGGGGTCCATGTCATAGACGCCATGGCGTCGCTGGCCGACACTGGGTACGTGCGATCGGTGGTGATGCTCGGGTTCGCGGGCGTCCAGGCGTTGGACCTGGTCGGCCCGTTCGAGGTGTTCACCGGCGCGTCGATGTATCTGACGGGGCGAGGCCGCGACGGCTACGACGTCGGCATCGTCACCCGCGACGGCGAGCCGGCGAGCACCGGGACCGGCCTGGCTCTCGTCGGGCGCCCCCTGCCCGACCCGCGCCGGCCCATCGACACGCTGATCCTGCCGGGCGGCTACGGCGTCGACGACGCGCGCCGCGACCTCGACGTTGTCGCGTGGGTCCGCGCCGCCGCCGAGCATTCGCGCCGCGTCGTCAGCGTCTGCACGGGCGCGTTCCTCGCCGCGCAAGCCGGCCTGCTCGACGGCTGCCCCGCGACCACGCACTGGGCGTTCGCCGACTGGATGGCACGCGAATTCCCCTCGGTGCGGGTCGATCCCGAACCCATCTTCGTACGCAGCAGCGAGCGGGTGTGGACGGCCGCCGGTGTCACCGCGGGGATCGATTTGGCGCTGTCACTCGTCGAGGACGACCACGGCACCGACGCCGCCCAGACGGTGGCCCGCTGGCTGGTGATGTACCTGCGCAGGCCCGGCGGTCAGACGCAGTTCGCCGCGCCGGTGTGGATGCCGCGCGCCAAGCGGGAGCCGATCCGCGAGGTCCAGGAGTCGATCGAGGCCGAACCCGGCGGCGCACACAGCATTCCGGAGTTGGCGCGGCGCGCCGCGATGAGCCCGCGCCACTTCACCCGCGTGTTCACCGACGAGGTCGGCGAGGCTCCCGGCGCCTACGTCGAGAGGATTCGCACCGAGGCCGCCCGTCGCCAGCTCGAGGAGACCGACGACACCGTCACCGTGATCGCCACGCGGTGTGGGTTCGGCAGCGCGGAGACGTTGCGCCGCAACTTCGTTCGCCGCCTCGGCATATCGCCCGACCAGTACCGCAGAACGTTCGCCTGAGACGAGGAGACGACATGCAGATCGCGATCATGGTGTACCCCGGGTTCACCGCGCTCGACTTCATCGGCCCGTATGAGGTGCTGCGCAACCTGCCCGACGCCGAGGTGCGGTTCGTCTGGCACGAGCCTGGCCCCATCACCGCGGACTCCGGTGTGCTGCTGATCGGGGCGACGCACTCGTTCGACGAGACCCCCTCGCCCGACATCGTCCTGATCCCGGGGGGCATGTCGAGCTTCCAGCATGCGCGCGACGAGAAGGTGCTCGACTGGGTCCGCAGCGCGCACGCGACGTCGACCTGGACGACGTCGGTGTGTTCGGGCTCGGTGATCCTGGCCGCCGCGGGCGTGCTCGACGGCCGCCGCGCCACCTCGCACTGGCTGGCGCTGCCCATGCTCAAGCCGTTCGGTGTGCAGACCGTCGGCGATCAGCGGATCGTGCACGAGGACAAGATCGTCACCGCCGCGGGTGTCTCCGCGGGCATCGACCTCGCGATGTGGCTCTTCGGCCGGATCTGCGGCGACGCGAAGGCCAAGGCGGTGCAGTTGTCATCGAATACGACCCGCAGCCGCCCTACGACTCCGGTCACGTCTCCAAGGCGTCGGCGTCGACAAGGGCGACGGCGACCGCGCTGCTGAGCAGGGACACCGTCAAGCAGGGCCAGTTGCTGCCGTCGGTTCAGCTGCTCTGGGACGCCGCCGTCAAGCGGGTCCGCAACCGCACCAAGAAAGCGATTTCGGCGTGATTTCGTGCGCTGAGCGCTCGTTATCACGCCCAAGTCGCTGAGATACCGTCGACGGCGTGGGGATACCCGAAGTTCAGCCGACCCGGCCGTCCGCTCTGTTCCGCGCGGGAGCCAAGCTCATGGGCACGAATTCGGCCCGACGGTTCCTGCGCAGCTACGGCTGGCGCATCGACCGGGCCGTCATCAAGCTGACCAACGGGCATCTCTCCATGTCGCTGGTGCTGCCCGAGGTGCTGCTCACCCACACCGGCGCGAAGACCGGCAAGCAGCGCAGCACGCCGCTGACCTACTTCACCGACCGCGGCCGCGTCATCACCATCGCCTCCAACTACGGCGGGGACCGTCATCCGGCCTGGTATCACAACGTCAAGGCCCATCCGCGCGTCACGCTGTCGGCCCGCGGCTACACGGGCGCCTTCGACGCCGAGGAGGTCACCGGCGCCGAACGCGACCGGCTGTTCGACCTGGCCAAGCAGTTCGTGCCGAACTACGCCGACTACGAGAAGATGGCGGGCGGCCGGCAGATCCCCGTCGTGGCGTTCACCGAGGTCACCGGTCCCCGGCCAGTTCACGGTGGGCAGCGGTGAACGCCCGGGTGCCCTGGATGAGCGCGGCGAGATCGGCCTGAGTCATGCGCCGGGTCACCGCACCGAAGGCCTCGACACGCAGGGCGATCAGCTCGTCGAGCACCGCACGGCCGGCATCGGTGAGCTCCAGGAGGGTCGCGCGCCGGTTGGTCGGCGAGACGCGGCGGGTGATGTAACCGGCATCGGCCAGCCGGTCGCTGAGCCGGCTCGCCGTCGACGGCAGCAGGCCGAGATCATCGCCCAGCTCCGTCACCAGGCTCGGGCCCAGCCGGTCCAAAGCCTGCAAGGCGCGCAGCGGCGCGAGGCCGATCCGCTTCTCCAGGCGCTCGAGAGCCGACACGTTCAACGCGAGCAGCCCGCGTGTGGCCAACTCCAGCTGCGTGAGGAACTCGGTGGACTGTCCGACCGAATCGGTCTGCGCGTCACGGTTCGTCGTCGACGGCATCGGCTCCCTTTCCTTCGATCCGGACGGTACTGCGCGCCGGGTGACCGCCGGTTCTCACAACCCATAGTCCGGGGGTTCGATGTCGTCGCGAAGTGTGCGACTCATGATCAGGTCCCCGACCGGCCCGATGTTGAATGCGCGCATCGCGTGGTTGCGCAGCCAGATACCGAGCCGGGTCCTGGCGGCGAAGAACGAGATGAACCCCGTCGCGCTGTCCTGCTTGGCCTCGATGAACCCGCGCAGCCGAGCCTCGTAGGCGGCGAACGCGCTGCCGATATCACCGTCGGCCCTGGCCAATTCACCGGCGAGAACGTACGCCTCGGCGATGGCCAGGCCGGTGCCTTCGCCGGCGAGTAACGAGACGCATGCCGCCGCATCGCCGATCAGCGCGACGCGACCGGACGACCACCGGTCCATGCGAATCTGACTGACCACGTCGACGTAGATGTCGTCGACCCCGTCGAGGGCGTCGAGGATCTGCCGGCATTCCCAGCCGCCGTCGGCGAATTCTCTGCGCAGCAGGGACTTACCCGCCGCCAGATCGCGGGGAACGGTGGGAGCCGACGATCGGAACACGAACAGCACGAGGGTGCGATCCTCGCGTAGCGCGAACCGGCCGAGTTGCCGGCCCGGCAGGTTGTGCGTCACGTACACCAGCTCGTCGCGCGGCCGGTAACCGTCGAGCACGCATGCCGCCACCTGACAGTCCAGATAGTGCTCGTATCGCGACTCGGGCCCGAACTCGAGCGCCCTGACGTTGGAGTGCAACCCGTCTGCGCCGATGACCATGTCGAACTCGCGCGGCGGACAGTGCTCGAATTCGACTGCGGCACAATCTGGTTGGTTGATGATGGCGGTGATGCTGTCGGAGTAGACCGTCTCGACGTCGTCCTCGACCGTGCGGTAGATCGCCGCTGCAAGATCACCGCGCGGCAGGCTCGTGTACAGATCGTTCGTCGCTCGGCGGATGGCGTCGACACGGAGCCGGGCGGCCGGGCGTCCGGTCCCGTCGACAGCGCGAAGCTCGCGCACCTGATATCCGGCGGCGCGGATCTCCTTCTCGATTCCCATCTTCTCCGCGATGCGGTAGCCGAGCCCCCAGAAGTCGATCACGTAGCCGCCCGTGCGAAAACCCGGGGCCGTCTCGATCAGCGTCACGTCGTGCCCACCGCGCACCATCCAGTGGGCGAACGCCGGGCCCGCCACACCGGCGCCGCTGATCGCAATTCTCATTCGGCGTCCTCCTGGCAGTCGGCGCGAAGCGGCGTGGCGACGACCATCCTATCGGCATGTCGTGCATCACGCATGATTTGCGTTAACCACGACATGCATCCCGCTGCGGGCTCCGTCCGGAGAAGCGTGCCTGTCCAGTAGCGTCGTCGAGGTGAATCTGGCCTACGACGACCGCGGCAGCGGTCCTGCAGTCCTGTTCATCGCGGGTCGCGGTGGCGCAGGACGCACGTGGCACCTGCACCAGGTCCCGGCGCTCCAGCGGGCGGGCTATCGCTGCATCACCTTCGACAACCGCGGCATCGGCGCCACCGAGAAGGCGACCGGCTTCACCGCCGAGACGATGGTCGCCGACACGGCGGCGCTGATCGAGAAGCTCGACGCCGCGCCGGTGCGCCTGGTGGGGGTGTCGATGGGCTCGTACATCGCCCAGGAGCTCATGCTGGCCCACCCGGAGCTGGTCGACCGGGCCGTGCTGATGGCCACCCGCGGCCGCGCGGACCGCGCCCGCGAGTTCTTCCGCAACGCCGAGTGGGAGCTCGCCGAGTCCAGGGTCCGGCTGCCACCGAACTACGACGCGAAAGTCCGCCTGCTGGAGAGCTTCTCGCCGAAGACCCTCAACGACGATGCGAAGGTGCGCGACTGGATCGACATGTTCACCATGTGGCCCACCAGGATGACACCGGGGATGCACACCCAGATCGGCATCGGCCCCCAGGTCAACCGGCTGCCCGCTTACCGAAGTATTACGGTGCCCACGCTGGTCATCGGGTTCTCCCACGACGTGGTGTTGCCGCCGCACCTGAGTCGGGAGGTCGCCGACGCCATCCCCACGGGCCGCTACCTGGAGGTCCCCGACGCCGGTCACCTCGGCTTCATCGAGCAGCCCGAGACGGTCAACAAGGCGGTGCTCGAGTTCTTCGCCGATAGGCTGGTGTGATGAACCCCTCGACCGCGCAGGCCCGCGTGGTCGTCGACGAACTGATTCGCGGCGGCGTGCACGACGTCGTGCTGTGTCCGGGTTCGCGCAACGCCCCGCTGGCCTTCGCGCTGGCCGACGCCGACCGCGCAGGCCGCCTGCGACTGCACGTGCGCATCGACGAGCGCACCGCCGGGTTTCTCGCGATCGGCCTGGCGATCGCCGAACGCGCGCCCGTCTGTGTCGCGATGACATCGGGTACCGCGGTGGCCAACCTCGGGCCTGCGGTGGTGGAGGCGAACTATGCGCGTGTGCCGCTCGTCGTGCTCAGCGCCAACCGGCCCTACGAGTTGCTGGGCACCGGTGCGAACCAGACCTTCGAGCAACTCGGCTACTTCGGCACCCAGGTGCGGGCGTCGATCAGCCTGGGCCTGGCCCCTGGGTCTGCCGAACACCTCGACGAGCTCAACGCCCAGTGGCGTTCGGCTGTGTGCCGAGTCCTGGTGGCGGCCACCGGTTCTCGCACCGCCAATGCCGGCCCCGTGCAGTTCGACATCCCGCTGCGCGAGCCGCTGGTGCCCGACGCCGACACGTCGGGCGCCTACGCACCGGAGGGCCGCCCCGGCGGACGGCCGTGGACCTACACGCCGCCGGTGACGTTCGACCAGCCCCTCGACATCGACCTCACCCCGGACACCGTGGTGATCGCCGGGCATGGCGCGGGGGAGCACCCCAACCTGGCCGCCCTGCCGACCGTCGCCGAGCCGACCGCCCCACCCGCCGACAACCCGCTGCACCCGTTCGCGCTGAAGCTGGTCCGGCCCAAGCAGGTCATCATGCTCGGCCGCCCGACGCTGCACCGACCGGTCTCCGCGCTGCTGGCCGACTCCTCGGTGCCGGTGTACGCGCTGACGACGGGCCCGCGCTGGCCCGACGTCTCCGGCAACTCGCAGGCCACCGGGACTCGCGCCGTCACGACCGGCGCTCCGGATCAGGCTTGGCTCGATCGGTGCGCCGAGGTGCACCGGCACGCGATGGAGGCGGTCCGCACCCAACTCGCGGCCCATCCCCTCAAAACGGGGCTGCACGTCGCCGCCGCGGTGGCCGAGGCCGTCCGCCCCGGCGACCAGTTGGTGCTCGGCGCGTCCAACCCGGTGCGCGACGCCGCCCTGGTCGGCCTGGACACGCACGGCGTCAAGGTCCGCTCCAACCGCGGCGTGGCGGGCATCGACGGCACGGTGTCGACGACGATCGGCGCGGCCCTGGCGCACGAGCGGGGGGCGGGCGGGGGCAAGCCGGGCCGCACAATCGCACTGGTCGGCGACCTGACGTTCGTGCACGACAGCTCCGGGCTGCTCATCGGCCCGACCGAGCCGACCCCGCGCAACCTGACCATCGTCGTGTCCAACGACAACGGCGGCGGCATCTTCGAACTGCTCGAGCAGGGTGATCCGCGGTTTTCCGATGTGTCGTCGCGGATCTTCGGCACCCCGCACGACGTGGACGTCGGCGCCCTGTGCCGGGCATACCACGTCGAGAGTCGACAGCTCGAGGCCGACGAGCTGGTCGATGCGCTGGGCGAGCCCTACGACGGGATGCGGGTGCTGGAGGTGAAGGCCGACCGGTCGTCGCTGCGGGCACTGCACGCGTCCATCCGGGCCGCACTGTGAGCGGTGCGAACAAAGCGGCCGGGGTGAGCAAGTGGTCGGCGCCGTTGCGGTGGGTGCGCGTGCTGGTCCCCCGACTGTCGCCGGATCCGAGCGAGACCCGTTCGCAGCGGGTGTTTCGCCGGCTCCGCATCGGCATCGTGGTGGTCGCCTGCCTGGTGACGCTTCAGTCGGCGCTGATGGTGTTGGGCGCGTGGCGAAACGACCGCCAGATCGAACGGCACATGGGCGTCGCCGCGGCCGAGGTGCTCAGCGCCGGGCCGCGCCGGTCGACGATCGAGTTCGTCACCCCCGACCGAGTGACCTACCGGCCGGAGTTGGGGGTGCTGTACCCGTCCGAACTCGAGGCGGGGATGAACATCTACGTCGAATACGACACGAACAACCCGGATCTGGTGCGGGTGCAGGACCGCAACGCCTCGCTGGCGATCATCCCGGCCGGTTCGATCGCCGTGGTGGGCTGGCTGGCCGCCGTGGCCGCACTGGGCGGGGTCACGCTTGTGGAACGCCGGCTTTCTCGGCGAACGTGAACACGTTCGCGCTCAGGACTGGACGAGCTTGGTCAACCAGTTGTCGTCGTAGATGTCGAGCTTCTCGTCGGTCGTGGGGTCGAAAACCGTTGGCGTGCCGGTCTCCAAAGGGTCGATCTCGTACAGGTAGTCGAAATTGGCGACGTCCATCTCCGCGACGTTCACCGCGGACCCGCCGCTTGCGATGCGCGTGACGGCGTCCTGCGGCATGCCCGCCGCCTCGGCCATGTCGGCCATCTCGTCGTCGCTGGGGCCCGCCCCACCGGGTTCCTGGTTGTCCCAGAGCTCTTCGACGAACCGCTGAAACTGTGTGCCGGTCGCATCGCCGTCGGCGGCGAGGAACAGCGCGTTGCTCACCCGGGCCGAGTGGCCGTCGTCGACCTCGTCGAGGAAGACCATCGGCCGGTAGGTGACCTTCAGTTGCCCGACGCCGATGTAGTAGGCCAGTTGATCGCCGAAGTCGGCCTGCAGGTCCGCGCAGTGGTTGCACTGCGGTTCGGTGAAGATCTCGATCCGCACCGGGGCGTCGTCGAACCCGGCGACGATCCCGAAGCCGTCCTCGCTGAGGGTCAGCGGAGGCTGCGCGGAGTCACGGTGCGCGCTGCCGGCGACCTGTTTCGTGCAGCCGGCGACGGCGAGCAGCGCGGTCAGCACCAGCACCCCCACTGCACGGTGAATCCGCATGTCAACCGCCCTTCTCTGGTGCGCACCATACGCGATACGCACCCCGGTGGACGCTGGTTCACCGGCACGAGGTCTTCGCGTGACATATGCCTGGGCGAAACCTTGGCGACAGCCTCCACTGAAACGATCTGGGCGTGCGCGTTGCAATCGTCGCAGAGTCGTTCCTCCCGAATGTCAACGGCGTCACCAACTCGGTGCTCCGGGTGGTCGAGCACCTCCGCCGCACCGGCCACGAGGCGCTCATCGTCGCCCCGGACACCCCGCGCGGCGAGCCGGCCGCCGACAAGCTGTACGACGGGATCCGCGTCCACCGGGTGCCGTCGCGGATGTTCCCGAAGATCACCTCGTTGCCGCTCGGCGTGCCGCGACCGCGGATGGTGGGGGTGCTGCGGGGTTTCGACCCCGACGTGGTGCATCTGGCCTCACCGGCGCTGCTCGGCTACGGCGGGCTGCACGCCGCGCGCTACCTCGGCGTGCCGACCGTGGCCGTATTCCAGACGGACATCGCGGGTTTCGCGGAAAGCTACGGAATCGGCTTCACCGCCCGCGCAGCGTGGGCGTGGACGCGGCACCTGCACAGCCGGGCCGACCGGACCCTGGCACCCTCGACCGCGGCGATGGAAAACTTGACGGCACATCGTGTTCCGCGGGTGCACAAGTGGGCTCGCGGCGTCGACATCACCGGCTTCGCCCCATCGGCGCGCGACGACGCGTTGCGGCGTCGATGGTCGCCGGACGGCAGGCCGATCGTGGGTTTCGTGGGTCGGCTGGCCCCCGAGAAGCACGTCGAGCGGTTGGCCGTGCTGGCCCGCCGCGACGACCTCCAGCTGGTGGTGGTCGGCGACGGCGTCGATCGGGCCAAGCTCGAAAGGGTCATGCCGACAGCGGTGTTCACCGGTGCGCTGTACGGCGACGAGCTCGCGACGGCCTACGCCAGCATGGATGTCTTCGTCCACCCCGGCGAACACGAAACGTTCTGCCAGGCGGTGCAGGAGGCGATGGCCTCGGGTCTGCCGGTGATCGCGCCGAACGCCGGCGGCCCACGCGACCTCGTCGCGCCCTACCGCACCGGTCTGCTGCTGTCGGTGGACGAGTTCGAGGCCCGGCTGCCGGAGTCCGTCGACCATCTCGTCGCGGAGCGGCACCGCTATTCGGTGGCCGCCCGGCGCAGTGTGCTCACCCGGACGTGGCCGGCCATCTGCGACGAACTGCTCGGCCACTACGACGACGTGATCGGCCAGCGCCGCCTCAAAGCGGCCTGACCACCACCGCGCGTACCACCCCGCGAGCGGCCGGGTCTGTACGTTCGCACGTCATCGAGGGCCGGGCGAACCGCATTCACCCGTGCTGGACCGCGCCACCGATTCTCGAGGAGACTGTGCTTGACCGCACGACCCTCTCAACAGGAGTTGCGATATGGAGACACCATCGCGTGAGTGGTTGGACCGAGCTTCAATACAAGATCTCATCTACCGATACTCGGACGCGGTGACGCGGGCGGACTGGAAGCAATGCGAGGCGGTGTTCGCTCCCGACGCGATCTGGGAAAGCCCAGTGTTGGGCCTGCGCTATGAGAGCCGCGAGGAGTTCCTCGCTACATTGAGGCCGACGACGGCATTCGATCTGCTGATCCAGACACCCCATGCTCCGGTCGTCACTCTGGTCGGGTCGAACCAAGCACAGGCGACAACCACCATCCACGAGATGACCCGGGGCACAGCGGAAACGAACAGTGACCTCGGCGCCCGTGGAACCGATATCAATATCGATACGTACGGGATCTATTACTACGACCTAGCTCGCATCGATGAAGAGTGGAAGTTCACGCATCGACTCTTCGTGCCGTTCTACCTGTCCACCGGGCGCGTTACCGGCGACGTGCTCACTCGGAGATCCGACTTGTTGCTTGTGAACTGACCGTCAGCACGGGACATCAGCCCGACGATCCGGAACTCAGCCCTGCGCCTCAACGGCGACCGGCTGCCACTGTTCCCACGTCGCCAGCCGGCTCTCGTAGTCGGCCTTGGCCAGCTGTAGCGGGAGTTCGCCGAAAAACACTCGCAGCGGCGGCTTCTCGGCATCGACCACCTTCATCAGCGCTCGCGCCGACGCCTGCGGATCACCCGGCTTGGCCACCCGCCGGCTGCGGATCCGGTCGGCCTCCTCGTGCACCTCGCGGTAATCCGGCAGCGGCTCCGACCGCTTCGACGACGACCCCGCCCAGTCGGTGGCGTAACCACCCGGCTCGATCAACGTGACATGCACGCCGAACGACGCGACTTCGGCCGCCAGCGCCTGCGAAAACCCCTCCAGCGCCCACTTCGACGCGTGATAGATGCCGACGTTCTGGAATGCGGTGATCCCGCCGATCGACGACACCTGGATGATGTGCCCGCTGCGCTGCGCCCGCAAATACGGCAACGCCGCCTGCGTGACCCACAGCGCGCCGAACACGTTGGTCTCGATCTGGTCGCGGGCCTCCCGTTCGGTCAGCTCCTCGATGAACCCGAAGTGGCCGTAGCCGGCATTGTTGACCACGATGTCGAGCCTGCCGAAGTGGTCGTGTGCCCGCTCGACCGCGGCGAAGTCCGCGTCGCGATCCGTCACGTCCAGCGCGATCGGCAACAGAGCAGAGCCGTACTTGGCGAACAGATCGTCCAGACGAGACGTGTCGCGCGCCGTCGCGGCGACCTTGTCGCCCCGCTCCAGCGCGGCAATCGCCCACTCGCGCCCGAAGCCCCTCGATGTCCCGGTGATGAACCACACTTTTTCGCTCATGGTTCCTATATGCCCGATGGCGCCCTCGGCATTCCCGACCCCAACATGTTCACAGCTACGGTGGCAGCATGAGCCGCGCAACGCTGGAGAAGGACCCACACGATGTGGCGTCGATGTTCGACGCGGTGGCCCGGCGCTACGACCTGACCAACACCGTGCTCTCGCTCGGCCAGGACCGGTTCTGGCGACGCGCGACCCGCGCGGCACTCGGCATCGGGCCGGGGAACAAGGTGCTCGACCTCGCGGCGGGTACCGCGGTGTCGACGGTGGAGCTCGCGGCGTCGGGTGCCTGGTGCGTGGCGGCCGACTTCTCGGTCGGCATGCTCGCCGCGGGACGTGACCGCCCGGTGCCCAAGGTCGCCGGCGATGCGACGCGACTGCCGTTCGCCGACGGGGTGTTCGACGCCGTGACGATCAGCTTCGGCCTGCGCAACGTCGTCGACCACGCCGCCGGCCTGCGCGAGATGGCGCGGGTCACCCGGCCGGGGGGCCGGCTGGTGGTGTGCGAGTTCTCGACGCCGACGAACCACCTGTTCGCGACGGCGTACAAGGAGTACCTGATGCAGGCGCTGCCGCGGATCGCCCGCGCGGTGTCGTCGAATCCGGAGGCCTACGTCTACCTCGCCGAGTCGATCCGCGCCTGGCCCGACCAGGCCGACCTCGCCCGGCAGATCGCCGACGCGGGCTGGTCGGCCGTGCGGTGGCGCAACCTGTCGGGCGGCATCGTGGCGCTGCATGCCGCCACGAAGCGGTAACTCCGTTTACGGCCAAGCCGCCGTCAAGAGGTGTTTTCCGGCGTGTCGCGCCGACGGAGCCGAGAATCGCCATTAACTTAGGGGCATGTCGGGTGGCGGCCTGCGCAGCCTGTCTCGCCGATCGTTCCTGGCGGGGACGGCGACCGCTGCGGCGCTGGCGAGCCTGCCGCCGATGGCCCGCGCCGCTCCCGGCAGGTCGGTCGCGGTGTTCGGCGCCGGCATCGCCGGGCTGACGGCGGCGCACGAGCTCGTCGAACGCGGTTACCGTGTGACGGTCTACGAGCGCAAGGCGCTCGGCGGCAAGGCCCGGTCGATCCCGGTGCCGAATTCGGGTGCGGCACCGCTGCCCGCCGAACACGGATTCCGCTTCTTTCCGGGCTTCTACCGCAACGTGACCGACACGATGCGGCGAATCCCGTTCCCCGGCAACAACGGCGGCACCTGGGGCAACCTGACGAGGGCCACGTCCTATCTGCACTCGGGGCTCAATCGTTCGGATCTGACTGTGCCGCTGCCGTTTCCGCTGCCGACAATCCCGAACCCGATCACGCCCAAGGCGTTCATCGAATCGGTCACCTCCGTCTTCGAGACGCTGCTCCGGCTGCCTCCGTGGGAGGCGCTGTACGCGGCGCAGAAACTCGCGGTCTATGTCACCAGCAGCAACGATCGCAAGCTGGGGCAGTGGGAGAACCTGACGTGGGAGGACTACATCGGCGCGAACAGGAAGTCCGCCGAGTACAACCGTTATCTGGCCGACGGGATCATCCGCAATCTTGCCGCGTCGAAGTCCCGTGACGCCAGCGCGCATTCGATCGGCCTGGTCGGCGAGGCCTCGGTCTGGTCGATCCTGTTGCTCGGCAACGACATCGACAACAAGGGCTTCGACCGGGTGCTCAACGGGCCGACCAGTTCCCAGTGGCTCGATCCGTGGGTGGAACACCTGCGCGGCCTGGGGGTGACCTTCCATGTCGGCCAGGCGTTGGCGCGGCTCACCCCGAACGGCAGGCACATCGAGTCGGCGACCGTCGTCAACGCGGCCGGCATTCCGAGTCAGGTGGCCGCCGACTGGTACGTCTCCGCGGTGCCCTGCGACAAGCTGGCGGCGGTGCTCACACCGGATGTGATCGAGGCAGATCCCCAGTTGGAGAACATCGCCCGACTGCGCACCGAGTGGATGAACGGCCTGATGTTCTACCTCAAGAAGCGCGTCGACGTCACCAAGGGCCATGTCAACTACGTCGACTCCGGCTGGGCGATCACGTCGATCAGCGAGGAACAGTTCTGGAAGCGCAGCCTGACCACCTACGGCGACGGCACAGTCAAAGACTGCCTGTCGGCGATCATCTCGGACTGGACGACACCCGGCAACTTCAACGGCAAGAGCGCCAGGGATTGCCTGCCCGAGGAGATCGCCAGGGAGGCGTGGACCCAGATCAAGGCGCACCTCAACGACACCGACAGGGTGCTCACCGACGACATGCTGCACTCGTGGTTCCTCGATCCGTCGATCATCGGTCCGGGCACCCCGAACGTCCGCAACGACGAACCGCTGTTCATCCAGGATCCTGGGTCGTGGAACCGCAAGCCCACCGCGGTCACCGCCATCGACAACCTGTTCCTGGCCGGCGAGTGGATCAAGACCGACCAGAACGTGACGACGATGGAGGGCGCGAACGAGGGCGGGCGCTACGCCGCCAACGGCGTGCTGCAGGCGTCCGGCTACTCCGGGGCGATGGTGAAGATCGTCGAGCTGTTCCAGGCGCCGTGGTGGGCCCCGTTCAAGTCGGCCGACCGGGCCCGCTACCGTGCCGGCCTGCCGCACATCCTCGACATCTTCGACACGCGCTATCCGGTCCGACGCTGAAACCGGACCATCGCTCCGAGACCACGCTGTACGGTCGCGGCATGTATGGACGGTTGGCCGATCCCGATCACACCCTGGGCACCGATCCGCGATCCGATCCGCGAATGGTCAAGGCGTTCGAGTCCTTCGGTCTCGACGGCCGGTTGCCCGCCGCACCGCTGACGGTCGACGCGCCGCTGGAGGAGCGCATCGCGTTCGCGACCATGAGCGAGGAGGGGATGGGCGCGATCTTCGTCGCGCTCTCGGCGGACCTACCCGTCGCTTCGAGCGTCACCACCACGACCACGACGATCACAGGGCCGGACGGCAACGACATCACGCTGTTCGTCAGCCGTCCCGACGACGCGTCCGGTGCGCTGCCCGCCGTCGTTCACCTGCACGGCGGCGGCATGGCCATCGGCAGCGCGGCCGACGCCGGATATATCAGGATTCGCGAATACCTCGCCGCCACCGGGGTTGTCGTGGTCGGTGTCGAGTTCCGCAACTCGGGCGGCAAGCTGGGAGCGCACCCGTTCCCCGCCGGACTCAACGACTGCGCGGCCGCGATCCGGTGGGCGGCGGCCAATCGCGACGAACTCGGGGTCTCCCACCTGATCGTGTCCGGCGAGTCCGGCGGCGGCAACCTCACGCTGACCGTCGCGCACAAGGCCAGGCGGGAGGGCTGGCTGGACGAGATCGCCGGCTTCTACGCCCAGTGCCCCTACATCTCCAACCGCTGGCTCGAGGACTGCGAGGACCTGCCGTCGCTCAAGGAGAACGACGAGTACTTCGTCAGCTGCCACCAACTCGCGCTGCTGGGGTCGATCTACAACCCGGACGGGTCACATGCAGACGACGCCACCTGCTGGGCCGCCGTGGCGTCCGACGACGAACTCACCGGCCTACCGCCACACGTCATCTCGGTCAATGAACTCGACCCGCTGCGCGACGAAGGGCTGCAGTACTACCGCCGCCTGGTGCGCGCGGGCGTTCCCGCGGTGGGACGGGTGGTGGCCGGCACCTGCCACGGCGGCGACCTGTTGCTGGGCGCCTTCATGCCCGAGGTCTTCGAGGCCTCGATCCGGGACGTCAGTGGATTCGCGAAATCGCTTGGCTAGCCGACGGTTTGAAAGCCGCTGTTGCCGTCGGGAATAATGACCTCGCCCATGCCCTGTTGCGAGGGACGGTTCGGCTGGTTGCGAAGTGTCTCGCACACACCGACATAGGTGACGTTCTCGCAGGGGCCCGTCGGCGCCGCGGCCGCGGTGGCGGCGGAACCCAGCGTGGCGGCGGCGATGGCCAGTGCGGCGAACCCGGTTCGTAGTGTCAGACCGCGCATCGTGGATCCTTCCGTCGATGCTGTGATCAACGCCTGCACAGTCCAGCGTAATCCCGGCGAGCCGCCCTGAATAGCTCGTCTAGCTGGGCTTATAGTTAGCTCGGCTGCACAAGAAGGCCGTCTCAGACGGCTCGCATCGCCCACACCCGAGCGGTCTGCGCACCGACGTCGGGGGAGTGCGTCCGCTGAAAGTTGCGCCCGCCCCGGTCGAACATCGCCACCACGGCGGCGGGGATGTCGGGTTCACCGACGGGCTCGGCGAGCCACCGGCACGGGCGCACGTGCACGAGGTCGACGACGGCCGCGGCGTCGGCGTCGTCACGGCGGTACGGCCCGGCGATCCGGCCCAGCCAATAGAACCCGTCACCGTCGCGGGTCCAGACGAACGCCCCGTCGTCGACGCGCGCGAAGCGGGCGATCCGGCGGGACAACCGGTCCCCGGTCTCCGCGTCGCCGAATCCGACCAGTCCCAACCGCAGCGCGCGCTCCACCGCCGCCGCGGCGTCGATGCGATCGTCACGTGATCGCATCGGAGCGCGGTACACCTCGGTCACTCGCGATATTCTGCACCGAAATGGCTACGTTCAAGCGGTACCTTGCATTTCAGGTGATGACGTTCGTCTTCGGCATCGTCGGGCCGATCTTTCTGATCATGTACTTCGCCACGCAGCCCGACCCGACGGTCCGGTGGGCCTACTGGTGGGGCCTGTTCATCACCGCTGCCGACGTACTCATCGCGCTCGGCCTCACCAACTCGACGACACCGAAAGCGCAAGCAGCCAAACCAAAGAACGACTAGCTGAACGGGGGCCGTTCGTCGACCCGACGCGACAGCAGGCCGGCGCCGCGCCACAGCCGCGCGACCCAGTCCTCGTCCTCCTCGGTGACGAAATTGCCCATCACCCGCACCGCGAACGTCATCAGGAACCGCGACCTCATCGCGAGCGGCCCCGTCGACGGCAGGAACCGCGGAATCGTCAGCAGCAGCGCCAACCGCCGCGCGACGGAGAAGCCCCGCGCGTAGTGCTCCGACAGCACCGCGGGCCACGCCGCCGTCAGGTCCCCGGAGCCCAGCAGTTCGGCCGCCAGCCGGCCCGTCTCCAGCCCGTAGTCGATGCCCTCGCCGTTGAGCGGGTTGACGCACGCCGCGGCGTCGCCGATCAGCATCCAGTTCGGCCCGGCCACCCCGGAGACGGCGCCGCCCATCGGCAGCAGCGCGGACAGGCCCGCGCGCGGTTCGCCGACGAAGCCCCACTCCTCGCGGCGCAGGCCGGTGTAGTACGACATCAACGGCCGCAACGCCGCGTCGGCGGGCCGCTTCGCCGTGGCCAGCGCACCCACGCCGATGTTCACCTCGCCGTTGCCCAGCGGGAAGATCCACCCGTAACCGGGCAGCACCTCGCCCCGCGGCGAGCGCAGTTCCAGGTGCGACGTGATCCACGGCTCGCCGGCCCGCGGCGTGGCGATGTACCCGCGCACCGCCACGCCGTACACCGTCTCCTGATGCCATTCGCGGCCCAGCGCACGGCCCAGCGTCGAGCGTGCGCCGTCGGCCACGATCAGCTCCGTGCACCCGATCTCGGCGCCGGAGTCCAGTCGCACCGCCGACACCCGACCGGACGAGTCATGCGATACCGCAACGACTTTCGCGCCCAACAGCATCTTGGCGCCCTCGTCGGCGGCCACCATGCGGATGCGGTCGTCGAGCTCGACGCGCGGTACGGCGCTGGAGGTCGCGGGGAACGACGGGCCCGGCCATTCGATCTCGACGTCGGCGCCGAAGCCCGACAACCGCAGGCCGCGGTGCTGCACCCTGCCGGCCAGCCACGGCCCCAGCCCGAGCCGCCGCATCTCCTGGACGGCGCGCGGGGTGAGCCCGTCACCGCAGGCCTTGTCGCGGGGGAACTGCGCCGAATCGATGACGAGCACCTCGCGGCCGCCGCGCGCGGCCCACGCCGCGGCGGCCGAACCGGCCGGTCCGGCCCCGACGACCACCACGTCGGCTCGCGTATCCATGGTTCCCAGTATGTTGGCACTGTGAGGACACCAGCGACCGTGGTGGCAGGCGTCGACTTCGGAGACCCCGATTTTGCGCAGGATGTCCGCGATGGCGTGGCCCGCATCGAGGACCTGATGGCCACTGAGCTGGGCAAAGCCGACGAGCTGATGGCCGACGCTGTTCAGCACCTATTCCAGGCCGGCGGCAAGCGGTTCCGCCCGCTGTTCACCGTGCTGTCGGCCAGGCTCGGTCCGGAGCCCGACGCGTGGCAGGTCACCGTCGCCGGAGCCGTCATCGAGTTGGTGCATCTGGCGACGCTGTACCACGACGACGTGATGGACGAGGCGCAGGTCCGCCGCGGCGGCGACAGCGCCAACGCCCGGTGGGGCAACAACATCGCGATCCTGGCCGGCGACTACCTGTTCGCCACCGCCTCGCGTCTCGTCAGCAGGCTGGGCCCCGACGCGGTGCGCATCATCGCCGACACGTTCGCCCAACTGGTGACCGGCCAGATGCGCGAAACCCGCGGCGCCGCCGACCACGTCGACAACGTCGAGCACTACCTCAAGGTCGTCTACGAGAAGACCGCCTGCCTGATCGCGGCGTCCGGACGGTTCGGTGCGACGTTCTCCGGCGCCGACGAGGAGCAGATCGAGCGGTTGAGCCGGCTCGGCGGCATCGTCGGCACCGCGTTCCAGATCTCCGACGACATCATCGACATCGACAGCGACCCGGACGAATCCGGCAAAGTGCCCGGCACCGATCTCCGTGAGGGCGTTCACACGCTGCCCGTGCTCTACGCGCTGCGCGAGACGGGATCCGATGCCGACCGGCTGCGGGAGCTGCTGGCCGGGCCCGTCGACAACGACGACGACGTCGCCGAGGCGCTGCGCCTGCTGCGGGCGTCGCAGGGCATGGTCAAGGCGAAACAGACCGTCGCACAGTACGCGGCCCAGGCCCGCGAGGAGCTGGCCAACCTGCCCGGGGGCCCCGGCCGGCAGGCGCTGGCCACGCTGGTCGACTACACGGTGAACCGCCACGGCTGACGCGGGCCGGAACCTGTGGAACCCGGCTGAGCGTTGAGTCTCTCGGAGACTTCGGTCGGACAGAGGAGGAGGCGCGATGACCTGGCATCCGCACGCGAACACCGCCAAGACGTTTGCGTTACTGGTGGGGTTCTCGGCGCTGATCGTGTTCATCGCGGCGCTGTTCCGCAACACCGCGCTCATCGGCCTGGCGGTGCTGTTCGCCGTCGGCATGAACGCCTACATGTACTTCAACAGCGACAAGATCTCGCTGCGGGCCATGCACGCCCAGCCGGTCACCGAGATGCAGGCGCCGGTGATGTACCGAATCGTGCGCGAACTGGCGACCACCGCGCGCCAGCCGATGCCGCGGCTCTACATCAGCGACACCGCCGCGCCCAATGCCTTCGCGACGGGCCGCAACCCGCGCAACGCCGCGGTGTGCTGTACGACGGGCATCCTGCAACTCCTCAACGAACGTGAACTGCGCGCCGTGCTCGGCCACGAACTGAGCCACGTCTACAACCGCGACATCCTGATCTCGAGCGTCGCCGGGGCGATGGCGGCGGTGATCACCGCGCTGGCCAACATCGCGTTCTTCGCCAGCATGTTCGGTGGAAACCGGGATGGCGGCACGAATCCCTTTGCGATCCTGTTGGTTTCGCTGCTCGGCCCGATCGCGGCGACAGTGATCCGGCTGGCCGTTTCGCGGTCGCGGGAGTACCAGGCCGACCAGTCGGGCGCCGAGTTGACGGGTGACCCGCTGGCGTTGGCCAGCGCGCTGCGCAAGATCAGCTCCGGCGTCGAGCAGGCGCCGCTGCCGCCCGACCCCAAGCTCGCCGACCAGGCGCACCTGATGATCGCCAACCCGTTCCGGGCCGGCGAGCGCATCGGCAAGTTGTTCTCGACGCACCCGCCGATGCCGGAGCGCATCGCGCGGCTGGAGGCGATGGCGGGCCGCGGCCCGAGCCAGTACTAGGCGTCGCTCTACTGTCGCAGGATGTCGTCGTCCGGCGTTGAGGTCCGGCGCTTCGAACCCGCCGACTGCGTGGCGATCTCGTCGGCGACGCGGCGGGCCAGAGCGCCGACGAACTTGGTCAGGCCGGGCCGGTACACGTATCCGACGAAACGCAGCCCCGGCATGACCTCGCCGCCGCGTCCGTCGCGCGGCATGCCGCGCTCGGTGAGGACATTGAGGTGGCCGACGATGGCTTCCAACCCGGTCCGGTAACCGGTGGCCGCGATGACACTATCGATCCGCACCGTGGTGCCGTCCGCCAGCACCGCCCCGTCGGGCCCGAGTCGTTCGACGGCCGCCACCACGCGCAGCGAACGGGCGCGGATCGCGTCGACCACTTCGCGGTCGACGATCGCCGTGCCGGCGCCGCGTCGTTTGAGCCCGGCGATCGGGCCCTCCACAGGTGCGGCCAACCCGAAGCCGCTCAGATCGCCGACCACCCGGCGCTGCATCGCGAGCAGCAACTTGTCGACAAGCGCGGTGGGCAGCCGCAGAAACAGCGGTACAGGTAGGTCCGCGGGCAGCCCGCCGATCTCCCGCAGCAGGATGTTCGGCGGCGTGCGGACCGACAGCGACACCTCCGGGCAGCCCGAGCGGCTCAGCTCGTAGGCGATCTCGAGCCCGGTGGACCCTGCCCCGACCACCAGCACGCGTTCTCCGGCGAAGGGGCTGGCGTTGCGGTAGTGCGCGGCGTGCACCACGCGACCCGCGAAATCGTGGCCGTCGGCCCAGGCGGGGAGCGCGGGCCGGTTGAAGATCCCCGTGGCGATCACCACGTGTCGAGCCCGACGTGTGCCCCGATTGGTGACGACGTCCCAGCCCCCGTCGGCATTCGGGTCGAGCCGGCTCACCTCAACACCGTGCTCGACGGGCACCTGCCTGTTGCTCGCATATGTCTGTAGGTAGTCGACGTACTGGTCGCGGGTCGGGAACTGGCCGAATTGGCGCGGGAACCGCGCGCCCGGCAGCGTCGAGTTGTGACGGCAGGTGTTGAACCGCAGCGCGTCGTAGCGATGCGCCCAGGCTGCGGCGGTCAGCTCGCCGCGCTCGAGGACCGTCGCGTCGACTCCGCGCACGAGCAGTTCGGCGGCGCACGAAAGACCGGCCGGACCGCTGCCGACGACCAGCACCGGGTGTGGGTCCGCCACGGTTCCTCCTCTGCTTTCCCCTCAGCATCGTCCCCGGAGGCGCGAGGCGCCACCCCGTAGATGGGGGGTTGCCCGTTGCGCGGTGACCGCGTGGGTAACGCCCGCGCGACCGGGGCCGATGTGCCTACTGTGCTGCGAGTCGCAAACACACCCTCTAGGGTGTGCACCGTGCTGAACAGAGTCCTGATCGGCGTCGTCGGGTTTGCGGGGGCGGCCCTGATCGGCATGCCGCCGGGTATCGCCATGGCGCAGCCACCGGAGCCGCCGCCGCGGCCACCTCTGCCCAACGTCAACGCCCTGGCGCCGGTGAAACTGTCCGAGTACGCGGTGATGGACAACCAGTGGTACGCGTTCAAGACTCCGGACGGGGCGACGTGCGTGCTGCAGCGTTCCGGCCAGTACGGCTGCAGCGGCCCCATACCCGCGGCGCCGAACGGCGCGAACCTGGTGAGCGGCTCGATGGGTGGCGTGCCCGGCTTCGCCGCCGCCAACGCCGACGTGTTCCCGGGACTGGGCGAGGTGAAGCCGCTGCCGCCCGGATCGCGGATCAGCTACCAGACGGTCAGCTGCGGTGTCGACGGCGGAGCGACCTCGTGCGTCGACACCCGCAACCAGTCGGGCTTCGTCCTCAGCCCCGCAGGCAGCTTCATCCTCAACCCGACGAACCCGCTGCTGGACCGGCCCGAAGGCACCAACCCGTACTTCAACTAGAACCCGGCGCCGTACACCTCGTGCCCGGGCTTCTCCGCGACCAGTCCGCGGTAGGCCTGCTCGACGGTGGAGCCGTGGTTGATGACGCCGTCGACCTCACGGGCGATCGGCATGTTGATCCCGTACTTGTCGGCGAATTCCATGATGACGCTGGCGGCCTTGACACCCTCGGCGACCTGGTTCATCGACCCGATGATCTCGTCGATCGGCTTACCGGCACCGAGCTGCTCGCCGACGTGCCGGTTGCGGCTGCGCTGCGACGTGCACGTGACGATGAGGTCGCCCAAACCGGCCAGGCCGGCGAACGTGTCGCGGTGACCGCCCGCCGCCTCGCCGAGCTTGGACATCTCACGCACCGCACGGGCGATCACCATCGCGCGCGTGTTCTCGCCGATGCCAAGGGAATAGCCCATGCCGACGGCGATGGCGTAGACGTTCTTCAGCGCCCCGGCCATCTCCACACCAACCACATCGTCGGTGGTGTAGGTACGGAATCGCTTGGTGCGGAACAACTGTGCCAGATTCGCCGCGAGGCGCTGATCGGGCATCGCGAGCACCGCTGCGGCGGCGTACCCCTCGGCCACCTCGCGGGCGATGTTCGGCCCGGCCAGGATTCCGGCCGGATGCCCGGGCAGCACCTCGTCGACGACCTGGGACATCCGGTAGTTGGTGCCCTGCTCGAGGCCCTTGACCAACGAGACCACCGGCACCCACGGCCGTAGCTCCTTGGCCAATTCGGTCAGCACGCCGCGGACGCCGTGCGACGGGACCCCCATGACGATCACGTCCGCGCATGACGCCGCCTCCGAGAAGTCGGTGGTGGCCTTCAGGCTCGGCGGCAGCGCGACCTCGTCGCCCAGATATTTCGAGTTGCGACTGCGCTCGTTGATGTCCTCGGCGGTCTCCGCCGAACGCACCCACTGCAACGTGGGCCCGCGCCGCGCGCAGATGGACGCCACGGTGGTGCCCCAGGAGCCTCCGCCGAGGACGACGACCCGGGGTTCGCGTTGCGCAGGTGCCATGCCGATCAGCGTAAGTCCGCTGCCTGCCGTTGAGGGCCGGTTTGCGAACGACGCCGGTCAGCCGAGCACCGGAAACCGTCGCTCGCGGGCGAGTCGGTCGAGCGCGGCCTGCATGACCGACCGGACGTGTGCGTCGACCTCGTCGGCGTCGGGGTTCTTGCCGAACTTCCGCACGTCGATCGGTTCGAGCACCTGGTCAACGATCTTGGCGGGCAACGGCATATTGGCCGGGAAGAAGGTGGTCATGCCGAAGGGGATGCCCGCGGTGATGGGCAGGATGTCGAGTTGGATCCGGTGCAGGCCCAAGCGCTTCGCCAGCCGATTGCCGCGGGTCAGGAACAGCTGGGTCTCCTGGCCTCCGATCGACACCACGGGCACGATCGGCACCCCGGTCTCGATCGCGACCCTGGCGTAACCGGTGCGGCCCTCGAAGTCGATGACGTTCTGGCTGCGCGTCGGCCGGTAGGAGTCGTAGTCGCCGCCGGGATAGACCAGCACGACCGCACCCGAACGCAACGCCGTCGTCGCCGCCGTAGGGCTGGCGTGCACGACCCCGACGCGGTTGAGGTATCCGCGCAGTGGAGTGAAGAACACGCCGTAGTGGGCCAGCGTGTACAGCGGGCGGTCGTAACCGAACTTCTTGAAGAAGGCCGGTGCCAGAACGAGGACGTCGGGGGTGAGCATCCCGCCCGAGTGATTGGACACCGCCAACACGCCGCCGGCAGGGGGGAAGGATTCCAGGCCCCGCACCTCGACCCGGAAGTACCGGTTGATGATCGGCGCGATCAGCTTCGTCGCCCTGGCGGTGAACGCGGGATCCCACTTCGCGAGCTCCGGATTGTCGGAGTCGTTGCCGCTCATTTGTTCCTCCGCACGGAGGTGCTGGCGAGGTTGACGCCATCGGGTAGGTGCCAATTTACTCTCGGGTAAGGCTCGCGCGGCGGAAAACATCAGCCTTCCCTGCGGTTTCGGCTACGGGGCAACCATCACGGGTCGATCGAGGACCAACGCCTTCGGATCCGGTGACCAAGGACTCCTAGGCGACTGAGGCAGGGCCCTTAGCGTTCGTGATAGCTGGTTCATCGGCGCGGGCCCAGGTCTATCACGCATCAGCCGCCGCGGCCGACGGGTGTCGAGCGGGACGCCCACCCGTCGGTGACCCAACTGCATTGCCGGCCAGGGTCATTCGTGGGAAACGGGGAATCGATGAAGACGCGAGGGACTCACCGGCCTGCCGACCTACCCGCGTCGAGCCGGGATGTCACGGGATCGCTCGCGGCGGTTGGGGGCTTGTTCGTGATGACCGTCGACGCGGTGAGATTCATCTTCCACCGCCCCTTTCAGGTCCGAGAGTTCTTGGAGCAGTGCGCGTTCATTGTGCGGGTGGCTCTCCTCCCGACGATGCTGGTGGCCGTCCCGTTGACGGTTCTGGTCAACTTCACCCTCAACATCCTGCTGCGTGAGCTCGGCGCGGCCGACCTGAGTGGTGCAGGCGCGGCCTTCGGCGCGGTCACCCAGGTCGGGCCGATAGTGACCGTGCTGGTCGTCGCGGGGGCCGGCGCCACAGCGATGTGCGCAGACCTGGGGTCGCGAACCATCCGCGATGAGATCGCCGCGATGGAGGTCCTCGGCATCAATCCCGTCCAGCGGTTGGTGACGCCCCGCATGCTCGCCGCCGGGTTGGTGGCCCTCCTGCTCAACAGCCTGGTCATCATCATCGGTGTAGTGGGCGGCTACGTCTTCTCGGTGTTCATCCAGGACGTCAACCCCGGCGCGTTCGCCGCCGGTGTCACGCTGCTCACCGGAATTCCCGAGTTGCTCATCTCGGGGGTCAAGGCCGCCCTCTTCGGTCTGATCGCCGGCGTGGTCGCTTGTTACCGGGGACTGGTCATACGGGGAGGCGGTGCGCAGGCCGTGGGCAACGCCGTCAACGAGACGGTCGTCTACGCGTTCATGGCGCTGTTCGTGGTCAACGTGGTCGTAACCGCGATCGGCGTCCAGTTGACGGGTGGATGACATGAAGGCCGTCATGCACCTGCCGCCCCTCTATCCACGCCTGACCCGGGAAATCGCCCGACCCATCGGCGCGTTGGGCCGAATCGGTGATGAGACTGCGTTCTGGGGCACGTCGCTAGCGGGCATTCCGTACGCGGTCAGGTATTACAGGCGTGACATCGCGCGCCTCATCGCCGAGATCGGGATGGGCGCGGGCACCTTGGCGATGATCGGTGGCACCGTGGCGATCGTGGGGTTTCTGACCCTGGCGACCGGCGGAACGCTGGCGGTTCAGGGGTACAGCTCGCTCGGAGACATCGGGATCGAGGCATTGGTCGGATTCTTGTCGGCGTTCATCAACGTCCGCATCGCCGCTCCGGTCGTCGCCGGGATAGGGCTGGCGGCCACGGTCGGCGCGGGTGTGACCGCGCAATTAGGCGCCATGCGTATCAACGAGGAGATCGACGCATTGGAAGCCATGGCGATCCGGCCTGTCTCGTTCTTGATCAGCACCAGGCTGGTCGCCGGGTTGATCGCGATCACGCCGTTGTACGCCATCGCCGTCATCCTGTCGTTCGTCGCTAGCCGGTTCACGACGGTCGTCCTTCTCGGACAGTCCTCAGGGCTCTACGACCACTATTTCTCGACGTTCCTGAACCCGATCGATCTGCTGTGGTCGTTCGTCCAGGCGATCGCCGTCGCCCTCGCGATCCTGTTGATCCACACCTATTACGGCTATACCGCCACCGGCGGACCGGCCGGTGTCGGCGTCGCGACGGGCCGGGCGGTGCGTGCATCGCTCGTGGTGGTGGTGTCGGTCACGCTGCTGGTGTCGCTGGCCGTCTACGGAACGGCCGGCAACTTCAACCTGGCGGGCTGAGCGGCGTCAGCGGTAGTTGACGAATTGCAGCGCGACGTCCAGGTCGGCGCCCTTGAGCAGGCCGATCACGGCCTGCAGATCGTCACGCTTCTTCGAGCTCACGCGGATCTCCTCGCCCTGGATCTGCGCCTTGACACCCTTGGGGCCGTCGTCGCGGATGAGCTTGGTGATCTTCTTGGCCTGCTCGCTGCTGATGCCCTGCTTGATCTGCCCGCTGACCTTGTAGGTCTTGCCCGACGCCTGCGGCTCACCGGCGTCGAACGCTTTCATGGAGATGTCGCGACGGATCAGCTTCTCCTTGAACACGTCGACGGCGGCCTTGACGCGCTCCTCCGTCGAGGACGTCAGGACGATGGTCTCCTCGCCCTGCCACGCGATGGACGTGTCGGTGCCGCGGAAGTCGAAACGCGTGGCCAGCTCCTTGGCGGCCTGGTTCAGCGCGTTGTCCACCTCCTGGCGGTCGACCTTGCTGACGACGTCGAACGATGAATCCGCCATTGGATCCGGTCCTCCTCGGTGGTTGGCTCGATTTGGGTCTGAGGTACATCCTCGTTGTATTCTGCGATGCGCACCAAACCAGGCAGGTTGCCCGAGCGGCCAATGGGAGCGGACTGTAAATCCGTCGGCTTACGCCTACGCAGGTTCGAATCCTGCACCTGCCACCCATGTCAGGAGTTCTGACCGAATCGCGTTTTGAGGCTTCTCCCACCTGCCTCGGCAGGAGTTGAATGGTCACAGCTGTGGTCATCGAATCACGGACAGTGGGAGGTCCCTCATGGCAGGCGGCGTCGCCCGCGTCACCGACATCAGCGCCACATCGGCCGGCGGCTAGGAAGATCTCGGTGTATCTGCAGTTCCGCGAGGAGTTCGACCTTCCTGCGGATCGCATCTTCGGGTACTTCGCTACCCCTGCCGACTGGGCCACGCTCTACGGCGCGGCCGGCGACACCAAGGTCAAGGGGGATGGCTGGTACGCCGTTCCGTTGAAACGTTTCCCGTTTCCGCTCGCGGCTCGAAACGTGAAGACGGAGCCTGATCGACTCGTGCGGTGGGTCTTTGGTGGGTTCTGGCGCGGTGTGGGCGAGGTGCGGTTGATCGAGTCCGGCGATGTCACCGTCGTCGAGGGGTTCGAATACATCACCGCGCACGGTCTTTGGGTGCTGGCGAGGCACTTCGAGGATCGGTTCATGACCGCGGAGTTCGAGCGGATCTGGGCGCTCGGCTGGGAGCGTATCCGCCGGAACGAACAAGAGAACCGCGGCTGACCGGCCTGCGTCGTCCGTTCGGCTACGGGTGCGGCCGCGCGCGATTAACATACGCATTCCGGCACGGGGGTCTGCGAAGCCAGGCGGGCGGGGAGTGTCGGACGTATCGCAAGAAGGATCAATATGAGTACGTCAGCCCGTGGTGTCGCCCCGTCGCTTCTTCTTGCCATCGCTGCGGCCGTCTGGGGGCTCGCGATGGCCACTCCGGCCGTCGCGGAGCCGGGTGATCCCGCCGACCTGGGTCCCGCCGTCGCGGATTCCACCGCCCTACCCCTGATGCGCGCGGTCGATCCGGTGATCGGCAGCGTCGATGGCATGTGGAACCAGTTCGTCCCGCCGAATGCGATAGTGCCGTGGAGCCCGGTCGCTGCGTTCGAGCAGTTCGTCGAGCCGTTCATTCCGACCACCACCCAGGTCAGCGACTTCGGCCGGTTCATCCAGCAGTGGCGATCGCCCGCACTGATCACACCGCCCACCGGATGACTTGTAACCCGCGATGGTCGAAGCGGACGTACGCTCGGCCGCGTGGCTGAGACTAATCCTCCGATCAAGCGCATCGCCGTGTCGACCGGGGGCGGTGACGCCCCGGGCCTGAATGCCGTCATCCGGGCGGTGACGCTGGCCGGGCGCAATCGCGGCTGGGACGTCGTCGGCATCCGCGACGGCTTCGCCGGACTGATGCACCCCGAGGAGTATCCCGACGGCGGCCTGATCGAACTGACGCGAGAGTCGGTGCGCGGCATCCTGCACCGCGGGGGCACGATCATCGGCACGACCAACCGCAACAACCCCACGGCTTACCCGGTGCCCCAGCCGGACGGCAGCTACCTCACGGTCGACCGCACGGCCGAACTGGTGCAGATGTTGCGGGACCACGCGATCGACGCACTGGTGACCGCCGGAGGAGACGGTTCGCTCGCCATCGCGTACCGGCTCTACCAGGCGGGTATGCGCGTCGTCGCGGTCCCCAAGACCATCGACAACGACCTCGACAAGACGTATCAGACCTTCGGCTTCGACACGGCAGTGAGTTTCGCGTGCGAGTGCATCGACCGGTTGTTCACCACGGCCACCTCCCACGGCCGCGTCATCGTCGTTGAGGTGATGGGCCGCTACGCCGGCTGGATCGCGCTGGAAGCGGGGGTCGCATCGGGGGCGCACGCGATCCTCATCCCCGAAATCCCCTTCGATCTGGAGTCGGTGGCCGCCACCATCATGGAGCGCGATCGTCGCGGCGCCAGGTTCTCCATCGTGGTGGTCGCCGAGGGGGCGGCGCCCCGGGGCGGGCAGACAGCCGTGCTGACTCACAAGGTGGGGGAAGCCGAGCGCCTCGGCGGAATCGGGGCCCAGGTGGCGGCCCGACTCGAAGAGCTCACCGGCAAGGAGTCGCGCACCGTCGTGCTCGGTCACCTTCTGCGGGGCGGGTCACCGACGGCATTGGATCGGGTTCTCGGCTTGCGCTTCGGGGCCGCGGCCGTGCGAGGCCTCGCCGAGGGCGCCGACGGCGTGATGGTGGCGCTGAATCCGCCGATCGTCGACTACGTGCCGCTCGCCGAGGCGACGCAGCGTATGAAAAGGGTTCCGCTCGACGGGGATGCGGTGCTCACGGCCCGCGAAATCGGGGTGAGCTTCGGCGACTGACGCCGAGCCAGGTCGCTCGGCGCGGATTTGGTGCATACCTGGCCGACTTCCGGCCAGCGCGTCGACAACGGCTGTGTGGGTATATCTCCTGGCGTGACGTGCACGGCGTTCGTGCTCGGCGGCGGCGGGGTTCTCGGCGCCGCAGAAGCCGGCATGGCGCGCGCACTGCTGGAAGCCGGCGTGCGCCCCGATCTGGTGTGCGGTACGTCGGTCGGCGCGATCAACGGTGCCGCGATCGCGGCCGACCCCACCTTGCACGGGGTCGACCGCTTGCTGGATATCTGGGGCAGCCTCGCCGAACACGGTGTGCTCGACGGGTCGCTGCTCCGACGAACCGCACATGTCGTGCGCCGCAGGACGTCGCTGCACGGCAACGGCCCGCTTCGGCAGATGTTGCGAGATCGGTTGCCCGCACGAACCTTCGAGGAACTCGCCGTGCCGTTCGAGTGTGTGGCGGCCAGCATCGAGCGGGCCCGCGAGCAGTGGTTCGACAGCGGTGATCTCATCGAGCCCGTTCTCGCGTCGTGCGCGCTGCCGGGTGTGTTCCCCCCTGTCCAGATCGGTGACGAGCACTTCTTCGACGGTGGGCTGGTGAACAGCATCCCCCTGGACCACGCTGTGGCCCGCGGCGCCGACACCGTGTGGGTGCTTCACGTCGGGCGAGTTGAGGAGCAGCTCAAGGCGCCGCGGTTCCTGTGGGAAGTGGCGTTCGCGGCTTTCGAGATTTCCCGTCGGCATCGATTCCACGGTGACCTTGAACGGGTGAGCTCCGCCGTGACCGTGCATGTGCTTCCGACCGGCTTGCCTCCGCGCTCGGCCACGACGTGGTCGAACCTGCGCTACCGCGACGCCACTCGAACCACCCGGCGCGCCGAGTTGGCATACGCGGCGACCCGCGACTACCTCGAGGCCCTGCCATGACTCTGCTGCGCCGATCCGTGACGGTACCGCTGGTCGCCGTGCTCACGGTGGCCATCCTGGTGTCGGGTCCGGTGCTGCTGGCGATCACGGCGGTGGCGGGGCTGGCGATGCGGTCGAGTCGCCCGACGCGCACCGTCGCGGTGATGATGGCTTACGCCGCAATCGAATTACGCACCCTGGCTCGGCTGATGTGCGGAAACCGGGACGGCGATCGGTTGGTGCGGGGCTTCCTCGACACTGCCTACACCGCCGTGCGGCGCATCTTGGACGTGGAGGTGGTGCTGGACTCGGCATCGGCGTCGCCGGAGGGGATACCCCGCCAGGAGCCGCTGATCGTGCTCTCACGCCATTGCGGACCCGGCGACAGCGTGTTGGTGGCCTGGCTGCTCACGATCCGCTACGGGCTGCAGATTCGGGTGGCGCTCAAGGCCGTTCTCCGCTGGGAGCCGGTCCTGGACTTCGCCGGCGACCTGGGCTGCCTGTGCTTCCTGGCGCGGGGTGGCCGTGCCCGCCGCCAGATTCACGAGCTGGCCGGGTCGTTGACCGGCGGGCAGGCGCTGCTGCTGTTTCCCGAGGGAGCGAACTTCAGCTGGCCGCGGTGGCGCAAGGCCATTCACGAACTGCGCTCGGCGGGCCGGATGCGCGCCGCGAGGCGGGCTCTGCGACAGTCGTACACCTTGCCGCCGCGTACCGGCGGAGCCGCCGCTGCGCTGAGCGGCGCGCCCAGAGCCAATATCCTGGTGCTCACCCATAGCGGGTTCTCGCCCGATGGACGGGACCGCCCGTGGTGGAAGTTGCCGGTACACCACCGGATGCTCGTTCGTACGGTCCTGGTGCCGCCCACCCAACTCCCGCAGCCCGATCAACTCACTGGATGGTTGGAGCGGACGTGGAGCAGTGTCGACGCCTGGGTCGCGATGAACACTGACCGTAGCCCGGACAGTGTCGAATACCGTTGAGGTCGAATACCGTTGAGCACCTACCGTATTCAGGTCACCTGCTGGCCCTCTGGTGACTGATGCTCGACCGGTCGATCGTGATGCTCGCGTTTCGTGTCGTCCACCGAGAGGAGCCGCTGGAAGAACTCACGATAGCGCTGAAGCGCGAGACGGAGTTCCTCCGTGGAGGCGTCCTCGCCCCGGGCCCATTGCTCCTCGAGCCGCGACCGGGCGTGGGCGAAGGCGGCTGTGAGCCGTTCGACGACATCCGAAACGAGGCTGTCTGCCTTCTCCACGCATTGTCTGGGATCGTCGACGAAACCGGCCTGAACGTCGTCCCAGCGCGACCGTAACCCGGTCAGCAGACCTTCACCGAAGAGCGATTCGTCGGTGGACGAGCCTGCTCGCGCAGCCGGAGATTCCGAAGGCCGGCTAGCTGAGTCGACCGGCGTGACGCCGGAGGATTGGCTATGCCGGCTCTCCGCCTGCATCGCCTCATTGCCAGGCCCGACGTGCTCTGCCGGTCCGGCGGCTTGCTGGTGCTGGTCATGGTTTGGATCGGGAGTTGTCATGCTCGCGCCTCCTCTGGCTTGCCCTTGTCGGTCTCGAGTAACTTTTCGAACAGCACGCGGTAGTGGACGAACGCCTCACGTTGTTTCTCCGTGCCGACATCACTGCGCTCCTGGGAGAGGTGAATGCCGTGTGCGGCGCGGTAGTTCTCGACGACCTCGGGATGGTCGACCGATATGTCGGACGCCTGCTGCTCGAAATCCTCGACCGGGTAGCCGCGTTCACGCATGACCTGGCTGACGAGTCGGTCGGCTTCACCTACCGCTCCGGACGGGTTGTCGACGAACGCGGTCTGCACCCGCCGCCACTGCGCGGCATAGTTCGCATGCGCCTGCGGCGACAACGCGACGATGTCGAGCTTCTTGCGCTTCTTCTCCCGGGCCGCGAGCTCGTCTTCGGCGACGCGTGGGTCTCCGGAGGTGACGACGGCTCTCTCGTACTCGGGGCCGAAGTGTTCCTTGAGTCGCTCCGATCGTCTGCGAGAACTCGTGGCGCGGACGGCGACGACGATGGCGACCACCGCGATCACGGCGAGGACTGCGATCAGAATCCAACCCCACGTAGGCATATCTCGAACCTCCTGTGCTCCCCCGGGGTACCCCGGAGCAGTTTTCGGAAACGTCAATTGCCGTCCCGGGCCAGGCGTCTGCGCACGGATCATGCGGTGTCGCGGGTAGTCCGCAAGGTGCGACGGGTTGCCGTCAATTGGCCGTGCTGCCAGCGATTCTCGGCTTCGCTCAGGCCGGGTGAGCGGCCTCCACGTCGGCCAGCGCCCGATAGACGGTCGGCCTGCTGACACCGAGCGTCCGCGCGATGGCGGACTTGGACACGCCGAGCGCATGCAACCGGTTCACCAGAGCGACTTTCTCGGCGTCCAGGGCCCGCGGCCGGCCAACCGGCCGCTTGCGCGCGTCCCCGGCCGAGACTTGGTGAAGGTGAGGAGATCGAGCGGCCGCGGGCGGCGTGGAGTCTCCCGCAGCGGCAGCACCACCGTCGATGCTCGAAATGTGCACCTGGGGTCCCTTCGGCTTGGCGCCGGCAAGCCAGCGTTCGGCCCCTCGTCGGGAACAATTTACGGTCCTGCAATTACCGGTGGGCAAGGGCAAACGGCATGCATCTTGAGGACCGAAGTCCCTTGCGGCGCGGTGGCCGTCGCCCCACGGCACCCATAATGGGGACGTGGGTGATCACGTACTCACACTGATCGCTTACGCGGGCATCGGTGTGGCCACCGGCTGGTGGTTCTGGCGGGCGCACGCCGGCGTACTCCGGCCGGCGGCTCACGCCCTGGTGGCGGTGATGTTCGGGCTGTTGTGGCCGGTTTCGCTACCGTGGCGCGCGCTCGTGCACGTGGTGTCGCGCGCGATCGCCAAGTCCCGGGCGCGACGGGTCCGCGCCGACCGCCACGTGATCGACACGTAGCTCCCGGTCAGGCCGGACTGAACCGAACCGCGACGAAACGCTCCCGCCGAGCGGCATCGGCGAACTCCTCGACCGTCGGGATGCGCCCGTCACGGAACTTCATCCCCATCATGGTCTGCGCCCGTTTCGGTCCGTACGACTGCGCGCAGCGGTGTGACAACTCGGCCACCGCCGACGGGTCCGTCACCAGTTCACCGCGCATGGCCGTCGCCCGGCCGTCGTGCAGCACCTCGGCCACGGCGCCGTCGCGGAAGTTGTTCTTCCACGGCGCGCTCGTCAACGCGTACAACGACCCGTCGATCTGGTGCGCGCTCAGCGGGATCGAATACCGTCGCCCCGACTTTCGCCCCGCCACGTCGATGACCATCATCTGCTTGCGCAGCGACCCGGCCAGGGGAGTGCGCAGCAGCCGGCCGATCAACGGATTCACCATGCGCAGCAGCGCGGCCGGCGGATGCGACGGCGTCACCGCGGGGACCTGTTCAGTCATGGTTTCACGGTAGGCCCCGGTGCTGAGGCCCGCGCCAGGTTCCGCCCTACAGCCCGCCGAGGTCGTCGGGCACGTCGACCGCGTTCTCCCGCAGCGCGTCCATCGGCACCACCTCGAGCGTGCGCTCGTGGGTCGACGCGAGCACCACCGGGGCGGCGAAGCCGTCCTGGTACGCCTTGAGCCAGTTCACCGCGGTGACGCACCACCGGTCGCCGGGTCGCAGCCCGGGGAACCGGTACTCCGGTCGCGGCGTGGACAGGTCGTTGCCGATCGAGCGCTGATGCGCCAGGAACTCGGCAGTGACGACCGCGCAGATGGTGTGGCTGCCGATGTCCTCCGGCCCGGTGGAACAGCAGCCGTCACGGTAGAAGCCCGTCATCGGGTCGGTGCCGCACGGTTCCAGCGGAGCGCCCAACACATTGAGTTCAGCCACGAACGATCCAACCTCGATCAGGGAGTTTTAAGGTAACAAGAGATACCCCAACATATTCAGCTCGCGAGTGGACGGATTAAGGAGTACCGGGCATGGCCGCGCTGAGGACCGGCGACGGGTTTCCCGATGTCGTCGTCACTGCTGTCGTGTCGACCACGGCAGTGGCGGCGGACGCCGAAGACACCTGGCTGCAGTTGCAGCAGGGCGTCAGCGGCATCCGCGCGCTCGACAAGTGGTTCGTCGGCGAGTTGGACTCGCCGGTGCGTATCGGTGGTTCCCTGGTGGACGACTTCGACAAGCACCTCACCCGCGTCGAGCAACGCCGCACGTCGTTCATGCAGAAGATGTCCACGGTGCTCGGGCGCCGGCTCTTCGATGTCGCCGGGTCCCCGGAGGTCGACACGCGGCGTCTGACCGTCTCCATCGGGCTGGCTCTGGGGTCGACGGAGGAGATCCCCGCCCAGCACGACGACTGGCGGCAGAAGGGGCTGCGGGCGGTGTCCCCGCTGACGATCCAGATGTACATGCCCAACGGGGCCGCCGCCGCGGTCGGGTTGGACCACCAGGCCAAGGCGGGCATCCTCTCGCCGGTGATGGCCGACGCATCCGGTGCGGCGGCGATCGCCTACGCCTGGCGGCAACTGGTCATGGGCGAGGCCGACGTCGCGATCTGCGGCGGCGTCGAGACCCACATCGAGGCGGTGCCCGTCGCGGCGTTTCTTCAGCAGGGGATCCTGTCCACCAACAACGACGATCCCGCAGGCGCGTGCCGTCCGTTCGACGAGGACCGCGATGGCATGGTGCTGGGGGAGGGCGGTGCCCTGCTGCTGATCGAAACCGAGGAGCACGCCGTGGCGCGGGGCGCGCGCCCGCTGGCCCGCCTCATGGGCGCGGGCATCACCTCCGACGGCTACGACTTCGTCGTACCCGAACCCAGTGGCGAGAGTGCCGCCGACGCGATGGTGCGGGCCGCTCAGCTGGCCGGCCTGGAGCCGGCCGACATCGACCACGTCAACGCCCACGCCACCGGGACCAGGGCCGGCGATCTCGCGGAGGCGCACGCGATCCGCCGCGCATTCGGCGGTCACAATCCGGCGGTGTACGCGCCGAAGGCCGCGCTAGGGCACTCGCTGGGCGCCGCGGGGGCCATCGAGGCGGTGCTGACCGTGCAGGCGCTGCGCGACGGCGTCATCCCGCCCACGCTCAACCTGACGCACCTCGACCCCGCGATCGACCTCGATGTCGTCACCGAGCAGCCCCGCCGCGGGCGGTACCGCTACGCGCTGAGCAATTCGCTCGGCTTCGGCGGCAACAACGTCACGCTGGCCTTCGGCGCGTACTGAGCGCAACTTGACGAGGGTGAACTGCCCGACGTAGCTGACGTTGCGCTGGAAGAAGTCCGAGCAGCCGACCAGGTAGCGCATGTAGCGGTCGTAGATCTCCTGCGACGTCACCGCGATCGCCTGGTCCTTGGCGGCCTCCAGCTTCTCCGCCCAGGTGTCGAGTGTGCGCACGTAGTGCGGGGTCATCGTGTCGAGGGCCTCGACGGTGAAGCCGGCGTTGGTGGAGTACTCGATGACGTCCTCGTCGCAGGGCACCGAACCGCCGGGGAAGATCTCCTTGGCGATGAACCGCATGAACTTCAGGTCCGACATGACGATCGGGATGCCCATCTCCGGCCAGCGCTTGAGCGGGTGACCCATGATCGTCTGCAGCACCATCCGGCCGTCGTCGGGCATGATCCGGTAGCAGGTGTCGAAGAACGCTTTGTAGCGCGACTTCGGGAACGCCTCGAACGCCTCAATGGACACGATGCGGTCGACGGGCTCGTCGAACTCCTCCCAGCCGCGCAGCAGCACCCTCCGCGAGCGTTCGGTCTCTACGGCGTCGAGGATCTGCTGGCCCAGCGCGCACTGATTGCGGCTCAGGGTCAGGCCGACGACGTTGACGTCGTAGCGCTCGATCGCCCGCTTCATCACCGAGCCCCAGCCGCAGCCGACGTCGAGCAGCGTCATCCCCGGGCGCAGGTCCAGCTTGCCGAGCGCGAGGTCGATCTTGGCGAGCTGCGCCTCTTCGAGCGTCATGTCGTCGCGCTCGTAGAACGCGCAGCTGTACGTCCTCGTCGGATCCTGGAACAGGCCGAAGAACTCGTTGGAGATGTCGTAGTGAGCCTGGACGTCCTCGTAGGCCACCTTCATCGTCGTCCCCGAACTATCCGACATCTCTTGGTGGCCTCCTCCGAAGGTCTGATCAAAATGCGACGAGTCAGGCTAATTGATATAACGCACTTTTCATAAATCGGCTAAGCAGGCGACTTTTCGCAGGTGAACTGCGCAACGTCGGTGTAGCCCTTGCGGAACAGGTCCGCGCAACCGGTCAGGTATTTGCGGAACCGCTCGTAGACCTCTTCGGACGTGATGGCGATCGCCTCGTCCTTCTTGGCTTCCAGGTTGGCTGCCCAGGCGTCCAGCGTCTTGACGTAGTGCGGCTGCAGGTGCTGCTCGCGGGTGACCGTGTAGCCGTTGCGGTGCGCGGCATCGGTAACCTGCGCGGCCAGTGGCAAACGGCCGCCGGGATAGATCTCGTCCATGATGAACTTGATGAACCGCACATTCGACATGGTCAGCGGCAGCTTCTTGGCTTTGATCTCCTCGTCGCTGGGGATGATGATCGTGTGTAGCAGCATCACCCCGTCGTCGGGCATCCAGCTGAAGGTTTTCTTGAAGTAGTCGTCGTACTTGTTGAAGCCGAAGTGCTCGAACGCGCCGATCGACACGACGCGGTCGACCTTGCCCTCGAAGTCCTCCCACGGTTGCAGCCGCACCTCCATGTTCCGGTCGCTCTTGAGGTTGGCGAACCAGTAGTCCTCGATGTGTTGCTTCTGGTTCTCCGAGAGCGTCAGGCCGATGACGTTGACGTCGTACTTCTCCACCGCGCGGGCGATCGTCGAGCCCCAGCCGCACCCGATATCCAGCAGCGTCATGCCTGGTTGTAGGCCCAGCTTGCCGAGCGAGAGGTCCACCTTGGCCCTCTGCGCCTGCTCGAGGGTGTAGTCGTCCTTCTCGAAGTACGCGCAGCTGTAGGTCTGGGTCGGGTCCTGCCAGAGCTTGAAGAAGTCGTTGGAGATGTCGTAGTGGAACTGGACTTCTTTCTTGTCCGATCCGCGGGTCTGCGACGCGGACTTCGACAGCCACTTCGATTGCGCTTGCGTTGACGAGCTTTGTGTTGCGTTTGAGGTTTCTGTCACGGTCCACCCTTTAGGAGCTCGAGGGATCGGCTATTTGACTATCGCGCAGGTTTTTTCGACACGATGCCCTGACCATACCTCCCGAGGTCGGGACTCCGTCGGCCAGCGCCGAGCATGTTTTGTGGTTCGATTATCGCCTGTTCGCCCCCGCAATCGGTGGAGATAACCGGGAAAATTTCGCACGCGTCATCGCCAGGGCCGAAAAGCTGCCGTACACGCCCTGTTCGCGTGGCCGAACGATCCCGTGCGGACACCGTACGACCGGGGGCACCGACCGGGCATACGGCTTGCTGACACTCGGCCGTGTCTGTGCGCCCCAGCCGTCGGACGGTGCTCGAAGGGGCGGTGGTGCTCGCCGCGCTCCCGCTGGCCGGGTTCACCGCCGACCGTCGTCTCGGCCCGGTACCCGCCGACGCGGACGGGGGCGTCGTTCGTGGTACCGGGCCCTGCACGCGCTCTAGATCGCGCCGAAACTGAAGTTGTGCGGCCATTCGAGGTGGCAGATTCATACGGTCACTGCAATATCGCCGTTTGGAGGTTGCAATGCCGTCTGGATACCCCGTCCCATTGGCGGTGCGGAGACAGTTCGTCGACCTGGTGTGTGCCGGCACTCCGGTGCTCGAGGCCGAGCGACAGGTAGGTGTGTCGCGCAACGTCGGTTCAGCCTGGTGGCGCAAAGCTGGGGCGATGGAACTGCGAAAAGGTGCACGTGCAAC
>NZ_JBDPMF010000020.1:0-960 GCF_039871645.1 Mycobacterium sp. B14F4 | reverse complement strand
GGAGACGGGGATGAAGGTGTTGGCCGCGCCCAGGGTGTAGGTGAAGGTGTCGGTGCCGCGGAAGTCGTTGTAGGGCCGGTAGGTCACGGTGCCGTCGGTGCCGACCTCGACGATGCCGTGGCTGGGGCCGGTGACGATGGTGATGGCGCCCAGGTCCACGCCGGTGACGGAGGTGTCGTTGGCGCTTAGCGCCGGGAACAGCACGGTGCTGGTATCCATCAGCACCGTAAAGGCGTCATCGCTCGCCGTGATCGGTTGGACGGCAATCGTCACCACGCCCGTGTCAGTGCGGTTGGTGTTGTCGGTGACGGTGTAGATGAAGGAGTCGGCGCCACTGAATCCGCTGGACGGGGTGTAGGTAAAAGTGCCGTCTGCTCTTAAGGTCAATGTTCCGTTGGCGGGTCCTTGCACAACGGTCGCAGTCAGGACGGCACCGGCATCCACGTCTGTGTCGTTGGTGAGGACACCCCCGGCGGTCACTGTGAGGACCCGTCCAGCGCCCACGGTGTATGCATCGTCGACGGCGACTGGTGAGTCGTTTACTTCGGTGATGCTGATGGTGACGGTGGCGGTGATGAAGTTGTCGGTGCCGTCGAAGGCGATGTAGGTGAACTCGTCGGTGCCGTTGAAGTTCGGGTTGGGGGTGTAGGTGAAGGCGCCGTCGGGGGTGGGGGCCAGGGTGCCGTTGGTCGGGCCGCTGATGACCAGTGCGGTCAGGGTGTCGGCGTCGGGGTCGGTGTCGTTGGCGAGCACGTCGATGGTGACCGGGGTGTCTTCGGTAGTGGTGGCGGTGTCGTCGGCGGCGATGGGGGCGTCGTTGACCGGGGTGACGGTGATGGTGACGGTGGCGGTGATGAAGTTGTCGGTGCCGTCGAAGGCGATGTAGGTGAACTCGTCGGTGCCGTTGAAGTTCGGGTTGGGGGTGTAGGTGAAGGCGCCGTCGGGGGTGGGGGCCAGGGT